>NZ_DASSMH010000065.1:0-8319 GCF_035688975.1 Intrasporangium sp. | reverse complement strand
GCCGCGACCCGGACGCCGTAGGCCGGGTCCTGGGCGGCGTCGAGCAGCGCCTGCAGGAGGGTGCCGGACCCCGAGACGAGGACGACGACGGGCACGCGGCCGGTCGCTTCGCTCGTCACGGGCGGAGTTTACCGAACCCGCCGGCCCCGCCCTGACGCGTCCCGTCGGCGTCCATCGGCGACGATGGTCAGATGACGCCAGGCCCGCTTCGCCGTGACCTCGACTTCGCCCGTGAGAAGGCCAGGCGCAGCCTGCCCGTGTCGTTGCTCGCGCTGCTCGGCATCGTCGCGCTGTACCTGCCGCTGCCGAGGCGCTTCGTCGCGGCCCTGCCGCTGACGCTCGCCGTCGGCCTCTCCGTGCGGCTGCTGCGCTTCCTGCGGGGACAACGGGGCCTCGACAAGGTGTGGCCGGTCGTGACGCTGGTGCTGACCGCCGCGCTGCTCGCGACCCTCGTGATGCAGGCGGTCTTCTACCAGAGCGTGCGGGCCTACGAGGAGTGCATGGCGGCAGCCCAGACCCAGCTGGCTGCCGCGGACTGCGAGCTGCTGCGGCAGCAGGACCCGCTCGGCTCCGGCCTCCTCATCCGCTGACCACGCTCTGCCGCTGCTGCGCGCCGTCGGCGTCCTCGGGGCGCACCGCGCGACGCTGACGCCACACGCGGTAGCCCACCCAGGCGGCGGCACCCGCCACCACCTCGAGGAGCAGCGCGCCGACCATCGGCCCGACGGTCGGGCCCACGGCACGAAGCCGCTCGACGCCGACGGAGCCGTTGCCGAGGGCGGTGAGGACCCCGACCAGGACCACCGAGCACGCTCCGGCGGCGCCCGCGGCGGCGAACCGCTCCCGCACCGACGCGCCGTCCGGCGACCGGCGGTCCGTCCACCAGCCGACGAGGACGCCGACCCCGACGGGGAGGAGGACGACGAGGAACAGCGCCCGCGGATAGCTGGCCTCGTCGGGGAGGGCGCCGAGCACTGGCACGAGCGGCATGAGCCCGGGATGCGCACCCGCCGGGGAGATCGCCCCACCCGTCGCGAGCGAGAAGCCCGGTCCGGCGATGAAGGAGACCCCCCACGTGGCGAGGTTGCCGAGCGTGAGCAGCTGGGCGGCCACGAGCACGGCCGCAGCACCCACGTTGAGGTCGTACTCGCCATGGATCCTCGCGATGTCGGGCAGGGACGCCGCGATCCGCGAGACGGCGAGCGCGAGACCGAGGGCGAGCAGCACGCCGGCTCCCCGCCAGCCGGCGCGCCAGGCGGCGGGCAGCCAGGGCTGCCCCTCCCACACGTCGCGCACGCCGCCCGGGCACCTCTCCAGGAGGCGTCGGCCCAGGCGCGTCGGCTGCTCCGGCCCGTGCCGCAGCAGGACGGTGGCCGTGGCCGCGACCGGCACGAGGAGCGCCCCCAGCACCCCGGCCGGGCCGGGCCGGACCGGGCCGGCGAGGGTCGTGAGTCCCACGAGGACGGCCACCGCGGCATACCCGAGCAGGAAGCCGGGCACGAGGCGCACCAGCACGGCGTCCCACTCGCTCGGGCGCGCCCCGGCCCGCTCGGCGGCGAGCAGGCGACGCAGCGCCCGCCGGGCAAGGAGCACGAACGCCGCCAGCAGCAGGAGCGGCACGACGGACACGGCGAGGCCGCCTCCTCCGATCGACTGGCCATGCCCGAGGAACCAGATCCCGCTCGCCACGGCCACCGCCGTGGACCAGCTGACCGAGCTCTGCGGTGCGCTGACCCAGCCGACCAGGGCCGGGAGGACGACGACGGCCCACGTCCCCACGGCGGCGAGCGCGCCGGAGCGCAGGGCGGAGGTCAGCCCGGAGGTTGGCCCGGAGGTTGGCCCGGACGACGGCAGGCGAGATGACGGGCGGGGCGAGCTGGACAGTGCTCTTCCTCTCGGGAGACGGGGCGCGGCGGGCCGCTGATGTGCCCTCATGGTCACAAGGAGTGGCCCCCAGAGCGAGCGGCCACGCCGACAGCGGACGAGGGCGGCCCCGGACGCCGGGGCCGCCCTCGTCGTCCGAGGTGTGCGGGAGGGCTACATTCCCTGGCCCTGCATGATCGCGCGCATGAGCTGCGCGGTCTCTGACGGGGTCTTGCCGACCTGGACGCCCGCAGCCTCGAGGGCCTCCTTCTTGGCCTGTGCCGTGCCTGAGGACCCGGAGACGATGGCACCGGCGTGGCCCATCGTCTTGCCCTCCGGCGCGGTGAAGCCGGCGACGTAGCCGACGACCGGCTTGGTGACGTGGTCCTTGATGTATGCCGCCGCCCGCTCCTCTGCGTCGCCGCCGATCTCGCCGATCATGACGATGGCGTCGGTGTCCGGGTCGTCCTGGAACGCCTCGAGACAGTCGATGTGCGTCGTCCCGATGATGGGGTCGCCGCCGATGCCGACCGCGGAGGAGAAGCCGAAGTCCCGCAGCTCGTACATCATCTGGTAGGTCAGCGTGCCGGACTTCGAGACGAGGCCGATGCGGCCACCGCCCGAGATGTCGGCAGGGATGATGCCGGCGTTGGACACGCCAGGAGTGATCAGGCCGGGGCAGTTCGGGCCGATGATGCGGGTGCTGCCCTTGGACTGGGCGTAGGCGAAGAACTCCGCCGTGTCGCGGACCGCGACGCCCTCGGTGATGACCACCGCCAGCGGGACCCCGGCGTCGATCGCCTCGACCACGGCCGCCTTGGTGAAGGCCGCCGGCACGAAGATGACGGACACGTTGGCGCCGGTCGTGTCGACGGCCTCCTGGACCGTGCCGAAGACGGGGACGGAGACGCCACCCTCGAAGTCGACCGACTGGCCGGCCTTGCGGGGGTTGACGCCCCCGACGATGGTGCTGCCGGACTTGAGCATGCGCTGGGTGTGCTTCATGCCCTCGGAGCCGGTCATGCCCTGGACGATGATCTTGGAGTCAGCGTTGAGGAAGATTGCCATGGCTGTTGACGCCTTTCGGTTCTGCGCGGGGCTCAGTCGGTCGCGGCGGCGGCGAGCTCGGCAGCCTTGCGGGCCGCGCCGTCCATGGTCGCCTCGATGATGACGTTGGGGTGGGCGCGCTCGGCCAGGATGCGCCGCCCCTCCTCGACGTTGTTGCCGTCGAGGCGCACGACGAGCGGCTTGCTCTCCTCCTCGCCGAGCGCGTCGAGGGCCCCGACGATCCCGTTGGCGACCGCGTCGCACGCGGTGATGCCGCCGAAGACGTTGACGAAGACGCTCTTGACCTGGGCGTCGCTGAGGATGATGTGCAGGCCGTTGGCCATGACCTCGGCCGAGGCGCCGCCGCCGATGTCGAGGAAGTTGGCCGGCCGCTGGCCCCCGAAGTCCTCCCCCGCGTAGGCCACGACGTCGAGGGTGCTCATGACGAGCCCGGCGCCGTTTCCGATGATGCCGACCGAGCCGTCGAGCTTGACGTAGTTGAGGTCCTTGGCCTTGGCGGCGGCCTCGAGGGGGTCCGCGGACGCCTTGTCCTCGAGGGCCGCGTGGTCCGGGTGGCGGAAGTCGGCGTTGGCGTCGAGGGAGACCTTGGCGTCGAGGGCGACGATCTGCCCGTCCTCGGTCTTGACGAGCGGGTTGACCTCCACGAGCGTCGCGTCCTCGTCGTGGTAGACGGTCCAGAGCAGCTTGAGGACGCGGACGAGCTCGTCCTTGTCCTCGTCGGCGAAGCCGGCCGCGTCGACGATCTCGCGGGCCTTGGCGTCGTCGATGCCGACGTTGGGGTCGACGGGCACCCGGGCCAGGGCCTCGGGGCGCGTCTCGGCCAGCTGCTCGATGTCCATGCCGCCCTCCTTGGAGCACATGGACAGGTAGCTGCGGTTGGCGCGGTCGAGCAGGAGCGAGAAGTAGTACTCCTCCGCAATCCGGGCGCCCTGCGCGATCATCACGGTGCCCACCGTGTGGCCCTTGATGTCCATCCCGAGGATCTGCTCGGCGGCCGCCCGGGCCTCCTCCGGCGACTTCGTCACCTTGACGCCGCCCGCCTTGCCCCGGCCACCGGTCTTGACCTGGGCCTTGACGACGGTCACGCCCCCGGACTTCGCCCCGATCCGCTCGGCCGCGGCACGGGCCTCCTCCGGCGTGGTGGCAACGGCCCCGGCCAGGACCGGCACGCCGTGCGACTCGAACATGTCGCGCGCTTGGTACTCGAAGAGATCCACAGGTGGTCCGTCCTCGTCGTCGAATCGAATCCTCGTCGGGCTGACTTTGGGACTCTAGTGCCCGCGGGCACGGCATACGGCCCGGGACCGGCCGCATCGGACCAAGATCACAGCCCCGTCTCACGCCTCAGGCCAGCCCGTATGCCGCCGAGCCGGGCAGCGGGCGCGCCCCCCGGCAGCGGGCGCGCCCCCCGGCAGCGTGCGCGCCCCCCGGCAGCGTGCGCGCGGCCGCCGGCCATGTCCTTCCGGGAGCGCGCATAGCGGGGCCGAGAGCAGTCAGGCGACGAGCCGAAGAGCCCGCTCGATCCGGGCGCGCACGAGCGGGGGGTCGTCGAGGTCGGCCCAAACCAGGCGCACGACCACCCACCCCTCGCGCCGCAGGGCGTCCTCACGCCTCTTCTCCTCGAACAGCGCCCGCCCGTCTCCGCCGGCGTACTTCACGGCGCCGTCGAACTCGACGAGCACCCGCGTCCCCCGGATCCGCAGGTCCGCCCGGAACCGCCGGCCTTCCGCCACCAGCTCGACCTGCGGGTCGAGCTGGTAGCCCAGCGCATGCAGCAGGTATGCCGTGCGCGTCTCGCCCGGCGACTCGTGCCGGCCGTCAGCCTGGGCCAGTGCCGCGCGCACCGGCCCGATCCCGCGCCGCCCGGCGAGCGACGAGGCAGCCGCGAGCAGGCCGGCCGGGTCGACCAGTCCTCGGCACAGAGCGGCATCGGCGGGCACCAGCGTGCTCTCGGGGCCCGAGAGCAGGCCGGCCTGCACGATGGCGTGAGCCAGCGGCATACCGGCCGGGGCGGCCCTGCCGCCCGCTGACCCCGAGAGCGGCGCCCGGACCAGCCCCGCCACCGGGCGGTGGATCACGAGGCCCGGCCGCCTCGCGGCGACACCGACGTCCGTCGGAGCGGTGGGGAGGGTCGACGTCAGGTGCACGGTCGCGAGGTCGGCCCGATACGTCGGGAGTCCGCGGACGATCAACAGGGAGTGGTGGCTGACCGCCGCCCGGTGCCCGAACTGCAGCCCCAGCGCCGTCGCCGCGCGCGCATGACGCGTCGTGTCATCGACCGGCCCGTCCGAGCGGGCATACCAGCCGCGCGTCAGACGGATGCAGGCGCCCGAGCGCAGCAGTCGGTCGAGCGCATGCGAGTCGAGACCGTGCGCGTGGGCGTCGGCGGCGCTGAAGACGCCGTTCGTGCCGAGGAGGTTCAGGTCCATCCGGTCACGGTGGCCGCTGCCGCGCTCGCTCGTCACCCGCCCCGGACGGCCCTGTGGACGGTGGCCGGACTCCGGCGGCAGATGTGGACAGCGCCACCGTGCGCGCCTTCGGGCCGCGTGGGGCCGGCCCCGGGCGCACCGTGTCCTCGCGCGCGCACGCGGGGGTGTATTGCCCACCCGGTACGCGGGCCAGCAGACCTGGTCCTCGCGCGCGCGGGCGACGGCGGCGCTGAAGACGCCGTCAGTCGGTGGGCACGTTGTCGCGCACCCACTTGACGATCTCCATCGTGGTGGCCCCTGGCGTGAAGACCTTCGCGACGCCGAGGGCCTCGAGCTGCGGGATGTCGTCGTCCGGGATGATGCCGCCGCCGAAGACGACGATGTCGCTCGCCTCCTTCGCCCTGAGCAGCTCGACGACCTTGGCGAAGAGGGTCAGGTGCGCGCCGGAGAGGACGGAGAGCCCGATGGCGTCGGCGTCCTCCTGGATGGCCGCCTCGACGATCTGCTCGGGCGTCTGGTGCAGGCCGGTGTAGATGACCTCCATGCCCGCGTCCCGCAGGGCGCGCGCGACGACCTTGGCGCCACGGTCGTGTCCGTCCAGGCCGGGCTTGGCGACGACGACGCGGACGGGGGACTCAGTCATGGTGGGCACTCTAGTTCTCGCCTCGTTGGCCGAGGCGCAATGTGACCGACGACCCATCCCGGCCGGTAACCTCGCAGACGTGACAGCGGCATACGGCGCCGTGAGGCTCCCGCGCCGGACGGCGAGCGCCCCCGAGCCGGCCGGTCGGCGCACCGGGCTGTGCTCGGCCGCCACGGACCTCGCCCGGGCCCTGTTGACGCCGACCGGGCTCGCGGGGGCCGCTCTGGAGGCGACGTGGATGGGGCTGCACCTGGGCCTCTACCCGCTGGGCCTGCTCGGCTCGGCCACCGACCGGCGTCAGGGCTATCGGCTCAGCCACCTGCCCCCGACCCAGCGCGGGCTCGCCATCCAGGACGTCGAGGCCGCGGAGACCCCGATCCTGCTCGTGCACGGCATGGTCGACAACCGCTCCATCTTCACCGTCCTGCGCCGCGGGCTCGTGCGCCGGGGCTTCGGGCGCATCGAGACGATGAACTACTCCATCCTCACCGGCGACGTGCGCGTGGCGGCCGCCCGCCTCGGCCAGGAGGTCGAGCGCATCGTCGAGGAGACGGGCTACGAGCGGATCCATGTCATCGGCCACTCCATGGGTGGCCTCATCGCGCGGTACTACGTCACCCGGCTGGGCGGCGACGAGCACGTGCACACTCTGGTGACCCTCGGCACCCCCCACGCCGGCAGCTACCTTGCCCTGGGCTGGAACGCCGGTCTCACCAGGCAGCTGCGACCCGGCAGTGCCCTGCTGCGCGAGCTCGAGCAGCCGGTCGCGCACTGCGGCACCCGCTTCGTCGTCTACTGGTCCGACCTCGACCAGGTCGTCATCCCGCAGCGCAACGCGGCCCTGCACCACGACGACCTCAACGTGCACAACATCGAGCTGCACGGCGTGGGCCACATGAGCCTGCCCGTGACCCCGGCGGTCGTCCGCGGCATCTCGCACGCCCTCGCGCACCTCGACTCGAGCGGCGCCACCGTGACGCCGCCGGTGGCCGAGATCCCGCGGCGGCGCGGCGCCTCGCTCTTCCCCGAGGCCCCGTCCACAGCCGCGTCGCCGTCCTGACGGCTGTCCCCAGGGCGCCGACGGGCGGCCACCCGGCTGCCGCGCATTCCCTACGCTGACGTAGCGTTCCACCGGCCACCGCGAGGGCTCCCCAGCCAGGGTAGCCGACACACGATTTTTCGATAACGAAACGATCACGTTAGGCTATGGGCTCCGCCCCCGGCCCGAGATAGGTCTCCCACGTGTCCCACACCCGTTACACGGGCCGTCATCGGCCTGCGCCCCAGCACACACGCAGTCGTCGGATCGTCATCCCGGCGGCCCTGCTGGGCTGTGCGGTCGTCGGCGCCGTCGTGGTCCGTGACGTGGGCGCCAGCCCCCTCGGCGTCCAGGCCGGGGCGGTCGCGAGCGCCGCCGACGCGGTATCGACCGGGTGGAGTGCCGTCGACGCCAGCGCCGCCGTCGCTGCCGCGGCTGCCCGCGCGGACAGCGGCCGTGTGTCCCGCGACTCGGTGCGCGCCGGGACCGTGGCGGAGCAGGGGTCTGCGCGCGAAGAGGCCGCCGCGCAGCAGGCAGCCGCCCGCGCCCAGGCCAGCACCGCGAAGGCGGCGGCGGACAAAGCTGCCGCGGACAAAGCTGCCGCGGCGAAGGCCGCTGCTGCCAAGGCAGCCGCGGCCAAGCCGGCCGGCGTCGGGGGCGGCACCGGCAACCCGGGCCCCGACCGGACCGCTGGCCCCATCACCGGGGACCGCCGTTGGGTCAGCCCGTTCTCTGGCTACTCGCTCACGTCCGGTTTCGGCCCTCGCTGGGGCAAGATGCACAACGGTCAGGACCTCGCCGCCGCGGTCGGCACGCCGGTCCGCGCCCTCTCCAGTGGCAAGGTGCTGTTTGCCGGCTGGGACGGCACGGGCTACGGCAACTTCGTCAAGATCCAATACTGGGACGGCACGGTGTCCTGGTATGCGCACAACAGCCGGCTGGTCGTCAGCGCCGGCGACTCGGTGTCGCCGGGGCAGACGGTGTCCTATAGCGGCAACACCGGAAACTCGACCGGCCCGCACCTGCACCTCGAGATCCACCCGGGTGGCGGCGCTCCCGTTGCCCCGCGGACGTGGCTGAGCGCCAAGGGAATCAACCTCTGAGCACCCTCTTGGCGAGGGGTCAGAGCGTGGCGAGGGGTCAGAGCTTCTCGAGCGGCGCGTAGCGCAGCAGCAGCCGCTTGGTGCCGGTGTCGCCGAAGTCGACGTGGGCCATCGTCTTGTCCCCCTCACCCTCGACGCGCACGACCGTGCCGAGCCCGAAGGCGTCGTGCGTGA
>NZ_DASSMH010000064.1:0-25486 GCF_035688975.1 Intrasporangium sp. | reverse complement strand
CGTGCGACCCGAGAAACGCGCTGCGGGCGTTCAAGGTGGCCGCGGCCAGGGCGGGGCTCGCCTCGGTCGGGCTGCACACCCTGCGCCACTCGGCGGCGAGCATCATGCTGGAGAAGGGCGTGCCGCTCAAGGTGGTGTCCGAGATCCTCGGTCACCACTCCGTCAGCATCACGGGTGACATCTACGGGCACGTCTCCCCCACCGTGCAGGCCGACGCCATGAGCGTGCTCAGTGGGGCTCTCACATAGAAAGGTGTGCCGGAAAGGTGTGCCTAGGGGGGCACGGACACGAAGAGGCCGATCCGGTAGTTTGCCGGATCGGCCTCTCGCATAACGGTTTTCTCTTTGTCGGGCTGACAGGATTTGAACCTGCGACCCCTTGACCCCCAGTCAAGTGCGCTACCAAGCTGCGCCACAGCCCGCTGCCCCGCGGGGCGAACGAAACCCTAGCGCACGCCGGGTGCACGGTCCCAATCCGGCCCGCTCGGCGCCGTCAGCCCGTCAGCCCGTATGCCGGTGAGCCGGGTTGCCGGTCAGCGCCGGCGCTTCTCTCGGACCCGGACCGAGACCTCGATGGGCGTGCCCTCGAACCCGAAGTGCTCGCGCAGCTTGCGCTCGAGGAAGCGCCGGTATCCTGCCTCGAGGAACCCGGAGGCGAAGATGACGAACCGGGGGGGCCGGGTCGAGGCCTGCGTGGCGAAGAGGATCCGCGGCTGCTTGCCGCCACGCACCGGGTGCGGGTGCGCCGCGACGACCTCGCCGAGGAAGGCGTTGAGGCGCCCGGTTGGGATGCGGGTGTCCCATGACTCGAGCGCGGTCTCGATGGCCGGGACGAGGCGGTCCATGTGCCGCCCGGTGCGGGCCGAGATGTTGACCCGTGGCGCCCACGGCACCTGGACGAGCTCCTTCTCGATCTCCCGCTCGAGGTAGTAGCGGCGCTCCTCGTCGAGCGTGTCCCACTTGTTGTAGGCGACGACGAGCGCGCGGCCGGCGTCGATGACCTGCTGGACGATGCGGACGTCCTGCTCGGCGATCGGGTGCGCGGCGTCGATGAGGACCACCGCCACCTCCGCCTTCTCGAGGGCGGTCTGCGTGCGAAGCGAGGCGTAGAAGTCAGCGCCGCGGGTCTGGTGGACCCGGCGTCGGATGCCCGCCGTGTCGACGAAGCGCCACGTCGTGCCGCCGAGCTCGATGAGCTCGTCGACCGGGTCGCGGGTGGTGCCCGCGACGTCGTCGACGACGACCCGGGCGGAGCCGGCGACCTGGTTGAGCAGGCTCGACTTGCCGACGTTGGGCCGGCCGACCAGGGCGACCCGCCGGGGCCCGCCCTGGGCGTAGGCCCCCGAGGCCGAGACGGCGGGCAGGACCTCCAGGACCGCATCGAGGGCGTCACCGCTCCCGCGGCCGTGGACGGCAGAGACCGGCCACGGCTGGCCGAGGCCGAGGTTCCACAGTGCCGCCGCATCGGCCTCTCCACGCTCGTCGTCCACCTTGTTGGCGATGAGCACCACCGGCTTGCGGGAACGGCGCAGCAGCCGCACGACGGCGGCGTCGTCGTCGGTGGCGCCCACCGTCGCGTCGACGACGAACATCACGACGTCGGCGAGGTCGATGGCGATCTCGGCCTGCTCCGCGACGCGCAGGTGGATGCCGGTGGCGTCGGACTCCCAGCCGCCGGTGTCGACGATGGTGAAGCGGCGCCCGGCCCACTCCGCCTCGTAGGACACCCGGTCGCGGGTGACCCCCGGCACGTCCTCGACCACGGCCTCCCGGCGTCGCAGGATGCGGTTGACGAGGCTCGACTTGCCGACGTTGGGCCGGCCGATGACGGCGACGACGGGCAGCGGCCCCGCGGCGGCGGCGTCGGCGGCATACGGTCCCTCGGCGGCCAGGAGCGCCTCGTCCTCCGGGCTGAGGTCGAACTCGGTGAGCCCGGCGCGCAGGGCGCGCTCGACGGACACGTCGTCCGCGGTCGAGATCGGCGACCCCTCGCTCAGGTCCGGGCGGGCGGTCTCGTCAGTCACGATGTCCTCTAATCACTGGTGTCTGGTGCGCCACCATTGTCCACCCGGGCGCGCTGCACCTGGGACGCGAGCGCTGCGCGCAGCTGCTCGCTCGCCAGCCGCAACCGGTCCCGTCCCGGCACCGACGGGTCCGGGGTGAGCGCGAAGGGCTCGCCGAAGTCCGCGGTGAGCACCGAGCGAGGCCGCGGCCAGCCCTCGGCCGACGGTCCCGCCCCGTGCGTGCCGAGGACCGCGACGGGCACGATCCGCGCACCGGTGCGCAGCGCGAGCCAGGCTGCGCCCTGGTTGACCTCCGCGACGTCCCCTTTCCGGCGCGTCCCCTCGGGGAAGATCCCGACCGCGCCGCCCCGCTCGAGCACCGCGGCGGCCGTCGCGAGCGCCGCCCGGTCGCCGATGCTGCGGTCGATGGGGATCTGCCCGACCATGGTGATAAGCCAGCCGAAGAAGCCCGTGAAGGCCTCCTGCTTGACGAGGAAGTTCACTGGACGCGGAGACAACGTGTAGACGAGCGGCCCGTCGAGAAAGCCTGCATGGTTGGCCACGAGGATCACCGGGCCGCGCGTCGGAACGCGGCCGCGGTGGCGGGCCCGGCCTCGGTAGAGGACGGTGAAGAGCAGCCGCCCGATCGGCCGACCGGCCCTGGCCCGCCAGGGCTTCGGCCCGTGCAGGTCGGTCATCCGCGGGCGGCCTCGACGACCTGGAGCACCGCCGCGACCGAGCCGTCGAAGTCGAGGTGAGAGGTGTCGACCGTCGTCACGCCGTCCGCAGCCACGGTGAAGGAGGCGACCGCCGAGTCCACCCGGTCGCGGTCCAGGACCTGGGCGCGCGTGGCGGCCACCGAGGCGGCGTCCGCCGTGCCGTGCAGCTCCGTGGAGCGGCGGGCCAGCCGAGCTTCCGGCGAGGCGGTCAGCAGGATCCGCACGCGCGCATCCGGCGCGACGACCGTCGTGATGTCACGA
This sequence comes from Intrasporangium sp., assembly GCF_035688975.1. Classification (GTDB taxonomy): domain Bacteria; phylum Actinomycetota; class Actinomycetes; order Actinomycetales; family Dermatophilaceae; genus CALMNV01. The sequence goes on along the minus strand of NZ_DASSMH010000064.1, from coordinate 22,504 downwards.
CCCTCGGCCACGACACCGGTGGCCGCGGATGCAGCGATGATGCGGCGCTGCAGCTCACCGAGGATGGTCCGCACGGGAAGCACCGCGGCGACGGCGGAAACCTGCTGGGAGATGACGGGCTCCCGGATGGAGGCGGTGACGTCGATGCCGTCGACGTGCACGTCGGGACGGTCTGGATCCGTGCCGATCTCGAGCGGGAAGCGTCGGGCCGCGGCCGTGACCGCGTCCTCGTCGGCGAGGTCGACCCCGAGGTGGCGGCACCACCACGTCAGCGCGCGGTACATGGCGCCGGTGTCGAGGAAGCGGAACCCGAGCCGGCGGGCCACCGCCTTGGACACGCTCGACTTGCCGGAACCGGACGGGCCGTCGATGGCGACGACGAAGCCGCGCGCATCGGAGTCGGTCACGGGCGGCACGTCGGTCTGCGGCATGGTGGCAGCCTATCGAGGTCCGTGATTGCCCTGTGCCGGCCGCCAGGCACCCCGGATCATCTCCGTCCACGCCCCCTGGGCGCTTCCACCGTTGAGGGCGTGGGCCGGGCTCGCGCCCCGTCCGGACTGTGGCCGAGGCCACGGGCTGCGGTCACGGAACGGGACTGCTCGGTGAAGCGCATGCTCGGCCCCACAACGCATGACCCGACTCAAAGCGCAGTCGGTGGCGCGGCGGTACGTCCGAGCTGCCGGTAGTCCTGACGCCACGCCCGCTCCGGGCCTCGCTCGCTGGCGCTCGCTCGTGTCCTCACGGGCTGCGTCAGTCGTGTCGTCGCGCCTGACGCCACGCCCGCTCCGGGCCTCGCTCGCTGGCGCTCGCTCGTGTCCTCACGGGCTGCGTCAGTCGTGCACGCGCCAGCCGAGGCGCTCGAGCTCGGCCCGCAGCGGCGCGACCGCGGCGGGCACCACAGCGACCTCCGCGACCCCGACCGCCTGGCCGAGCCCATGCTCGAGGTGCAGGTCCTCGAGGTTGATGCCGGCGCGGCCGATGTCGGCGAGGAGCTGGGCCAGGCGGCCGGGCTCGTCGGGCACGACCACCGAGACGACCTCGTATGCCGCCGGCGCCGCGCCGTGCTTGCCGGGGATCCGTGCCTGGCCGAGGTTGCCGGCCTCCAGCACCCCGCTCAGCGTGCCCAGGGCCCCCCTGTCGTCGCCGGACGCGAGCGCGTCGAGCGCCTCCACCAGGGCGTCGACCGAGCGCTGCACGCCCTGCAGGACGTCGCGGACCGCCCGGGCATTGCCGGCGAGGATCTGGGTCCACAGCCGGGGGTCGCTCGCGGCGATCCGGGTGACGTCGCGCAGCCCTTGGCCGGCGAGGCCGACGGCCTGCTCGGGCAGCTCCCGCAGCGCGGCCGCCACCACGCTGGCGGCGAGCTGCGGCACGTGCGAGACGGCCGCCACCGCCGCGTCGTGCTCCGCCGCCGGCATGACCCGCACGGCGGCGCCGACGGCGGCGGCGAGCTCCCGCACCCGGCGGACCGCGTCGGGGTCGGACGACTCGTGCGGGACGACGACCCAGGCCCGCCCGTCGAACAGGTCCCCACGGGCCGCAGCGGCCCCGGACCGCTCGCGCCCGGCCATGGGGTGGGATCCGACGTAGCGGCGCACGTCCGCGCCGGAGGCGAGCACGTCACGCAGCACGGCCTCCTTGACCGACGCGACGTCGGTGACCACGGCCCCCGGCCAGCGTTGGAGAGCCGCGACCACGGCCGCCGCGGTCACGTCGGGGGGCGCCGCGACGACGACCAGCTCCGGCGCCTCCTCGGCCGCGTCGTCCCCGGCGACCTCGCCCGCCCGCAGGTCCCGGGCGAGCCGCACCGCGGTGGGCGACGGGTCCTCGAGCGTGACGCGGTGGCCGCGCCCGGTGAGGGCGATGCCGAGGCTGGTGCCGACGAGGCCCGCACCGACGATGCGGATCGACGTGCTCATCGACCCGTCACAGGCCGGCCGCCTTGTAGAGCGCGGCGATCTCGGCCTTGTTGAGCGGGCGGGTACGCCCCGAGCGCAGGTCGCCCAGCCGGATGGGCCCCACCTCGGTGCGCACCAGCGTGAACACCGGGTGCCCCACCGCCTCGAGGAGCCGGCGCACGACGTGTTTGCGGCCCTCGTGGAGCACGAGCTCGACGAGCGCCCTGCCCGGCTGCGAGTCGACGATCTTGAAGGAGTCGACCGTGACCGGCCCGTCCTCGAGCTCGACCCCGGCCCGCAGCCGCCTGCCGACGTCGCGTGGGACTGGCCCCGGGATCTGGGCGAGGTAGGTCTTGAGGACGCCGTATGCCGGGTGCTGCAGACGGTGGGCGAGCTCGCCGTCGTTGGTGAGCAGGAGCAGCCCCTCGGTGTCGGCGTCGAGCCGCCCGACGTGGAAGAGCCGCTCGCTGCGGTTGCCGACGTAGTCGGCGATGGAGACGCGGCCGAGCTCGTCGTTCATCGTCGTGACGACGCCCTGCGGCTTGTTGAAGGCGAGGTAGACCCGCTCCTCGTCGAGGGTGACCCGCTCGCCGTCGACGTGGACGACCTGGGTCTTGGGGTTGATCCGCACGCCGAGCTCGGTCACGACGTGGCCGTCGACCTGCACCCGGCCCTGTTCGATGAGGCCCTCGCACACCCGCCGGGAGCCGACGCCTGCGGCCGCCAGCAGCTTCTGCAGCCGCACCCCCTCGGGGTCGTGGACGTCCACGGGCGGGACGTCGGGGCGCGGCGGCAGGCGGGTCGGCTGGCTGGACTTGGTCGTGCCGGCGAAGCGCGGCGAGCTGCGCCGGCCTCCCTGGGCCTGGCCCTGGCCAGCGCGGGCCCCGGCGCGCTTGCGCGGCTGGCGTGGCGACCTCGAGTGCTCGGTCATGGGCGTCCTTCCTCCACTAGCTCGTCCAGCAGGTCCGCGTCGGGCAGGTAGGGCGCGAGCGCGGGCAGCTCGTCGAGCGACCCGAGGCCCATCCGCTCGAGGAAGAACGGCGTCGTGCGGTAGAGCACGGCGCCCCCTTCCCCCTGGTCGGGCAGCTCCTCGACAAGGCCCCGTGAGATGAGGGTGCGCACCACCCCGTCGACGTTGACTCCGCGCACCGCGCTCACCCGCGCGCGTGACACCGGCTGCCGGTAGGCGATGACGGCGAGCGTCTCCAGCGAGGCCTGGGTCAGCCGGGCCTGTTGCCCGTCGAGGACGAACCTCTCGACGACGGGGGCGAACTCGGGCCGGCTGTACATCCGCCAGCCGCCCGCGACGTGGCGCAGCGCGAACCCGCGGTGGTCGGCGGCATACTGCCTCTCCAGCTCCGTCAGGTGCGCCACGACGTCCTCGACCGGCAGCTCGAGGGCCGACGCGAGCGCCTGCTCCGTGACCGGCTCGTCGACGACCATGAGGATCGCCTCGAGCGCGGACCGGGCGCCTCCCGGCGCACCCTCGAGGTCGAAGGCGAGCTGCTCCTCCGGCGGCGTCTCGCCCTCCTGTCCGCCGTGCACGACCGGGTCACTCATCGTCGTCTCCTGCCACGTCGGGGCCCGGCTCGGGGTCGAACTCGTCGTCGATGCTGACGTCGCCCTCGTCGGCGCCCGTCCAGCGCACGTCGAGCTCGCCGAGCGCCTCGGCCTGCTCGAAGGCGATGGCCCCCTCCTTGAACAGCTCGAGCAGCGCCAGGAACCGGGCGACGATGACGAGAGTGCTGTCCGCGTCGGCCACGAGGGCGCGGAAGGAGACCTGCCGGGACGCGCGCAGCCGGCGCACGACGATGCCCGCCTGCTCCCGCACGCTGACCTGGGGCGCGTGGAGGTGGTCGAGGCCGACGGTCGGCGGGACCTTGGGCGTCAGGGCCCGGGCCGCGATGCGGGCGAACTGCTGCGGCGTCACGGCGAGGACGAGCTCGGGCAGCAGGGCGGCGAAGCGCGGCTCGAGTCCGGCCTGGCGCGGGGTGAAGCGGCCCGCCGTGGCCATGCGCTCGGTGAAGACGCGCGTGACCTGCTTGTAGGCGCGGTACTGCAGCAACCGGGCGAAGAGCAGGTCGCGCGCCTCGAGCAGGGCGAGGTCCTCCTCGTCGTCCGGGCCGGACGACGGCAGCAGCCGGGCGGCCTTGAGGTCGAGCAGGGTCGCCGCGACGAGGAGGAACTCCGAGGCCTGGCCGAGGTCCCAGTCCGTGTCGGCCGCCTGGGCGGCCTTGATGTGGGCGACGAACTCGTCGGTCACCTGCGCCAGGGCGACCTCGGTGATGTCGAGCTTGTGCTTGGCGATGAGCCCGAGGAGCAGGTCGAAGGGCCCGGAGAAGACCTCGAGGTGCACCTCGAAGGGCGTGGCCGCGCGGCGGGTGAGGACGCCCCCCGGCGTGTCCGGCATGGCCGTCAGGCCGCGCCGCCGCGGGCGATCAGCTCGCGGGCGAGCTGGCGGTAGGCCGCCGCCCCCGTGTGCGTCGACGCATAGGTCGTGATCGGCTCGGCGGCGAGCGTGGCGTCGGGGAACTTCACCGTGCGGCTGATGACGGTGTGGAAGACCTGCTCGCCGAAGTGGTCGACGACCGAGCGCACGACCTCCTTGCTGTGCAGGGTGCGGCTGTCGTACATCGTGGCGAGGATGCCGTCGACGTGCAGCCGCGGGTTGAGCCGGTCGGTGATCTTCTCGATCGTCTCGATGAGCAGCGCGACGCCGCGCATGGCGAAGAACTCGCACTCGAGCGGGATGACGACCCCGTGCGCGGCGGTGAGCGCGTTGACGGTGAGCAGGCCGAGCGACGGCTGGCAGTCGATGAGGATGACGTCGTAGTCGTCGACGATGGGCCGCAGCACGCGAGCGAGGATCTGCTCGCGCGCGACCTCCCCGACGAGCTGCACCTCGGCGGCGGACAGGTCGATGTTGGCCGGCACGATGTCGAGGTTGTCCGTGCGGGTGCGCTGCACGATCTCGCGGATGTCGTGGCCGCGCTCGACGAGCAGCGTGTAGATCGTGGTGTCGAGCTGGTGGGTGGGCACGCCGAGTCCGACGGAGAGCGCGCCCTGCGGGTCGAAGTCGACGAGCAGCACCCTGCGGCCCAGCTCGGCCAGCGCCGCGCCCAGGTTGATCGTCGTCGTGGTCTTGCCGACGCCGCCCTTCTGGTTGCACATGGCGATGATCCGGGCCGGCCCGTGGCTCGTCAGCCGCGGCGGCTCCGGGAACTCCGGCAGGGGCCGGCCCGTGGGGCCCATGGCGCCCACGCCAGCGAGCTCGGTGCCGGGGAGGTGAGGAAGGCTGCCGACGTCGTCGGTGTGCATGCTGGGGTGGTACTCCTCGTTCACCGGGTGTTCCGTCCGCTCGCTGTCATCACGGTCAGCCTCACGCTGATCAGAGGCGACCTTATCAGCGGGCTCGCGGGTGGGCGCTCGCGTAGACCTCCCGCAGCCGGTGCACCGACACGAGGGTGTAGAGCTGCGTCGTCGTCACCGACGCGTGCCCGAGCAGCTCCTGCACGACCCGCACGTCGGCGCCCCCGTCGAGCAGGTGCGTGGCGAAGGAGTGCCGCAGCGTGTGCGGAGAGACGTGCTCGGCGAGCCCCGCGCGGTCCGCGGCCCGCTGGACCACGGCCCAGGCGGACTGCCGGGAGAGCGGAGCGCCGCGCTGGCCGAGGAAGAGCGCCGGTCCGCCACGGCCCCTGGCGGCCAGGACGGGGCGGCCACGGACGAGGTATGCCGTGACGGCGTCCACGGCATACCTCCCGACCGGCACGAGCCGCTCCTTGCCGCCCTTGCCCTGCAGCCGCACGACCCCGCCACCGGTGCCGTCGCCGAGCTCGAGGTCGTCGAGGTCGAGACCGACGGCCTCGCTGATCCGTGCGCCGGCGCCGTAGAGCACCTCGAGCAGCGCGCGGTCGCGCAGCGACGCCGGGGTGTCCCCCACCGACGCCGCCTCGAGGAGCCGCTCGACGGACTCGACGGGGATCGCCTTGGGCAACCGGGACGGTGGACGCGGCGGGGCCACGGTCCGGGCGGGGTCGTCGGCGGCCTCGCCCTCGAGGGTGAGGAAGCGGTGGAAGCCTCGGACCGCGACGATGGTTCGGGCGGCCGACGACGCGGCCAGCGGTGGGTGCTCCGCGTCGCCCTCGCGCAGCGTCGCGAGGAAGTCGGACACGTCGCGTTGCCGCACCGCCACGGTGTCGTCGACGCCCCGGGCGGCGAGGAAGGAGCGGTAGCGGCGCAGGTCCCGCTCGTAGGCGCGAAGTGTGTTGTCCGACGCGCCACGCTCGACGCGGACGTGGTCGAGCCAGCCGCGGACCGCGCGGTCGATCGGCGTCGCCCGCTGCGGGGCCGGCGAGTCGCTCAGCCGAGGACCTCGGCGAGGCCGACCGAGCCCATGCCGTGCGCCTCGGCCACCGACGCGTAGGTCACCGCCCCGTCGAAGGTGTTGAGGCCGAGCGCGAGCGCCGGGTCGGCGCGCAGCGCCTCTCGCCAGCCGCGGTCGGCCAGCTCGACGGCATACGGCAGGGTGACGTTGGTGAGGGCGTACGTGCTCGTGTGGGGCACGGCGCCCGGCATGTTGGCGACGCAGTAGAACAGCGAGTCGTGCACCCGGAAGGTGGGCTCGGCGTGGGTGGTCGGGCGGGAGTCCTCGAAGCAGCCGCCCTGGTCGATGGCGATGTCGACGAGGACGGAGCCGGGCTTCATGCGCGAGACCTGCTCGTTGGTCACCAGCTTGGGCGCCTTCGCGCCGGGCACGAGGACGGCTCCGATGACCAGGTCGGCGTCGGCGATGGCCCGCTCGATCTCGTAGGTGTTGGAGGCCACCGTCTGGCAGTGGCCCTGGTAGATGAAGTCGGCGTGGCGCAGCTTGGAGATGTCGCGGTCGAGCAGGAGCACCTCGGCTTGCATGCCGATCGCGATGGCGGCGGCGTTCATGCCGGAGACACCGGCGCCGATGACCACGACCTTGGCCGCGTAGACGCCCGACACGCCGCCCATGAGGATGCCGCGGCCCCCCTGGGCCCGCAGCAGGGCCTGGGCCCCGACCTGCGGGGCGAGCCGCCCGGCCACCTCGGACATCGGAGCGAGGAGCGGCAGGCTGCGGTCGGGCAGCTCCACGGTCTCGTAGGCGATGCCGGTGACCTTGCGCTTGCACAGCTCCTCGGTGAGCGGCCGGTCCGCCGCGAGGTGCAGGTAGGTGAAGAGCGTCTGGCTCTCGCGCATCCGGGAGTACTCGGCGGCGACCGGCTCCTTCACCTTGAGGATGAGCTCCCCCGCGTCCCACACCGCGTCGGCGGTGGGCAGGACGGTGGCTCCCGCGGCGGCGTAGTCCCCGTCGGAAATGGCGGAGCCGACCCCGGCGCCCTGCTCGACGAAGACGTCGTGGCCGTGCCGCACCAGCTCGTGCACGCCGGCCGGGGTGATGGCGACGCGGAACTCGTTGTTCTTGACCTCGAGGGGAATGCCGACCTGCATCAGGGATCATCCTTCGGTGGACGGACGACGTGGCGGTGCCTGGTGGGCCGCGGGGCCACGGTCGGCCCGAGCGAGGCCGGCGACCCCACTGTAGTGCGGCGGCACGCCACGCCCACGCGGGTTAGGTTGGCACCTCGCCCGTGGGTTGGAGGCCAGATGAAGCTGTATGCCGACACGCCGGCCAGGCGCGCCCGGCAGGTCCTCGGCGACCTGTTCGTGCTGGCGTGGACCGGCACGTGGGCCTGGCTCGGGCGGGTCGTGCACGACACCGTCGTGACGCTCCGGGCCCCGGCGGACTCCCTCACCTCGGCCGGTGAGCGGGTCCGCAGCTCGCTGTCCGGGGCCGCGGAGCAGGTCTCCGGCATCCCGGGAATCGGGGACGGCCTGCGGGGCTGGCTCGAGAGCGCGGCGTCGTCGGGCACGACGATCCGCAGCGCCGGAGCCTCCATGGCCTCCGGCGTCGAGCGGCTCGCGAGCCTGCTCGGCTGGGTGACGGCGCTCGTGCCGATCCTCGTGGTCGGCGGCATCTGGCTGCTGCGGCGGTGGCGGTTCGTGCGCCGGGCCAGCAGTGCGCAGCGCTTCCTCGACTCGGCCGAGGACCTCGACCTCTTCGCGCTCCGGGCGCTCGCCCGCCAGCCGATGGCCACCCTCGCGGCGATCAGCCCGGACCCGGCCGGCGACTGGCGGCGCGGCGACCCCGGCGTGGTGCGGGCGCTGGCCGCGCTGGAGCTGCGCGACGAGGGACTGCGCCTGCCCTGACCCCCCCTTGCGTCGAGTGGCCACTTCTGCACGCTCCCCCTTGCGTCGAGTGGCCACTTCCGCACGCTCCCCCTCCGTCGAGTGGCCACTTCTGCACGCTCCCCTCCGTCGAGTGGCCACTTCTGCACGCTCCCCGCCGTCGAGTGGCCACTTTCGTGCATCCCCTGTCGGGTGGCCACTGTGGCCGCCATCGGCGTGACCTCACACCGACACGGCTCGCGGTCCGGTCGGTGCAGGCCCGAGCGGAAGTGGCCACTCGACGTTGGGAGGGAGGTCGTGGGTCGGTCGGCGGTGTGCAGAAATGACCACTCGACGTGGGGAGGGAGGTCGTGGGTAGGTCGGCGGTGTGCAGAAATGACCACTCGACGTGGGAAGGGAGGTCGTGGGGTAGGTAGGCGGCGCCCCGGCCCGAGCGAAAGTGGCCACTCGACGAGGCGGGCGGCAGGGAGGGGGCGGCGGCAGGGAGGGGGTCAGCTCCCGACGCGGGTCACCGCGGGGGCGAGGTCGGCGGCCGGGGGTGACCACGTCTGCGCGTCCGCCGGGACCTGCTCGCCCGTGCGGATGTCCTTGACCTCGTCGCCTGACTCGCCCGCCGACGGGAACCACACGAACGGGATGCCGCGCCGGTCGGCGTAGCGGATCTGCTTGCCGAACTTCGCGGCTGACGGTGCCACCTCGCAGGCGATGCCCCGACGACGCAGGGCGGTCGCGACGGTGACCGCCTCGTCCCGCGCCGCGTCGTCCCGAAGGGTCACGAGCACGGCGGCCGGAGTCGAGCGCGAGGCCGCGACGAGGCCCTTGCCGAGGAGCAGCCCGAGGATGCGCGTGACCCCGATGGAGATGCCGACCCCGGGATACGTCGTCCGGCCGTCGGAGGCGAGCGCGTCGTAGCGGCCGCCGGAGCAGAACGAGCCCCACGACTCGTAGCCCGGGAACTGCGTCTCGTAGACCGTGCCGGTGTAGTAGTCGAGGCCGCGCGCGATCCGCAGGTCGGCCACGAGCGTGCCGGGAGCGTTGCGGATGCCGGTCCTGATGACGTCGGCGAGTGCGGCGAGTCCCTCGTCGAGGACGGGGTGCTCGACCCCGAGCGCGCGGACCTGGTCGACGAAGCCGAGGTCCTCGGTGCGGATGGCCGCGAGCTGCAGGCACAGGCTGGCCTGCTCGTCGGTCGCGCCCGACTCCAGCAGCAGCGCGCGCACCTTGTCCGGGCCGATCTTGTCGAGCTTGTCCACGATCCGCAGGGTTGCCGTGACGTCTGTCAGCCCGATCCCCTGGTAGAAGCCGCCGGGGATCTTGCGGTTGTTGACCTGGATGACGAAGTCGCCGACCGGGAACCTGCGGAAGACGTCCGCAATGACGAGCGGCATCTCGGCCTCGAAGTGGGGCGAGAGCTGGCCCACGTCGACGACGTCGATGTCGGCCTGGGTGAACTCGCGGTAGCGCCCCTCCTGGGGCCGCTCGCCACGCCACGCCTTCTGGATCTGGTAGCGGCGGAACGGAAACGACAGCTTGCCGGAGTTCTCGAGGACGTAGCGCGCGAACGGCACCGTCATGTCGAAGTGCAGGCCCCAGCGGGCGTCCTCGTCGCCGCCGCCGAGCCGGGAGACGGCATAGATCTCCTTGTCGGTGTCCTCTCCCTGGGCCGAGAGCCGCTCGATCGGCTCGATGGAGCGCGTCTCGATGGAGGAGAACCCGTGCAGCTCGAAGGTCTCCCGGATGACGTCGAGGAAGCGCTGCTCGACGATCCGCTCGTCGGGCAGGTACTCGGGGAAGCCGCTGATCGGGGCGATCTTGCCGGTGGTGCTCACGCGGGCAAGCCTCTCAGGTACGGGTTGGTGGCGCGTTCGTGGCCCATCGTCGTGGCGTGGTAGTGGCCCGGGAGCACGAGGGTCGTGTCCGGCAGCGGGAGGACGACGTCGCGCAGGCTGCGCGTCATGGCGGCCGGGTCCCCGCCCGGCAGGTCCGTGCGGCCGATGGATCCCGCGAAGAGCACGTCTCCCGTCAGCATGGTGCGGTCGACGTCGGCCTGCGCGTCGATGCCGTCCGGCACGTCGTCGATCCCGAACATCACCGACCCCTCCGTGTGCCCGGGTGCGTGCAGGGCCAGGAAGTGCAGGCCGGCGAGGTCGAGGGCCGTCCGGTCCGTGATCTCCACGACGGTGCTCGGCTCGCGCCACGTCGCCGCGCGCCCGAACTGCTGCTCGAACATGGCGAGGAGGCCAGGGTTGCTTTGGCCGAGGAGGTCGTGGAGTCGATAGCGGTCGTCGCGGTGGATGTATGCCGCCGTGTCCGCCCCGCACACGGGCGTGACCGAGTAGACGTGGTCGACGTGCCCGTGGGTGAGCAGCACCGCGGCGGGGCGCAGCCGGTGCGTCGTGAGCACCTCGCGCAGGGTCTCCTCGATGCCGACGCCCGGGTCGACGACGACGCACTCCTCGCCCGCCTGCGGCGCGAGGACGTAGCAGTTGGTGTCGAAGGCCTGTGCCGGGAAGGCGATGGTGAGCACCCGGTGAGCGTAACGGTCGCGTCACGGCATACCGGTGGGCAGTTGTCACGCACTCGTGACCTCCCGGCCGCGGCGTCCCCCGGCTCGCTACCTAAAATGACCGAACGCCGGGCCCCCCGGGAGATCGCCGTTCGAGGAGACGCTGGTGACCAGAGAGCAGGAGCGCGCCCGCGCGCGCCACCGCCACGAGGAGCAGGCCAGGTCGGCGAAGCCGCCGGTGAGCGAGGCCACCCGGGACAAGCAGGTCTTCGGCGTGATCCTCGCGGTCATCCTCATCATCGGCGCGGTGATCGCCGTCCCCAAGGTCCTCGAGGCCCGCTCGACCGCGGCGCCGGCGGCGGCCGAGGCCACCGCGGACGGGACGGCGACCGGCACGGCGGCACCCGGGCTGCTGGCTGGTCAGCGGCTCGCGACCGGATGCACCACCCCTCCCCCGCCGCAGACCAAGCCGAAGTCCTTCCCCAAGGCGCCCGACAAGGCCACCGCGGCGGGCAAGACCTTCGTGGCCACGGTGACGACGACGTGCGGCGACCTGGTCCTCGAGCTCGACGGCGTGAAGGCTCCCCAGACGGTCGCGTCCTTCGTCCATCTCGCGCAGAGCGGCTACTGGGCCCCGAGCCCGTGCCACCGCGTCACGACCGAGGGCATCTTCGTCCTCCAGTGCGGCGACCCGACCGGCTCGGGCTCCGGTGGCCCCGGCTACACCTTCGGCGTCGAGAACGCACCCAAGTCAGGGACCTACCCGGCAGGCTCGCTCGCCATGGCCCGCACCGACGACCCCAACAGCAACGGCGGCCAGTTCTTCGTGACGTACAAGGACACCAAGCTGCCCACGACCGGCGGCGGCTACACGATCTTCGGCAAGGTCATCAAGGGCCTTGACATCGTCGACAAGATCGCCGCCGCCAAGGCGCTCGAGCCCAACCCGACCGACGGCAGCCCCGTGTCACCGATCAGCATCGTCAAGGTCACCGTGACGGAGAGGAAGCCATGACCGAGCGCCCCGCCGGCTCGGGCGAGCAGCAGAGCGCGTCGACGGAACCGCCGGTGGTGGAAGATGGGACGGTGACCGAGCCCGAGACGACCCCGCCGAAGCCGAGCGCCATCCCCACGCCGGCCGCCCTCGCCCGCGCCGTCCCCCGCCCTCCCGCCCAGCCGGTGGCCCCCCCGGCCGCCGACCACTCCGCGTCGGCGGCCTTCGGCCGGGTGGACGAGTCCGGCGTGGTCTTCGTGCGCACCAAGGAGGGGGAGCGTGAGGTCGGCTCCTATCCCGGGGCGACGGCGCAGGAGGCCCTGACCTACTTCGCGCGCAAGTACGACGAGCTCTTCGCCTCCGCGGTCCTGCTCGAGCAGCGGCTCGCGCAGCCGGAGGTGCCCGCCAAGGACGTCGCCGACGCCCTGACGAGCCTGGCCGAGCAGGTCAAGGACGCGGCGGTCGTGGGCGACCTCGACGCGCTCAGCGCCAAGCTGGACGAGATCCAGTCCGGTGTCGCGGCGAAGCGGGCGCACGAGCAGCAGGTCCGCGCCGAGGCCCGGGCCAAGGCCGGGGCCGAACGGGAGAAGATCGTCGCGGAGGCCGAGTCGATCGCCGCGCAGCCCGAGAACCGCATCCAGTGGAAGACGAGCGGCGCCCGCATGCGCGAGCTGCTCGACGAGTGGAAGCAACACCAGCGGGCGGCGACCCGGCTCGACCGCGAGACCGAGTCGGCGCTGTGGCAGCGGTTCAGCGCGGCCCGCAACGCCTTCGACAAGGCTCGGCGCAGCCACTTCGCCAGCCTCGACGCCACTCATGCCGAGGCGAGGGCGGCCAAGGAGCGGCTTGTCGCCGAGGCGGAGCGGCTCGCGGCGAGCACCGACTGGGCTCCGACCGCCGGGGCCTTCAAGCGACTCATGGACGAGTGGCGGCAGGCGGGCCGGGCGAGCCGCACCGACGACGACCGGCTGTGGGAGCGCTTCAAGGCCGCGCAGGACGCGTTCTTCGCCGCCAAGGACGCCGTGGTGGCGGCCGAGGAGGAGGGCTTCAGGGACAACCTGCGGGTCAAGGAGGCGCTGCTCGTCGAGGCGGACAAGATCCTGCCGGTGACCGACCTCGAGAAGGCCAAGGCCCAGCTCCGGTCGATCCAGGACCGCTGGGAGGCGGCCGGCAAGGTGCCGCGGGCCGACATGGAGCGGGTCGAGAAGGGGCTGCGCCGCATCGAGCAGGCCGTCCGCGACGCGGACGACAAGCGGTGGAAGGCGAGCAACCCCGAGGTCGCCGCCCGCGCCCAGGGCATGGTGGAACAGCTCGAGCGTGCCGTTGCCGACCTCCAGGCGGACCTCGACCGCGCCGAGCGCGGCGGCAACCCGACCGAGATCGCCCGGGCCAGGGAGGCTCTCGAGGCCCGACGCGCCTGGCTCGACCAGGCCCGCGCCGGCGTGGCCGAGTTCGGCGGCTAGCGCTTGGTGCCGCTGCCGCTGACCCGGTAGACGTCGAAGACGCCGTCGATCCGCCGCACCGCCTTGATGACGTGGTCGAGGTGGGCCGGATCTCCCATCTCGAAGGTGAAGCGGGAGATCGCCACCCGGTCGCGCGAGGTCTGCACCGACGCCGAGAGGATGTTGACGTGCTGGTCGGACAACACCCGCGTCACGTCGCTGAGCAGCCGGTTGCGGTCGAGCGCCTCGACCTGCAGCTGGACGAGGAAGACGCTCGCGGACGACGGCGCCCACTCGACGTCGAGCAGCCGGTCGGGGTTGGCCGTGAGCGAGCTGGCGTTGGTGCAGTCGACGCGGTGCACCGACACGCCGTTGCCGCGGGTGACGAAGCCGAGGATCTGGTCGCCCGGCACCGGGGTGCAGCACTTCGCGAGCTTGACCCACACGTCCGACATGCCGACCACGACGACGCCGGGGTCACCGCTGCGCCGGCGCATGGCGCGGGTGGGGGTCGTCGCCTCGGCGAGGTCCTCGGTCGCCCCCTCGACGCCGCCCATGGTGGCGACGATCCTGCTCACGACGTGCTGGGCCGAGACGTGACCCTCACCGACGGCGGCATACAGCGCGTCGATGTCGAGGTAGCGCAGGTCGGTGGCGATCGCCGTCATCGACTCGTGGCTGAGCAGCCTCTGGAGCGGGAGGTTCTGCTTGCGCAGCGCCTTGACGATGCTCTCCTTGCCCGCCTCGATGGCCTCCTCGCGGCGCTCCTTGGAGAACCACTGCTTGATCTTGTTGCGCGCCCGCGGGCTCTTGACGAAGCCGAGCCAGTCGCGGCTGGGTCCGGCGCCGTCGGCCTTGGACGTGAGCACCTCGACGACGTCGCCGTTCTCGAGCCGGGACTCGAGCGGCACGAGCCGGCCGTTGACCCGGGCGCCGATGCAGTGGTGGCCGACCTCGGTGTGCACGGCATACGCGAAGTCGACCGGCGTCGCGCCCGCGGGCAGCGCGACCACTGACCCCTTCGGGGTGAAGACATAGACCTCACCCGAGCCCATCTCGAAGCGCAGGGAGTCGAGGAACTCCCCCGGGTCCTCCGTCTCGCGCTGCCAGTCGAGCAGCTGGCGCAGCCACGCCATGTCGTTGACCGGCTCCTCGCGGCGGGCGGACGCCCCACCGTTGCTCGCGTCCTTGTACTTCCAGTGCGCGGCCACGCCGTACTCGGCCCGGCGGTGCATCGTGTGGGTGCGGATCTGGATCTCGACGGGCTTGCCGCCGGGTCCGATGACCGTCGTGTGCAGCGACTGGTACATGTTGAACTTCGGCATCGCGATGTAGTCCTTGAACCGGCCGGGGACCGGGTTCCACCGCGAGTGCAGGGCGCCGAGGGCGGCATAGCAGTCGCGCACCGTGTCGACGAGGACGCGGACGGCGACGAGGTCGTAGATGTCCTCGAAGTCGCGGCCGCGCACGATCATCTTCTGGTACACGGAGTAGTAGTGCTTGGGCCGGCCGGTCACGACCGCCTTGATCTTGGCGGCCGTGAGGTCCTCGGTCACCTGCTCCCGGACCGAGGCGAGATACTCCTCACGCGCGGGCGCCCGGTCGGCGACGAGCCGCACGATCTCGTCGTAGACCTTGGGGTAGAGCGTGGCGAAGCTCAGGTCCTCGAGCTCCCACTTGATGGTGTTCATGCCGAGCCGGTGCGCGAGCGGCGCGTAGATCTCCAGCGTCTCGTGCGCCTTGCGCGCTGCGGACTCCGGCGAGACGTAGCGCCAGGTGCGCGCGTTGTGCAGGCGGTCGGCGAGCTTGATGACGAGGACCCGGATGTCCCGAGCCATGGCGATGACCATCTTGCGCACCGTCTCGGCCTGGGCGGCCTCGCCGTAGGTCACCTTGTCGAGCTTGGTGACGCCGTCGACGAGCATGGCGATCTCGTCGCCGAAGTCGCGCCGCAGGTCCTCCAGCCCGTATGCCGTGTCCTCAACGGTGTCGTGCAGCAGCGCGGCCGCGAGCGTCGGCGGGGTCATGCCGAGCTCGGCCAGGATCGTCGTGACGGCGAGCGGGTGCGTGATGTAGGCGTCGCCGCTCTTGCGCAGCTGGCCCTCGTGCGCCCGCTCGGCCACGGCATACGCGCGCTCGATCACCGACAGGTCCGCCTTGGGGTGGTGCTGGCGGACCGTGGTCAGCAGCGGCTCGAGGACGGGGTTGCCGGTCGGCCGGCTCGCCCCGAACCGCGCGAAGCGAGCCCGCACCCGGGAGGGGGTCGACGGCTCGCTCCGCACTTCCTCGCTCATGGAGGGAGTGTAGTCGGCGACCGGGCAGGTCAGACCGAGCCGGCAGGTCAGACGGTGAGGATGGCGTGCACGGGGTGGTCGCCGAGCCGCGCGCGGCCGCCGAGGAAGCCGAGCTCGAGGACGACGTCGACGCCCGCGACGGCGGCACCGGCCCGCTCGACCAGCTGGCACGTCGCGGCCGCCGTCCCGCCGGTGGCAAGGACGTCGTCGATGACCAGCACCCGCTCCCCCGGCCGGAAGGCGTCGGCGTGGACCTCGATCGCGGCGGTGCCGTACTCGAGGGCGTACTCCTCCTGCAGGGTCTCCCCGGGCAGCTTGCCGACCTTGCGGACGGGCACCATGCCGAGACCGAGCTCGTAGGCGACGGCGGCGCCGAGGATGAAGCCTCGGGCCTCGATGCCGACGACGACGTCGGTCCGGCCGGCGTAGCGGCCGGCGATGTCGCGCACGACCCGGGCGAACGCCGGACCGTCGGCGATGAGCGGCGTGTAGTCCTTGAAGAGGACGCCCGGCTTGGGGAAGTCGGGGATGTCGCGCAGCTTCTCGGCGACGAGCTGCGCCACCGTCGGCTCGACGACGTCGGCCGTGGACTCGGTGGTCACCGCTTGGACTTCGGCGGTCGCCGGGGCTGGTTGCGCGGACCGGCCTGGGCGTACTTGTGCACCGGACGGGGCAGGCCCGCCGCGAGGTCCCCGGCCGTCACCGAGGTCGACCCCCCCGGACTGGCCGGCACGTAGGCCCCGCGGTCGGCGTCCGCCGCGGAGGCGTCGGCCGCAGCGGCGGCCGGCTGCGGCTGCGGGGCCGCGCCCCGACCTGGGTGGCGGGCGACGTAGGCGTCGAGGTCCTTGACGGCCGGGTCCCGGCGCCGCAGGTCGACCAGCAGCGGGGTCGCGATGAAGATCGAGGAGTACGCACCGACGGCAATGCCGATGAACAGGGCGAGGGCCAGGTCGAGCAGCGTCCCCGGGCCGAGCAGGGTGAAGCCGACGACGAGCACCGCGGCGATGGGCAGCAGCGCCACGACCGTCGTGTTGATGGAGCGCACGAGCGTCTGGTTGACGGCGAGGTTGGCGGCGGCGGCATACGACAGTCGCCTGCTCCGCAGCGCCTCGCTCGTGTTCTCCCGGACCTTGTCGAAGACGACGACCGTGTCGTAGAGCGAGTATCCGAGGATGGTCAGGAAGCCGATCATCGACGACGGGGTGATCTCGAAGCCGAAGAGGGCGTAGACGCCGACCGTGATGACGAGGTCGTGCAGCAGGGCCACCAGCCCGGCCGCCGCCATCTTCCAGGTGCGGAAGTAGAGCGCCATGACGATGGTCACGAGGACGAGGAAGACGATCAGGGCCTGGATGGCCTGCCGGCTGACCGACTCGCCCCAGCTCGGCCCGATGAGCGATGCGCTCACCGCCGTCGCCGGCACGCCGAACGCCTTGGCGAGCGCGGTCTTGGCGGCATCCGTCTTGCCCTCGGCAGCCTCGGTCTGGACGCGGACGGTGTCCTGGCCGACGACCGTCGCGGTGACGTTGCCGCCGATGCCGGCGGATCCGACCGCCGATTGGGCCTTCTGCTCGTAGTCGGCCGAGCTGGCCACGGAGGAGACCCGGAACTCGGACCCGCCGCTGAACTCGATGCCGAAGTTGAGGCCCTTGCCGAAGAGGCCGACGAGGGCGAGGGCGATGAGGACCGCGGACACGGCATACCAGGTCTTCTGCCGCCCGATGAAGTCGACGGATCGCCGGCCCGTGTAGAGGTCGTTGCCGACCTGGGAGAAGTTGATCATGCGTGGGCCTTCCCTTCGGCGATGGGGGCGGCGCCCGCCGTGCGGGCCGTTCCGGCGGCCGGGACCCCGAACTGGCCGCGACCGCGGTAGCGCGGGCTCTCCTTCGCGCCGAGGCGCTCGGGGTCGAGGCCGGACCACCTGTGCCCGCCGCCGAAGAACGTCGTGCGCGCCAGCAGCTGCACGGTCGGGTGCGTGAAGAGCATGACGACGACGAGGTCGATGACGGTCGTCAGCCCGAGCGTGAAGGCGAAGCCGCGGACGTTGCTGGAGGCGAGCAGGTAGAGGACCACAGCGGCGATGAAGTTGACCGCGTCGGCGGCGAGGATGGTCCGTCGCGCCCGCTTCCACCCCGTCTCGACCGCGGCCACGAGCGGCCGGCCGTCGCGCACCTCGTCGCGGATGCGCTCGAAGTAGACGATGAAGCTGTCCGCGGTGACGCCGATGGCGACGATGAGGCCGGTGACCCCGGCCATGGTGAGCCGGAAGCCATGGGTGGTGCCGAGGATCGTCACCGCCAGGTAGCTGATGCTGGCCGCGACGACGAGCGAGGCGACGGTGACCAGCCCGAGGGCGCGGTACTGCAGCAGCGAGTAGACGACGACGAGCAGCAGGCCGATGGCCCCGGCGAGCAGGCCGAGGGCGAGCTGCTCCTGCCCGAGCTGGGGCGTGATGTCGTCCTGGGTCTGCAGGCGGAAGGACAGCGGCAGGGCGCCGAACTTCAGCTGTTGGGCCAGCTGTTTCGCGGAGTCCACCGTGAAGGAGCCGGTGATCGAAGCTCGCCCGTCGGTGATGACGGCGCGGGCCTGCGGTGCCGTGATGACCGTCTTGTCGAGGACGACCGCGAACTGGTCCAGCGGCGGGTTGCCCTGTTGCGCGTAGAGGCGGCGGGTGACGTCGGCGAACTTCTTCTTGCCCGCGTCCTTGAAGGACAGCGCCACTTCGACGATGGAGGTCGGCGCCCCGTTGGGACCCGGCTGGAAGCCGCTTGTCGCGTCTGCGATCTCGCTGCCGTCGATCTCCACGGGGCCGAGCACGTACTTGGTGGCGCGGTCGTCGCCACACGTGGCGATCGGGAGGGCCGGGTCGTCGAGGACCTTGTCGACGCTGCCGGGGACCGCGCAGTCGAGGGCGACGTACTGCTGCGCCACCGTGGTGGCCGCGGTGTTGGCCTTGGCCTGGTCCCAGCCGAGGCCGGTGAGGCCCTTGGAGACCTGTGCGGCGACGGCGGCCGGGTCCTCCTTTGCCGGCGCCTCCGCGGCGGGCGGGACGGTCGGCGCAGTGGTGGCCGGGGCCGGGGCGGAAGTCGTGGTCGGCTTGGCGGGCGCGGTGGCTGTGGGCGTCGGCGGCGTGGTCGCGGCCACGAAGGCCTGCGGCACGACGCCCTTCGCGGCGGTCGGGGCGCCGGTGGACGTGGGCGCCGGCGTGCCCGTCGCCGTGCCCGTCGGTGCGCCGGTCGCCGTGGCCGTGGCTGTGCCCGTCGGTGTGCCCGTCGATGTGCCCGTCGCTGTGCCGGAGGGCTGCGGGACGACCGCGGGGCTGCTGATGGCTTGGACGAACACGGCCCGGAAGCGCAGCTGCGACGGCTTGCGGATGGCGTCGAGCTGGTCCTTGGTGGGCTGTCCGGGGATGGAGACGACGATGTTGCGGCCGCCCTGCATGGAGATCTCCGACTCGCTGACGCCGTTGGCGTCGATGCGCTGCCGGATGATGTCGACCGCCTGGTCGATCTGGCCCGGGCTGACCTGGGTCGATCCGACGAGCACCGGCTCGAGGACCATCTCCGTGCCGCCCTCGAGGTCGAGGCCGAGCCGCGGGGCGAGGCTCCCCTCGCTCCACGTGGCCAGGCCGCCGGCGAGGGCGGCCAGGCCGAGGACGATGGCCAGGAGCGCGAGGAGGCCCTTGCGCGCCGACCGCTTCGTGCTACTCGCCACGAGCGCGCCTCACTGCTCGGTCCCGGTCGCCTCGGCGCCGGGCGTCGCGGTGGCGCCGGCCGAGTCGTCGGGCTGCTTCATCGCCAGGGCGCGACGGTCGAACCGGAGCGTTGTGCCCTCGGCCACCTCGAGCCACGCGCTCTCGTCGTCGAGGCGACGCACCACGCCGTAGAGCCCGGAGGACGTGATCACCGCGTCGCCGACGGAGATGGAGGAGGTGAAGGCACGCATCTGCTTCTGCCGCCGGTTGGCACTCCAGAACATCCAGGCCAGCAGCAGCAGCGGCAGTGCGAGGAAGAGCAGCGAGGACGCTCCACCTCCCGTCGTCTCCGCCGTCGGGGCGAGGTCGGCGATCGTTCGCATCAGTTCAGTTCCTTTTAAGAATGGTTCCCGGGCAGCACGCGACGTCCTGGGGACGGGGCGTCGCGACAACGACCGGCGGCACCGGAAAGTGCCGCCGGGGGCGGCGCAGGTGCCCGCAGGAGTCTACGGGGGCCCGCCCACTTTGTCAGACGCCCATGCCGTATGCCGCCGCCCGAGGCCGCGGTTCCTGCCTCCGGGTCGAGTGGCCACTTCCGCACAGGGCTGAGCACCGTGCTCAGCTCCCCCGCCGCGCGGCAGCCTCCGCCTCCGCCGCGCGGCAGCGTCCGCTTACCGGTCGAGTGGCCACTTCCGCACAGGGCTGGGCACCGTGCTCAGCTCCTCCGCCGCGCGGCAGCCTCCGCCTCCGGTCGAGTGGCTACTTCCGCGCGGGGCCCGAAGGACCGTCCCGACCGCTCGCCTCAACGGAGCGTGTACGGAACTGGCCACTCGACTGGGTGGGGGTGTACGGAACTGGCCACTCGACGGGGTGGGGGTGTACGGAACTGGCCACTCGACGGGGTGGGGGTGTGCGGAAGTGGCCACTCGACGGGGGTGGGGGGGCTACGAGTCGAAGCGGCCGACGGGCGAGTCCTCGAGCGGCAGCGTGGCCCACGCACCCTGGGCATCGAGGGGCGGCGTCAGCCCCAGGTGCTGCCAGGCGAGGGCGGAGGCGGCGCGGCCGCGGGGCGTGCGGACGAGGAAACCCTCCCGGACGAGGAACGGTTCGGCGACGGTCTCGACGGTCTCCGACTCCTCCCCCACCGCGACGGCCAGCGTGGACAGCCCCACCGGGCCGCCGGCGAACCGCCGACACAGCGCCTCCAGCACCGCGCGGTCGAGCCGGTCGAGCCCGCGGTCGTCGACGTCAAAGAGGGCGAGCGCCTCGCGGGCAGCGGCGAGAGTGACCCGGTCCTCGCCGTGCACCTGGGCCCAGTCGCGCACGCGGCGCAGCAAGCGGTTGGCGATGCGCGGCGTGCCCCGGGAGCGGAGTGCGATCTCGGTGATGCCCTCGTCGTCGGCCACGAGGCCGAGCAGGCGGGCCGAGCGACGCAGGATCAGCACGAGGTCCTGCGCGCTGTAGAAGTCGAGGTGTCCGGTGAACCCGAAGCGGTCGCGCAGCGGCGCGGGGAGGAGCCCGGCCCGGGTCGTCGCGCCGACGACGGTGAAGGGCGGCAGCTCCAGCGGGATCGCCGTCGCGCCGGGGCCCTTGCCGATGACCACGTCGACCCGGAAGTCCTCCATCGCCAGGTAGAGCATCTCCTCGGCGGCACGGGACATCCGGTGGATCTCGTCGAGGAAGAGCACCTCCCCCTCGGCCAGCGACGACAGCACCGAGGCGAGGTCGCCGGCGTGCTGGATCGCCGGCCCGCTGGTGATCCGGATCGGCTGCTCCAGCTCGGCCGCGACGATCATCGCGAGGGTCGTCTTGCCGAGGCCCGGCGGCCCGGAGAGCAGCACGTGGTCAGGAGGCGTGCCCCGGCGCCGGGCGGCCGTGAGGACGAGATCGAGCTGGTCGCGCACGCGCGGCTGGCCGGGGAACTCGGCGAGCTTGCGGGGACGCAGGGCCGCCTCGACCTGGCGCTCGTCGGCCTCGCTGCCCGCGTCGACGATGCGGGCCGTCGCGTCGAAGGAGCCGTCCTCCCAGGCCTCGCTCACCGGCCGAGCTCCTGCAGCGCCGAGCGAAGCAGCGCCGACACCCCGGAGCCCTCGGCGGCGCGGGGAACGACCTTGTCGAGGGCGTCGTCGGCCTGCTTGACGCTCCACCCCAGGCCGACGAGCGCCTCGCGGACCTGCTCGCGCCCCGCGTCCGTCGAAGACGGCGTGGCCGGCGCGGTGGCCGACCCGCTTCCAGCGAGGGAGCCGAGCTTGTCGCGCAGCTCGAGCACGAGGCGCTCGGCGCCCTTCTTGCCGATGCCCGGCACCTTCGTCAGCGCCGCGACGTCGCCGTTGCCCAGCGCGGAGCGGACCTTGGCGGGCGGGTGGACGGCGAGCAGCGCGAGCGCGAGGCGGGGGCCCACACCGGACACCGTCTGCACGGTCTCGAACACGACCTTCTCGTCCTCCGAGCCGAAGCCATAGAGCGTGAGCGAGTCCTCGCGGACGACGAGCGTCGTGGCGAGCGACGCCGGCTGGCCGGGGCGGACCGCGGCCGCGGTGGCCGGAGTGGTGTGCACGAGCATGCCGACGCCGCCGACGTCGAGGACGACGGAGTCGAGACCCGCCTTGAGGACGGTGCCGGTGAGCGAGGCGATCATGGGCGTGCGGCTCCCGAGGGGTGCGGCCGGTGGGTGGGCGGTCTGGCGGCGGTCACGGCCTCGGCGAGGCGGCTCTGGGTGCCGCCGCGCCACACGTGGCAGATCGCGAGGGCGAGGGCGTCCGCCGCGTCGGCCGGCCGGGGAGGCGCCTCGAGCCGGAGCAGCCGGGTCACCATGGCGGTCACCTGGGCCTTGTCCGCGCGGCCGTTGCCGCTGACGGCCGCCTTGACCTCGGTGGGCGTGTGGAGGGTGACCGGCAGGCCGCGACGCTCCGCCAGCAGCATGACGACGGCCGTGACCTGGGCGGTGCCCATGACCGTCGAGACGTTGGCGTCGGCGAAGACCCGCTCGATGGCCACCGCCTCGGGCCGGTGGCGGTCGAACCACCCCGCCATGCCGAGCTCGATGGAGAGCAGCCGCCGCGGCGTCTGGTGCGCGGCCGGCGTCGTGATGACCCCGACCTCGAGCAGGGTGAGCGGCCGGCCGGGCACGCCCTCGACGACACCGACCCCGCACCGGGTGAGGCCCGGGTCGACGGCGAGGACGCGCACGGCATACCTCCTCGGTGGACGACGACTGCGCCGAACTGGTGTTCGGAGCCCACCGTATGCCGCCGCACGGCATCTTCGGCGCAGGCACGCCGACATCGGGCAGGGCGGGCCCGGGCTACTCCTCCTCGTCGAGCTGCGCGAGCACGTCGTCGGGGATGTCGCCGTTGGCGTAGACGTTCTGCACGTCGTCGCTGTCCTCGAGCGCGTCGACGAGCTTGATCACCTTGCGGGCGCCGTCGACATCGACGGGCACGCTGACCGACGGCTGGAAGCT
>NZ_DASSMH010000063.1:0-57243 GCF_035688975.1 Intrasporangium sp. | reverse complement strand
TACCCCCGGCGCCGAGTCGCCGCATGAGGCGGTAGCGCCCGGCGAGGAGTCCGTGGCTCTCGCTCATGCTGCGCTCCGTCCGAGTGGCTGGCCGCGGGCAGGTCCTCGAGCGACCCTACCCGCCGCGACGGCGTCGGGTCGTTCCCGGAGCGACCAGGCGGGGTAGGACAGGGACCAGCAGATCCCGGCCAGCCGGGGACGGACCGCGCGAGGAGGAACCGCACATGGGTCGCAGCACGGCAGGCAGCCACCAGGTCGTCGCCGTCACCGGGGCGAGTGCCGGGATCGGCCGGGCGTCGGCGGTGGCCTTCGGCGCCCGGGGCGCCAAGGTCGCGCTCCTCGCGCGGGGATCGGCCGGGCTCGAGGCCGCGGCGCGGGACGTGCGCGCGGCCGGCGGGCAGCCGCTCGTCGTGCCGGTCGACGTCGCGGACGCCGCCCAGGTCGGGACCGCCGTGGACACGATCGAGCGGGAGCTCGGCCCCATCGACGTCTGGGTCAACGTCGCCTTCACCTCGGTGTTCGCGCCCTTCGAGTCGATCAGCCCCGAGGAGTTCCGGCGCGTGACGGAGGTCGCGTACCTCGGCTACGTCTACGCGACGATGGCCGTCCTGCCCCGGATGAAGGACCGGCAGTCGGGCACCGTCGTGCACGTCGGCTCCGCGCTCGCCTACCGCGGCATCCCCCTGCAGACGGCATACTGCGGGGCCAAGCACGCCCTCCAGGGCTTCCACGAGGCGCTGCGATGCGAGCTGCTCCACGAGCGCAGCGCGGTGCGGGTGACCATGGTGCAGCTACCGGCGGTCAACACCCCGCAGTTCTCCTGGGTCCTCTCGCGGCTGCCGAGGAAGCCCCAGCCGGTGCCGCCGATCTACCAGCCGGAGGTGGCGGCCCGGGCCGTCCTGTATGCCGCCGACCACCCCGGACGGCGTGAGTACTGGGTCGGGGGGAGCACGGTGGGCACCCTCGCGGCCAACGCGATCGCGCCGGGGCTGCTCGACCGCTACCTCGCGCGCACCGGGTTCTCCTCGCAACAGACATCGGAGCGCACGGACCACGACCGCCCGGCCAACCTGTGGGAGGCGGTGGACGACGACACCGACTTCGGCACGCGTGGGCGGTTCAGCGACCGGTCCTCGACCCGCTCGGTGCAGCTGTGGGCCTCGCAGCACCACGGGCTGCTCGGCGCGGCCGCCGCCCTCGGTGCGGTCGCGGCAGGGGTGGCTCGCCGGCGCGCCAGGTGAGCGCCGGGGCGTGCGGAAGTGGCCATTCGACGAGGGTGGGGGGCCGTCCGCTGGGTCGAGTGGCCAGTTTCGCTCGAGTGGTCACTTTCGTGCGTGTTGGGGCGTGCGGAAGTGGCCACTCGACGAGGGTGGGGGGGCCGTCCGCTGGGTCGAGTGGCCAGTTTCGCTCGAGTGGCCAGTTTCGTGCGGGCCGGGGCGTGCGGAAGTGGCCACTCGACAAGGGTGGGGGCGTGCGGAAGTGGCCACTCGACGAGGGTGGGGGCGTGCGGAAGTGGCCACTCGACGAGGGTGGGGGGCGTGGGGGGGGTGGGGTGGGTCAGGTGCTGGCGCTCGCGAGGACCTGGCCGGTGCCCGTTCGCACCTCGAGGACCCGGATGTCGGGTGGACGGACCGCCGTGGCGCCGGTGACGGTGGCGTAGCCCGTGGCCGTGGCGTTCCACGACGCCACCTGGGTGGCACGCCCGGACCGGTCCCGCACCCAGAGGCTCAGCTCGCCGCCGGTCGGCAGCTGCTCGCAGCTGACATCGAGCTGGCTTCCCCAGCCGCGCGTGACGACCGCCACCTCGACCTTGACGGACGAGCCTGGGGCGGGGACGGCGGCATACCTGGCGGTGGGCAGCTCACGCGGCGCGGGCGACGTGCTGAGGCGCGGGCCGAGCAGCACCCCGACCCCGACCAGCAGGACGGCGGCGACGCTGGCCGCCGCGGCGAGCAGGCGGCGGGTGCGGCGGCGACGCCGGCTGAGCTTGACGAGCAGGTCGGGGACCCCGGACGGCCCGGGCTCCGGAAGGTCGGTCGGCGCGGCCAGGTCGAGCAGGTGCGGCAGGCCCGAGACCTGGCCCATCTCCTGCTGGCACTGGGAGCAGCCGCGAAGGTGCTCGGTGAAGGCCTGGTGGTCCGACGCCGAGAGCCCGCCGAGCACGAAGCAGCCGAGCAGCATGTGCAGGTCGTCGGGTCCGGATGTCGGTCCGGATGTCATCGGGTCACCCCCATCTCGTCGAGGATGTCGCGCAGGCTGCGCACGGCATAGAAGGCGCGCGACTTCACCGTCCCGTCCGGTATGCCGAGGCGCCGGGCCGACTCGACCACGGTGAGTCGCTCGTAGTAGAGGCAGCGGATGATCGTGCGGTGGTCGGGCTGGAGACGGGCCAGCGCCTCCTCCACGAGCACCTGGTCGAGGGCCTGGTCGAGGTCGCTCGTCCCCCCGACGCCGGTGTCCTGCAGGGCCACCTCGTGCGGCCGGCGGGCGGCTGCCCGGTGCTGGTCGACGATGAGGTGGCGAGCGGTCGCGATGAGGTAGGCACGCAGGTTGTCGGTGTCGGGCGCCTTGCGCCAGACCCGAAGGATGGTCTCCTGGACGATGTCCTCGACCCGCCCGGCATCGCCCGTGGCCCGCCACACCACGCGGCGCAGCATCGGGGCGTGCTCGAGGTAGATCTGGGCGACGGCATCCTCGTCGAGGGCCACCGGTCACCTCCTTCCGAGAAGCAAGACGGCCTACCCGGCCGGTCGGTTCATCGGGTCGGCTGCCGACACCGTCTCACGCGGAGGGGGCCGCCGCTCCGATCTGGAGCACTCGACGAGCCCGGGCGGTGCCGCAGCGGCTACCGACCTGCGCGGCGACGGTCTCGATGGCACGCTGGAGGGCATGCCCGCGGCGTCGTCGAGCCCTGTCCCCGTCCTCACGGACGGGGTGGTCCGGCTCCGGGCGCACACCCCGGACGACGTGGAGGCCATCGTCGAGCAGGCTCTCGACGCCGAGTCGCAGCGCTGGACCGCGGTGCCGCGCGACTACACCCGCGCCGACGGGGTGCGCTTCGTCGACCGGCTTGCCGACCAGTGGCGCAGCGCGACCGGGACACGGGGCTGGGCCATCGAGACGATGGGCGACGACGGTCCCCGTTTCGCGGGGACGATCGAGCTGCGCTTCTGCGAGCCGGGTGACACCGCCTCGCTCGGCTTCGGGCTCCACCCGATGGCTCGCCGGACCGGCGTGATGTCGCGCGCGGTGCGTCTCGCCGCGGCCCACGCCTTCGGGACCGGCCCGTGGGGGAGGCCGCTCTCGCGCCTGCACTGGCGGGCCGTCGTCGGCAACTGGGCCTCGCGGCGGGTGGCCTGGGCCACGGGTTTCACCTTCCACGGCACGATCCCCGGCAGCCACGTCGACCCCGGCGACCCCACGGCCCCGGCCCTGGGCACGTGGAACGCGAGCCTCGCGAGGGACGAGCCGATGCGGCCGCGTGCCCCGTGGCTCGAGCCACCCGTGCTGGAGGAGGACGCCATTCGGCTGCGGCCGTGGCGCGACGCGGACCTCGACGCCGTCGAGGACCGCACGGACCCCGCGCACTGGATGCCGCCGCGCTCCGTGCTGGGGCGCGAGATGTTCTCCGAGTGGCTGCTGGCCCGGCGCGAGCTCATGGCGGAGGGCAGGTCGGTGGAGTGGTGCGTGGCCGACGCGGCCAGCGACCGGGCCCTCGGCAGCGCCGTCATCTTCCGCCGCGACGGTCCCGTCATCGGCGACGTGGCCGAGCTGGGCTACCAGCTCTTCCCGAGCGCCCGAGGCCGCGGCGCGGCCCGCACGGCCGCCCGACTCGCGGTGCGCCACGCACTCGCTCCTCGGACGCGCGGCGGTCTCGGCCTGCGCCGGCTGGTCGCCGAGACGGCGGCGGACAACGTCGCGAGCAACCGCGTGCTCGAGCGCAACGGCTTCGTCGTCTACGGCCGTGAGCACGCGGTCGACCTCCTCGCGGACGGCACCTACGCCGACGGCCTGCACTGGGAGCTGCTGCCCCGGGCCGGCCCCGGCTGAGCCGGCGTCGCGGCATACGATCGCGCCATGACACTGCGCGCCGCCGAGGACGTGTCCACCGCACCGCTCGCCGCCCTGGGACTGATCGGGGGCTACGTCGCCGCCCGGGAGAGCGGGATCCGTCCGCTCGGTGGCGTCGTGCTCGGCATCGCGGGGCTGTATGCCGGGCGCACCTGGCTCGCGAAGGCCGGTGCCCCGGGCACGGCGCTGCTCTCGGCCGTCTACCTCGGCGGCTTCGGGGCCTCCCACCCGCTCGCGAAGAAGGTCGGCCCGTGGCCGGCCGTGCTGGCGGTGGCCGGCGTCAGCGCCGCGGCCGCCCACGTGCTCGCCGACCGACGCTGAGCCCACGGCGGGCCGTCGTCCGCGCTGCCACCCCCATGCGGAAGGGTCCACACTGGTCGGTGGAGGTGCCCCATGGACCTGTTCACCGACCGGACCGACGCGGGCAGGCGTCTCGCTGAGCGTCTCGAGCACCTGCGTGGCGCCGACGTGGTGGTCCTCGGCCTGCCGCGCGGCGGGGTGCCCGTCGCCTACGAGGTCGCCACGGCGCTGCGCGCCCCGCTCGACGTGCTCGTCGTGCGCAAGCTCGGCGTGCCCTTCCAGCCGGAGCTCGCCATGGGAGCCATCGGTGAGGAGGGTGTCCGAGTGCTCGACAAGCAGCTCGTCGTCCGCCTCGGGATCGACGAGGACCGGGTCCGCAGCGTCGAGGCGCGTGAGCGCGCCGTCCTCGACGACCGGCTCGCGCGGCTGCGGGCGGGCCGGGACGCGGTGCCGCTCGACGGACGCACCGCCGTGGTCGTCGACGACGGCATCGCGACCGGGGCCACCGCCAGCGTCGCCTGCCGGGTCGCGCGCCTGCGGGGGGCGGCGCGTGTGGTCCTCGCCGTCCCCGTCCTGCCCGCCGACCGGGTCGACGGGTTCCCCGACGCGGACGAGCTCGTGGCGGTCCTCGCCCCTCGCGACCTCATGGCGGTGGGGCAGTACTACCGCCACTTCGAGGCCACCCCCGACGACGAGGTCGTCCGGCTCCTCGACGAGGCCGCCCGGCAGCGAGGTGCTGCCGAGGTCGTGGATGCCGAGGTTGTGGATGCCGAGGTTGTGGATGCCGAGGTCGTGGATGCCGAGGTCGTGGATGCCGAGGTCGTGGTGCCGGCCGACGGCCACCAGCTCGGCGCCCACCTCGCGGTGCCGGGGCATCCCACGGGGATGGTCCTCTTCGCGCACGGCTCGGGCAGCAGCCGGCACAGCCGGCGCAACCGCTTCGTCGCGGGGGCGCTCAACGAGGCTGGCATCGGCACGCTGCTGCTCGACCTGCTCACGCAGGGGGAGGAGGACGACCGCGCCACGGTGTTCGACATCCCGCTGCTCGCCGGGCGGCTGCTCGCGGCCACGGACTGGGTGGCGACCCAGCCGAGGCTCGCGTCGCTGCCCATCGGCTACTTCGGCGCGAGCACGGGCGCCGGGGCGGCCCTCGTCGCCGCCGCCGATGCGGGCCGGCGCGTGTTCGCCGTCGTCTCCCGCGGTGGGCGTCCCGACCTGGCCGGCGACCGCCTGCCCGAGGTGACCGCGCCGACCCTCCTCGTCGTCGGCGGCGCCGACGAGGAGGTGCTCGAGCTCAACCGGTCAGCCCGGGCCCGGCTGCGCTGCCCCAGCGAGCTTGCCGTCGTGCCGGGCGCCACGCACCTCTTCGAGGAGCCGGGCGCGCTCGCGGAGGTGTCGCGGCTGGCCGGGGACTGGTTCCGCACGCACCTCGACCGGACCGACGCGTCCACGGACGGCGGCCAGGAGCGTGTGCGGTGACGCGGCAGCGGGCCACGAGCCTCGAGCCGATGCTCGACGAGATCGCCCGGCTGGCCGGCCCGCTCGCGGCCCCGGCCGACCTCCAGGCGCTCGCCGACGCGGTCGGGCGCGACCGGTTCGTCTGCGTCGGGGAGGCCTCGCACGGCACGTCGGAGTACTACCGCTGGCGCGCTGAGCTCAGCCGGCTGCTCATCGAGCGGCACGGGTTCACGTGGATCGGCGTCGAGGGCGACTGGCCCGACTGCTGGCGGATCAACCAGTGGGTCCGCGGTCTCGACGAGCAGGACCTCGACGCCGTCGGCGTGCTCGAGGAGTTCGAGCGGTGGCCGACGTGGATGTGGGCCAACCGCGAGGTCGCCGACTTCCTCGACAGGCTGCGCACGTGGAACCTCGACCGGGCACCGGAGGCCCGGGTCGGGTTCTACGGCCTCGACGTCTACTCGCTGTGGGACTCGCTGCGCGAGGTCATCCGCTGGCTCGAGCAGCACGCGCCCACGGCGGTGGAGACGGCTATGGAGGCGTGGCAGTGCTTCGTGCCCTTCCGCGAGGACCCCCACCAGTACGCCCGCTACTCGCGGCTCGTCCCCGAGACGTGCGAGGCCGACGTCGCGCACCTGCTGTCGGAGGTGCGCAACCGGGCCCGTGACCCCGGCCTCGGTGACGGGGCCACCCTGGCGGCCGTCCAGAACGCGGAGGTCGCCGCCGGGGCCGAGCGCTACTACCGGGCCATGGTCCGCGGCGACCGCAGCTCGTGGAACGTCCGCGACCACCACATGGCCGACACGATCGAGCGCCTCGCCGGCCACCTCGGTCCCGCGTCCAAGGGGCTCGTCTGGGAGCACAACACGCACATCGGCGACGCCCGGGCGACGGACATGGCGCGGGCCGGGATGGTCAACGTCGGCCAGCTGCTGCGGGAGCGGCACGCCGACGACGGGGTCGCCCTCGTGGGCCTTGCCGGGCACCGCGGCTCCGTCGTCGCGGCTTCCGCCTGGGGGGCTCCCGAGCGGTCGCTGCCGGTGCCACCCGCCCGGCCCGGGAGCTGCGAGGACGTGCTGCACACGGCCCTCGGCGCCCCCGCCGTGATCGCCTTCCCCGACGACCGCTCCGGGCCGTGGCTGGCTGCCGAGCTCGGCCACCGCGCCATCGGGGTCGTCTACAGCCCCGCTCGGGAGGCGGGCAACTACGTGCCGACCCGCATGGGCGGCCGCTACGACGCCCTGCTGTGGTTCGAGGAGACGAGGGCGCTGCGGCCCCTGCACCACGAGCCGCCCCCTCGGGAGCCGGAGTACGAGACGGAGCCCTGGGGTGTCTGACCCGGCCGTATGCCGCTCCGGCCCGCTCCGCGGCATACGGGAGAGCGGGCCGACATCCGGAGCGCGCCGGTCCTAGACTGGGCGCGGCGGGTCCCGCAGCCAGGACTACCCACGACACGGGTGTGTCGGTTCCGTCGGTCGACCGCAGCCGGAGAGAGTGCGGTCTGGCATGAGCACGTCCCGCGCGCGCACCGTCGTCATCCTCGGAGCCGCTGGCCGAGACTTCCACAACTTCAACGTCGTGTTCCGCGGCGACCCGGCCTACCGGGTGGTGGCCTTCACCGCCACGCAGATTCCCGACATCGACGGGCGCCGATACCCACCAGAGCTCGCCGGCGCCCTTTACCCGCAAGGCATTCCGATCATCGACGAGAGCGCGCTCACCGACCTCATCGCGCGCGAGCGCGTCGACGTCGCGGTCTTCGCCTACAGCGACGTCCCGCACGTGCAGGTCATGCACGTCGCGTCGGCGTGCATCGCGGCCGGGGCGGACTTCTGGCTGCAGGGCGCTCGCGCGACGATGCTGCGCAGCACCAAGCCGGTCGTCGCCGTCACCGCGGTGCGCACCGGCGTCGGCAAGAGCCAGACGACGCGCTACCTCTCCCGGCTCCTGCGCGCCCGGGGGCACCGGGTGGTCGCCGTCCGCCACCCGATGCCGTACGGCGACCTGGCCAGGCAGGCCTGCCAGCGTTTCGAGACGCCTGCCGACCTCGAGCGCCACGACTGCACGATCGAGGAGCGGGAGGAGTACGAGCCGCACCTCGAGGGCGGCGTCGTCGTCTATGCCGGCGTCGACTACGAGCGGATCCTCCGCGCCGCCGAGCGGGAGGCGGACGTCATCCTGTGGGACGGCGGCAACAACGACCTGCCCTTCTTCGTCCCCGACCTGCACGTCGTGCTCGCCGACCCGCTCCGCCCCGGCGACGAGGCGACGCACCACCCCGGCGAGGCCAACGTGCGGATGGCCGACGTCGCCGTCGTGACCAAGTGCGACTCGGCGCGCCCGGAGGACATCGAGGCGGTGGAGTCGTCGCTGCGCCGGCTCAACCCGAGGGCGGCGATCCTGCGCGCGGACAGTCCGGTGACGGTCGAGGACGCGGAGGCGGTCCGGGGCCGGCGCGTGCTCGTCATCGAGGACGGCCCGACGCTGACCCACGGGTCGATGACCTTCGGGGCCGGCGTCGTCGGGGCGCGCGCGGCGGGCGCCGCCGAGATCGTCGACCCCAGCCCGTATGCCGTCGGCTCCCTCGCCGAGACCTACGCGCGCTATCCCAACGCCCGGGGCGTCCTGCCTGCGATGGGCTACGGCGCGGCGCAGGTGCGCGACCTGCAGGCGACGATCGAGGCGACCGACTGCGACGTCGTCGTGTGCGCCGCCCCCATCGACCTCACCCGTGTGCTGACCCTCAGCCGGCCGGTCGTCCGGGCCCGCTACGAGCTGCGGGAGCGGCAGCCCGGTGGGCTCGAGGAGGCGGTGGCCAAGGTCCTCGGGTGAGCGCCCGCGCCTACACTCGGGAGTGCGAGGAGGCGCACGGGAGGAGGCGAGATGTCGCAGCCCCACTATGAGAGCTGGGTCGACAAGCAGATCCGCGAGGCGCAGGAGCGGGGCGAGTTCGACCACCTGTCGGGGGCCGGCAAGCCGCTCGAGGACCTCGTGGACCTCGGTGACCCGGACTGGTGGGTCAAGCGCTACGCGTCGCGGGAGGGCCTGGACCTGTCTGCCGCCCTGCCCACTCCGCTCGCGCTGCGCAAGGAGGCGGCCGGCTTCCCCGACTCGCTCGTCGACGTGCGCACCGAGGGCCGCGTCCGCGAGATCCTCGAGGACTACAACGCCCGGGTGAAGGCCGACCGGCTGCGCCCCGTCTTCGGAAACCTGCCGCCCGTGCTGGCCAAGACCGTCGACGTGGACGAGATGGTCGCGGCCTGGGCCGAGCTGCGGGCGCGCCTTCGGCCGGAGCCGCCTGCGCCGCCCGCCCCGCCGCCGCCCGTCCGACGAGGGCTGCTGCGCCGCCTCCTGCGCCGGCCCTGACCGCGGCAGGCACGGCAGTCTCGTGCCTCCTGTGCCAGGAGTGCCCGGTGAGCCCGTGTCCAGACAGTGGTCCGTGGGCCGCCACGGGGGTAGCGACCCACGGACCTGCGAGACGCGTGCACGGGGGTCACCGCGCCTCGCACCCTAGCCCACGCCGGGCCCTCGCCCGTGGGGTTCGCGGGCCAGTCTCAGTCGCGGCAGTCGGCGGCCCCGGTGCACTCACGCACGAGCTTCAGCACCGCGCCCGTGTCGCCGTCGGGACCGCCGGTCTTGTTCGCCAGCACGTAGAGCTCTCCGTCACGGTCCTCGCCGAAGCCGAGGACGAAGAGGTTGATGTGGCCGTTGACCAGGTTGAACACGCCGGGGGTGCGGACCTTCGGGTTGGCCTGGTCACCCTCGCGGACGTACATGACCCGCCCGTTGGCGGACGTGAACCCGTCCGAGTAGTCACCGAACACGTACGTGCCGCGCAGCTCCGGGAAGCGTGAGCCGCGGTAGACGAATCCGCCGATCGTGGCGACGCCCTCGTCGTGGTCGTACTGCGCCACGGGGTCGATCAAACCAGCGGGCTGCCCGGGCGTGTTGGCGAAGGGAAACCCGTCGGACGCGAAGCCGAGGAGGTCGAACCCGTTGGGCTCGAACTGGAAGGTTCCCTCCTTGACGCGCCACCCGTAGTTGCCGTTCTGCACGATGCGCGCGTCGACCTCCTCGACGTGGTTCTGCCCGACGTCCGCGGCCCAGATCTGCCCGGTGCCCCCGAGGTCGGCGCGGTCGGAGGATGCCCGGAAGGGATTGCGGAAGCCGAGGGCGAAGATCTGCGGCGCGCCACCGGCACGGGGGTCCAGGCGCAGGATCTTGCCGAGGAGGTTGTCGCGCCGCTGGGCGTTGCCGGGACCCTCGTGGCTGATGCACGGGCCCTCACCGGCCAGGCCCAGCTGCCCGTGCTGGTCGTCGGCGCAGCCGCCGTCACCCGAGGTGATGTAGAGCAGGTTGCGGTCCGAGGCCCGCGTGCCGAAGAAGAGCGCCCCGCCGTTGTGGTTGAACTGCGGCTCGGTGATCCGCAGCACCACCCGACTGGCCGCGGGGGTCAGTGGCATCCGGGTCAGGGGGTTCGCGGTCGGGTTGGGCACGCGCCACTCGCGGACGGTCGCGAGGTGGTTCGGCTGTTGGTTGGGCGTCGACGCAGTGCCGGGGATGCGCTCTGACGTCATCGTGTAGAGCAGGCCGGTCGTGGCGTAGGAGGGGTGGAACGCCACGCCGAGGAAGCCGCGCTCGTCGGCGGCGAGGATGAGGGGCACGAGCAGCGACGCGGTGTCGAGAACCTTTCGCTTGGCGCCCGTCCGGGTGTGGACGGCCCACAGGGGCCCGTCCTGGTCCACGACGTAGAGGAAGCCGGGCACGCCCGGCGCGAAGGTGCCCCAGTTGGGCGCCGTGAGGCCCGCCCCCTCCGCCACCGTCTGCAGCTTGAGCTGGATCGCGCCGTTGGCGATGTGGCCGGGGATGGGGTCGTCGATCGGCTCTCGGGCGGTCGGGGTGTCGGCCCTGGCGGTGCCGACCGACGCAGCGCCGCCGAGCGCCGCCAGGATGGTGAACAGGCCGG
Source organism: Intrasporangium sp. (assembly GCF_035688975.1). Lineage (GTDB taxonomy): Bacteria > Actinomycetota > Actinomycetes > Actinomycetales > Dermatophilaceae > CALMNV01. The sequence goes on along the minus strand of NZ_DASSMH010000063.1, from coordinate 46,448 downwards.
CCGCCAGGCGCCGGCGAGTCCTCGAGGGTGGCTGCATGGCGTTCACCTTTCTTCGCCGCGGCGCCGAAACGCCGGAGGGGTCACGCGGAGCGACTCGACGCTATTCCCGAGCGGAGGCGGCACACAGGTGTCCATAGGTACTACTACCTGTCTGGGGCCGAGCGCCCGCTAGCCTGCGCCCATGGAGCCGCACCCCGTGACCGGCGCGCTCTTCGACTCGCCGGTGCCGCCGGGGACCGGGTGGCCGGGTGACCCTGCCGACGCGACGACGCCCGTGGCCCACGACGAGGACGAGGTGGCTTCGCTGGCAGCCGGGGCGCGCGGCATACCTGAGCTCGATGCGCGGGTGAGCGTATGCCGCGCCTGCCCACGGCTCGTCGCGTGGCGGGAGGCGGTCGCGACGAGCGGTCGGCGGGCCGCGTTCGCCGACCAGCCGTACTGGGGGCGTCCGGGGCCGTCCTTCGGCGACCCGGAGGCCGCGGTCCTCGTCGTCGGCCTCGCCCCGGCGGCCAACGGCACCAACCGGACCGGGCGGATGTTCACCGGGGACCGTTCGGGCGACTGGCTCTACGCAGCCCTGCACCGCGCCGGCCATGCGAGCCAGCCGACGTCGGAGGCGAGCGGCGACGGTTTGGTGCTCACGGGCGTGCGGATCGTGGCGGCGGTGCGGTGCGCGCCGCCCGCCAACCGCCCGACGACCGACGAGCGGCGCACGTGCGGGCACTGGCTCGACCGGGACCTCGAGCTCGCGACCCCTCACCTGCGCTCGATGCTCGCGCTGGGCAGCATCGGCTGGGACGCGGCGCTCGCCGCAGCCCGCCGGCTCGGGTGGGAGGTGCCGCGGCCGAAGCCCCGCTTCGGGCACGGGGCGGAGGCCCAGCTGTCGGCCCCGGACGGGCGCGGCATACGGCTTGTCGGCAGCTATCACGTCAGCCAGCAGAACACCTTCACCGGCAAGCTCACCCAGGCCATGCTCGACGAGGTCATCGCCCGCCTGTGAGGGTGTGCCGGCCGAGCCCTACGTCACTGCTCCAGTTTCTGCAACAGTGACGTAGGTGGGGGAGGGTGCACCGTCACCGGCGCAGGTAGCGGTCGAGGAAGTCGGTCGTGCGCCTGATCGACAGCGGCCACTGCGCGGTGAAGGTGTGCCGCTCCCCCTCGTAGACGTGCGACTCGACCGGCTTGCCCGCCGCCCGGAGGGCCGCGACGGTGTCTCGCGTCCACTGGATCGGGCAGTCCTCGTCGAGCGTCCCGTGGTGGATCATGAGCGGGTCGGAGACCCGCGCGAAGAAGGTGCGGGGGCTTGTGGCAGCCCAGCGCGCCGGCGCCGCCTCCGGCGTGCCGAGACGCGCGATGACCTGCCGCGCGACGCCCGACCGGGACGGGTCCGGGCGCACCCAGCGGTTGAAGTTGTCGATGGTGTTGGAGCTCACGGGCGAGTAGGCGACCGCCGCCTTGAACAGGCCCGGCCGCACGACGAGGGCGCTCAGGACGACGCCGCCTCCCATCGACCGCCCGACGATCCCGATGCGGCCCCGGTCCACGAGGGGGTACTGCTGCAGGGCCAGGCCCGCGTTGATGGCGTCCTCGGTGTAGCCGAGGCGCAGGTGGGCGTCGTTGGCCGGGTCGTCGTCGGACTCCGCGTGGTTGCGGTAGTCGATGTGCAGGGCGACGTAGCCCGCTCGGGCCAGGTGGTCCCGCTCGCGCAGCATGGTCTGGCCGCCCACGTATGCCGCGGGGTCGACGTAGCCGTGGGCGAGGACGACCGCGGGGAACGGCCCGCGGCCGCGGGGGACGGCGATGCGCCCGGAGATGGTGAGGCCACCGCCCTCGTAGGTCACCGCATACTGCCGGTAGGCGCTCGTGCTGCCGCCCTCGCGCCCCAGGCGCAGCCCATGGCCGTCGTAGCGCTTCGCGATGAGCGCCTGGAGCGACAGCGGGTCCGGCCTCGGGGCGGCCCGCGGCGCCGCGCTCGACGTGCTGGCGGGCGTCGCTGCGGCGGGCGTCGGTGCGGCGGGCGCCTGCCGAGCCGGTCCGCCGGACGGTGCGGCGGAGGCGCTTGGCCGGCCGCCGCTGGGCGGGACTGGCGCAGGGGAGGCCTCAGGGGCTGGCGTCGCCGCCGGTCCGGCCGTGCAGGCACCGAGGACCACCGCCGCCATCAGGCCGGCGGACGTGGCGCGAAGGCGGTGCACCTCAGGGCATCGGACCCGGCGGGGTGTCGGACTCCGGGTGCGAGCCCGGGTCGGCATACGGGAACTCCGCCTTGGTCGCGGGGCCGTCCTCGGCGGTGGGCTCTCCAGCGCCCGCGTAGGGGAAGTCCTCGCTGACGCCGGGGACGGGGCTCGGGCCCGGCCTGGCACCCGGCTGGTCCGGGTCCGGCACGATGCCGTCCGCGGCCGGGTTGGGCATGCCCGGGTCCTCGACGAGCGGGGTGTCGGACCCGGCTCCCGGGCTCGCCTGGGCGCCTGCGGCGCCTGCCGCTGCTCCCGCTGCCCCTGCCGGGCCGGGACGCTGCTCGGCGAGCTTGTCGACGCCCTTGACGACCGACTCCTTGGCCTTGACGACCTTGTCGTGGTACTTGCCCTCGGTCTTCTCGTCGATCGCCTTGGTGGCCTTCTCGAGCACCTCGCCCACCTTGTCGCGGTTCTGGTGAGCCAGCTCGCCGGCCTTCTCGCGCGCCTGGTGTGCCGCCTTGGCGGCCGCGTCTGCGAGCTCCTCCGCCTTGTGGGGCAGGTCGAGCTCCTCCGCCTTGTGCTTCAGCTTGTCGAAGAACGACATGGTGATCTCCTCTCGGTCGCTGCCTGCTTGCCGCCAACGTCTCACACCCGAGGGGTCCGGCGCACGGGTGGGGGGCCGGACTGCGCGGGCATGGGACCGCGGAGCTGCCCGGGCATCAGGGCCAGAGGGTCCGGCCGAGCGCCGTCCCGAGGGCGGCGGCACCGACCCCGGCCACGAGGCTGCCGGCCACGTTGGCGGCGGCGAGCAGCCGGGCGTCGTCCTCGAGGAGCCGCAGGGTCTCCCACGAGAAGGTGGAGTACGTCGTGAGGGCGCCGCAGAAGCCGGTCCCGACAAGGAGCCGCGTCGACGGCGACGCGGCGGCGGGCGAGCCGACGAGCAGGCCGAGGATGAAGGAACCCGTGACGTTGACGGCGAGGGTGCCCCAAGGGAAGACGCTGTCATGGCGCGCCGAGATGACGCGGTCGGTCAGATAACGCAGCGGGGCGCCCACCATCGCCCCCGCGACGACGAGCAGCAGGCTCACGCGCTCGCTCCGCCGCCCGGGTCGGTCGTGGGCGACCCCGGTTCGAGGACGACGCAGTCCTCCAGGATGACGAGCCCACCGCCGACGAGCTCGTCGAGCTCGGGCAGGAACGCCTCGATCCTGTCCTCCCGGTCGACGAGCAGGACGAAGACCGGCAGCTCCTCGGCGAGGCTGAGCAGGCGGGTCGTGTGGATCCTGCCCCCGAGGCCGTAGCCCTCGACGCCCCGCAGGACCGTTGCCCCGGCGAGCCCGGCCGCATGGGCGCGGTGCACGATCTCGGCGAAGACCGGCCGGTGGTGCCAGTGGTCGGACTCCCCGACGATGATCGTGAGCCGCTTGGCGGGGTGGGCGGGCCTCATAGGAGCCTCCGGGTGACGGCGCGGCGAGTGAGTGAGGCGGCGACGGCGACGGCGAGCACGGCACCGGCCAGCGTGCCGACCGCGTAGGCGAAGGCGGTGGCCCACCGGCCCGCGGCGAGGAGCTGGACGGTGTCGACGGCATACGTCGAGAACGTCGTGAACCCCCCGAGCACCCCGGTCCCGAGGAACGGCCGCACGAGCCGGCGGCCGGCCCAGACGTCGGTGACGAGGACGAGGAGGATGCCGATGAGCGCGCAGCCGACGACGTTGACGAGCAAGGTCGTCGTGGGGAACCGGCCGGTCGCGGTGGGCCAGAGCAGCGCGCTCGCGTAGCGGGCGGCCGCGCCGAGCGCACCCCCGACGGCGACGGCGGCCACGACCGCGGCATCGACGTGCTGGGGCTGGCGGCGCCGTCTCATCGGGTGGCAGCCTATCGGCGGTTGCCCGCCCCATGGCGACCCGGGCGGCCGTACGGTGACCCGATGGACACCACCACCACCACCCCGTTGCACCAGCTCCGAGACGGCACGACGCTGCCGGCCGTCGGCTTCGGCACCTACCCGCTCCGCGGCGAGGACGGCATCCGCGCCATGGTCAGCGCGATCGAGGTCGGATACCGGCTGCTCGACACCGCGGTCAACTACGAGAACGAGCAGGAGGTCGGGGAGGCGATCCGGCGCTCGGGGCTGCCGCGTGAGCAGCTGCAGGTCCAGAGCAAGATCCCCGGCCGGGATCACGCCTACGACCGGGCCGTGGCCTCGGTGGAGGGCTCGCTGCGGCGGCTCGGCCTCGAGCAGCTCGACGTGGGGCTGATCCACTGGCCCAACCCGAGCGTCGGGAGATACGTGGAGGCGTGGCGCGCGCTCGTGGACCTGCGCGAGCGCGGCCTGGTGCGCAGCATCGGCGTCAGCAACTTCACCGAGCGCCACCTGCAGGACGCCATCGACGCCACAGGGCAGACCCCTGCGGTCAACCAGGTCGAGGTGCACCCGTGGTTCCCGCAGGTGGAGCTGCGGGCCGTCCACGAGCGGCTGGGGATCCTCACGCAGTCGTGGAGCCCGCTCGGCAAGCGCAACGCCCCGTTCGCCGAGCCCGCGGTCACCGAGGCAGCGGCCGCGCACGGGGTGTCACCGGCGCAGGTCGTCGTGCGCTGGCACGTGCAGCTCGGCGCCCTGCCGCTGCCGAAGTCGGCGAACCGGGAGCGGCAGCAGAGCAACCTCGACGTCTTCGGCTTCGCGCTGACCGAGGCCGAGGTCGCTGCGATCACGGCGCTGGGCCGTGCCGACGGCCGGCTCTTCGACGGTGACCCGGACACCCACGAGGAGATGTAGCCGGGGACCGTCGACCGGTGCACCGACGAACGCCGCCCCCTGGACCGGTGGTCCGGGGGGCGACGTATGCCGTGTCGTCGAGCTGCTCGGCGCGGCTCAGCTGGGCAGGACGGGCAGCGTCGTCGGCGAGGTCGTCCCGGAGGGCGTCTGCGCGGCCTTGGCAGCTGCCTCGCGAGCCTTGGCAAGCGCGGCGGCCTTCGCCTTCGCCCGGAGAACGGCTCGGGCCTGGGCCTCCGCCTGCCGCTTGGCCTTCGCCGCGGCGCGGGCCTTGGCCTTGGCGAGCGCGATGGCCTTGCGCGCCTTGGCCTGCGCCGCCCACTTCGCCTTGTTGGCGGCCCGAAGCCGCGCGGCGGCCGCGCGTGCCCGTGCCTTGGCGGCGGCTCGGGCGGCTCGGGCGGCGCGCGCCTTGGCCCGTGCCGCTGCCCGTGCCTTGGCCCGGGCAGCGCGTGCCTTGGCGCGCGCGACCGCCTTGGCCCGGGCCTTGGCGCGGGCGACGAGCCGGGCCTGCAGCACGGCGGGCGAGGGGCCGGTGGACTCCGACGGGCCGCCGCCGAGGCGGAAGGGCTGCGCCACCGGGAGCGGCTGGTTGGGGCAGGTCGCGAGCACGTGCGCCAGCGTGGCGCGCTCGCCCGCGGTCACGGTGAGGCCGTAGCGGGCCTTCACCGCGATCTGGCGGGCGGCGAAGGCACACCGGAACGCTGTGTTCGGGACCACCCAGCTCGCGGCCGCAGCCCGCTTCGCCGCCGTCGGTCCGTCCACCGCGAGCAGGTTCAGCGAGTCGTTGGCGAACTGCGCGCGCTTGGCCTGTGACCACTGCTGGGCGCCGGAGCGCCAGGCGTCACGCAGGGTCACCGCCTCGTCGATGGCCACGGCGGCCGCGGTGCCGCGTCCGCGGTGGTAGCCGATGGTGCGACCGGTGTAGGGGTCGCGCAGCGTGCCGCGCACGACGGCGCAGCCGTTGCTGCGCCCGGCGAGGGTGAAGCCGGTGAGGTCGCGGCGCAGCACGTCGTTGCGCGTGTCGCAGCCGTTGTGGTCGGTGTCGAGGTCCTCCGGGCCGAAGAGCGAGCGCTTGAACCCGGTCAGCGCCGCCCGGTCCCGCACGGTGAGCGTGGCGAGCACCGCCTGCGCGGTCCCGGGGCGCGGGGCGGGCGCGACCGCCCGCACGATGACGGGGGCTGGGTCGGGAGCCGGCGGATCCGGCACGATGGACGTCGGAGCGCCGGCGGCGGCGGCCGTGACGGGCAGGCGCTCGGACGGTTTCGTCAGCCAGCCGGCCGACACGACGAGCAGCGTGCCGAACATGGCAGCGACGACGAGCACGATGACGGGCCCCAGAAAGCGGCGACCTTGGATGCGCGACATTACGGTCCTCGATTCCTCGCATGGCAGGCGATGTCGAGAGTAGGACGCGCGATGTCGCACCGGCAGGAGAATGCGGGAAATCGGTCGAGAGCGGCCTTGCCGGGTCGTCATACGGGAGGGAGTGGCCCTCGGCGACGTGGTCATGCGGGAGGATGAGGTCGAAGATCCGCCCGGCGACGGCCGCTGGAGCAAGGCCCCTCGCCGCCGGCGACTCTGGGAGTTGCTCGAGGGTCGCGCCGATGATCGCCGAGTCATCGATGGTCCTCAGGGACCGGACCTCCACGGCGGGGTAACGCCCGCGGCGCCTACCAGGGCGTCCGCGGGCGTTGATGGCTTGGGTGGTGGCGCCGGACAGGCGATCAGGCGCCACCACCGTTGAGGCCGTCAGAAGATGGTGATCACGGGCTGCTGATCGTTCCGCCGTTGGTGATCGTGAGTGCTGACGTCTCGTGGCAGCTCGGCGGGATGTCTCGCTGAGCGTTGTTCATGCTGTCGTAGCTGACGAGCCAGGAGAAGGACCCGGAGGCCAGTTGCGCGGTGGTGTTCGATGTGGACACTGTCTGTGGGGAGGCCCCGGAGACAGTGGCGGTCGTGCTATAGATGGCGGCATCGCCACCGGCGGCGCAGTCGGCCGAGGCGTAGAGCGCGAACGAGACGGTACCTGTCAGGGGGCCGCTCCCTGCGGCGGCCGAGACAGTGACCGAGTCGTTCGGCACCCACTTCTGCGCGCTTGTCAGCGAAGACGGCACGGTGGTGACGGCGACGTCCTCGTTGGCGTCGGTGCAGTCGGCGTTGTGCGTGGTGCCGAGTGTGTTCGGCGAGCTGCCGCTGTACACAGCGACCCAGTGGTAGGTGCCGGCCTCGGTCGGCACGAACTGCGGTGCCGGGCTGTTGTACGTGCCGTTGCCGCTGACCGTGACGGCGCCCGAGGTGTAGACGAGGGCTCCGCATGCGGTGTCGCTTGGGCCGTACAGCTTGAAGGTGATGGTTCCGCCTGCGGCCGCCCCGCCGGTACCGGTGAGGTTGATGACCGGGCTGGCCGGCTGGGTGGCCGTTCCAGTCAAGGCCGCCGTGTCGGTGACGGCGTTTCCAAGGAGCACGTCCGGGCCGCCGGTCGTCGCCAGGTCTGGCGTCACCGGGTTCACGGTGAAGCACTCAGTGGCGGACGAGTCGCTCGAGCCCGGTATGCCGTTGGCGGGATCGCCGCTGAAGACAGCTCTCCAGCAGTACCGCCCGACGGAGGTGACATACGCGGTCGGCGACACGAGGGTGACCGGGTATGCCGGACCGGTAAGGTTCGTCGACCCGACGGATGTTCCACCGGTCGTGCACAGGTTGGGGGAATCCACCTTGCACAGGAAGAACCCGACCGAGCCTGCCGGGGTGGCGGTGCCACCGGCGAGGCTGACCACGGCCGAGTCCCTCACGGACACGACGCCGGCGCCGATTGACAGGCCTCCTGCGGGAACGTCAGTGCCGGCGCCGGTCTTGGGTGTGGTCACGACCGTCGACGTGCAGTTCGTGATGGGGGGCGCCTGCTTGAGCACGGTGTCCTTGTAGTCGGCAGTGTCGGAGTTTCCCGTCACGGTGCTGGGAATCGTGTTGGCGAACGACTGGCAGGCGGTGCTGCCACCGAAGATCGTCGCGGTCAGGTCGACCGCCGCCTCCCCCTTGAATCCGTCCGCGCTGAACTGCGCTTCGGACACGGCAAGGTCTAGCTGCTGCGGGGCTCCCAAGGTCAGGTTTGGGGCTACACCGGTCCAGGTCCGCAGGTAGAGCGTGGTGCTGGACCCGGACTGGTCCCACAGGATCACGAAGTCACCAGCGTCGCGGTTGGCCCATGGGTTGCAGTTCGCGATGAGCTGGCTGTCGGTGGACGTATCGTACGCGCAGCCTGTAGGGGCGGGCTTCTTCATGAACTCGTAGGCGATAAATCCGCTGCCGCTGTTGGCGTCGCGTTCCCACGCGAAGTACAGCCAGTCGTGCCCCGTGGCGGAGTCGCGTTTCGTGGCGAGCCACGCGTTGCGCAGGTCGACCTGACCGTTGGGGTTGGTCAAGCCGAGCATGGGCACGGCGGCCTTGTGGATGACGCCAATCTTCGTGGTGTTGGAGTTGATGGGACCGAGCTCTTTGACATTGCCGAACGGGTCGGTCAGCTGCGCCGCCCCGCTGTCGGGGACGATGCCGTCAATGATGTAGGGACCGCTTGCCGCCAGTGCGCTGGGCGCCGTGACGACGAGCAGCGGTAACGCGACGGCGGCAAGGATGGCTAGCCAACGGGTTCGCCTGCGTGCAGTCGGGCGCGACTGGCGTCTACCCCAAGACCGACTCATGTGACTGTTCATGATGTCTCCGTGTGTCACGATGAACCCGGCCCGACCGAGCCGGGTGGGTGCCAGGCGGCGGTGTGACCGGTACCGGCTCCGGTGTCATTCGCGTGGAGAGTCAGCATGCTGGGGAGTCGCTGCTGGTGCACAGTCGTGTGGTGAGCCCGAATTGACGGTACTCGCTGTTTGCCCTGGGCGTGACCGGTCCTGAATACGCGTCGCATATGTCTGCGAAGTCTGCTGCCAGCACGGACATCTTGACCTTTCGGCCCCGGTCGCCGCGAACAGCGCGGCCACCGCTCATCAGGCCGGTACGACGTACCAGCATCCTTGCGAGTACCCGGTAGGACACGCCGCCTCAGGGCTGGAGCAGCACCTTGATGGCTCGTCGCTCGTCCATCGCCCGGTAGCCCTCCGCGACGTCGTCGAGGGGCAGCGTGAGGTCGAAGATGCGCCCCGGCTCGATCCGCCCGTCGAGGACCCGTTGGAGCAGGTCCGGCAGGTAGGCGCGGACCGGGGCCATCCCGCCGTGGAGCCCGATGTTGCGTCGGAACATGGTGCGCACCGGAAGCTCCACGCCGTGCGGCACGCCGACGAACCCGACCGTCGACCCCGGCCGGGCGATGCGGAAGGCCGTGTCCATCGCCGATCCCGTGCCGACGCACTCGAGGACGGAGTCGGCGCCCACGCCGTCGGTGAGGTCCAGGATGGCCGCCACGCCCTCGTCGCCGCGCTCCGCGACGAGGTCGGTGGCGCCGAACTCCTTGGCGACCTGCTGACGCGACTCGTGCCGGGACATGGCCACGATCCGCTCGGCGCCCTGCTCCCGGGCTGCGAGGACCGCGCACAGGCCGACGGCCCCGTCGCCGACGACGACCGCGGTGCCGCCCGGTCGGACGCCCGCGGCCACGGCAGCGTGCCAGCCCGTCGCCATGACGTCGCTGAGGGCCAGCAGGCTGGGGACGAGGTCGGCGTCCGGCATACCGTCGGTCTTGACCAGGCTGCCGTCCGCCTGGCCGACCCGGGCGTACTGCGCCTGGCCGCTCGACGTGACGCCATGGTTGACACACGCGGACTGCACGCCAGCCAGGCAGTGCGCGCACGTGTTGTCGCAGTGGCAGAACGGCACGACGACGAAATCGCCGGGCCGGAAGGACCGGACCGCCGGCCCCACGGTCTCGATCACCCCGACGGCCTCGTGGCCGATGGTGTTGCCGGGCGTGATGTCGTTCTCGCCCCGGTAGGGCCACAGGTCGGAGCCGCAGATGCAGGCGGCGACGACGCGCACGATGGCGTCCGTGTCGGCCTCGATGACGGGGTCGGGCACCTCGGACAGGCGGATGTCGTGGGGGGCGTGGATCGTCGTGGCTCGCATGGCCCCCATCTTGGGCGGTCCCGTGCTGCCGGTCCACCTCCGCGCCCCGCGCCCCCGCCCGACCCCCAGTTATCTGCGGGGCCAGATGTCGTCAGGACGATATCCAGCCCCGCAGATAACTGGGAGGTAGGCCGCGGGAGGGGCGGGGGTCAGGGCTTGGGGAAGCCGCCGGGGAAGGGAGGCGCCTTGCGAGGCAGCCGCCTGGCCGGGCGCCACGCCTGCGGCACCATGCGAAGGACGTGCGTCCACGTCACGTGCAGGACGAGGTCGAGGATCCAGAGCAGGAGCCGGGTCACGACGGTGACGAGCACGAGCGGGACCATCGGCGGCAGCACGAGCACGGCCACGGCACACGCTCCCAGGAGGCTGCCGAACGCCTGAGGACTCCACCGGGACGGCGACGTCGGCGAGGCGCGCTCGACGCTGCGCAGCAGCACCAGGACCAGCGTCAGGCCCCCGACGGCGAGGAGGATCGAGCCGAACGGCTGGTCGGCCGCGAGCCGCTCGGACAGCTGCCGCAGCACCCACGCGAAACCGGACGGCACCCAACCCAGGAAGGCCAGCCACGGCTCGGTCGCCACGTGGGACAGGACGTCGTCCACCGCGTCGATGACCGGCGCCGACCAGTGCAGCAGACCGACGGCGACGCCGAGCACGACCGAGACGCCGACCCAGAGGGAGCCGAAGAGCCGGACGCCGGACCACATGATCCACCGCGTCATGATGCCGAGCTGGGCATGCTCGGCCAGGGTCCGCCGGAAGAGGTCGTCCGCCTCGCGGCGCCGGTGGGCCCGCAGCGGGGCCCCACCGGGCCCGCGACGCGCCGCCTTGGCAGCGTCGCACTGCACGTCGTGGAGGATGGCCGGCATGGTGTGCCGGCCGTAGGAGGAGAAGAGGCCCCACAGGAACGGCGGGATGGAGGCGAGGTCGGTCTCGGCGCCCCGGGCCACCCGACGGTCGGCGGGCGGCACCTGCCCGAGCTCGTCGACCCACCCGAACCAGTCCTCGCAGCGGAAGCACGTCCGCGAGCCCCCTCCCGGCGGCAGCTGGGTCAGGGTCACCTCCGTCTTGGCGGTGCCGGCGACGTCGTCCGGCCCGGGGCCGATGTCGACGAAGGGCACGGCCCGGCTCCTCTCGTGGCGGCCGAGCCGCCACGGCCCGGAGGTGTCAGCATCCTGCCGTCGCACCGGTGGGTCTGGCAACGACGCGCCCCCTCTCGCGGCCCGGCACCCCGGGCGTCGTGCGGGCGCGGGCGGTGCCGGTGCGGGAGGCTGGCTACATGGCTCTCGCGGTGTGTCTGCTCTTCGACGCGCGGACCGACCGCCTGCTCCGCGAGCTGTGGTCCCGGCTCGAGGCGCAGGGCGTCCGCACGCTGCAGTCGCACACCCACGGCCACCACCATCCACACCTGTCGTATGCCGTGCTGCTCGAGTGGGACGTCGACCGGGTCCGCGCGGCACTCGACCGCCTGCCCGACGGCGGGCCGGTGACCGTGAACTTCCATGGCACCGTGGCGTTTCCGCGAGGCCGTGCCGCGCTCGCGCCCTCCGTCACCGCGGACGTGGCCCGCAGGCAGGAGTGCGTGAGCAGGGCGGTGGAGCAGACCGGAGCCATGCTGCACCGCCACTACGCGCGCGGCGACTGGGTGCCGCACGTGTCGGTGGCGACGCGGGCGACCGGCACGCAGCTGGCCACCGTCGTGCGTGAGGTGGCGGACGTGCTGCCGATGGAGGCCCGGGTCGATCGGGCGGCGCTCATCGACAGCTCGACCGGTCGCCTGTGGCCGCTCGAGCACATCCCCTGACGAGGCGCTCGCTCAGTGCCGGGTCTCAGTGCTGGGTCTCAGTGCTGGGTCTCAGTGCTGGTAGGTGCCGTGCAGGATGGCCCGGCCGAGCGTCTTGAAGGCGAGGTTGAAGGACACCACCGCGGGCGACGCGTCCTCGTCGACACCGAGGGACTCGTCCGCGACGGCGTGCACGACGAAGAAGTACCGGTGGGGCATGTCGCCCTTCGGGGGCGCGGCGCCCATGAAGGCCTTCTCCCCGCCGTCGTTGCGGACGTGGAAGGCCTTGCCTGGCAGGGGTGCTCCCGCCGCGCCGGCGCCCCGCTCGAGGGAGGTCACGTCGGCCGGCAGGTCGACGAGCACCCAGTGCCAGAACCCCGACGGTGTCGGGGCGTCCGGGTCGAAGCAGGTGACGACGAAGCTCTTGGTCCCCGCAGGCGCGCCCGACCACGACAGGTGCGGTGAGGTGTTGCCCTTGGCTGCGACCTGGTCGTCGGACAGGGGGGCGCCGTCGGTGACGTCGTCGCTCGTGACCGAGAACGACGGGACGGCGGGCAGCAGGTCGTAGGGGTTGGGCGCGACGGGACGGGTGAGGCTCATCGGTTCCTCCTCGGGTCGGGTGGTCCTCCCGCGAGGTTAGCCGCACGGGCCGCTCAGCGGGTCGCCTGACGGACCCGCCGCAGCGTCCGCACGAGCAGGACGAGCGCCACCGCCTGGCTGGCCGCCACGACGGCGACCAGCGCGGCGACCGAGCGCTCGTAGAGCCAGCCGGCGCCGGCGCCGCCCACGATCGCCATCGCGCCCTGGATCCCGGCGAAGACGCCGTATGCCGTCGCCCGGCGGCTCGGCGCGACGAGGTCGGCGACCATTGCCTTGATCGTCGAGTCCTGCAGGCCGAAGGCAAGTCCCCAGACCCCGACCCCGACGAGCGCCACCCAGAGCTGCCCGGACAGGGCGAGCCCCGGCACGAGCGCGACGAGGACGGGCACGGCATACAGCACCCGCGCGCTGATCCGGTCGTAGGCCCACCCGACTGCGAGCGCGGCGAGGGCCTCGGCGAGCATCGCGCCGGCGTAGACGACGGGCACGACCGCGACGGGCACGAGCCGCGACACCGTCAGGTGGTAGCCGATGATGCCGAAGGTGACCAGGCCGCCGGTCATGAGGCCCGCGGCGACGGCATAGCGGAAGAACTCAGGCGGCAGACCGGCGCCGAGCGCCTGGCCGAGCCACTCTCGCGCCCCGCGGCGGCGTGCCACGGGCGGCGCAGCCTCCGCCGCTGTGGCCGAGCCGTCGTAGACCGAGGGGTCCGGCACCCGCGCCCGGACCACGACGAGCAGCACCATTGCCGCCGCCCCGGGCACGAGGAGCACGAACAGGCCGCGCCACAGTGCGCCCGTGGACGCCACGACGGCCGCGACGAGGAGCGGGCCGGCGAAGGCCCCGAGCTGGTCCATGGCCTTGTGCACCCCGAAGCCGCGCCCCCGCCCGACCGCCCCCGCGACGTGCGCGAGGAGCGCGGACTTCGACGGGCTGCGGATCGCCTTGCCGGAGCGCTCGAGGAGGATGAGCAGGCTGGCGAGCCCGAGCCCCGCCGCCCCGGCGAAAGGTGTCACGGCGAGGAGCGGCACCGACACGACCGTCAGGCCGTAGCCGATCAGCGTGAGCGCCCAGTACCGTCCCGAGCGGTCAGCCAGCGGCCCGAAGACGAGCCGCAGCACCAGGGCCATGGCTTCGCCGGCCCCGGTGACGAGGCCGACGATGGCGGCGCTCGCCCCGAGTGAGGCGAGCAGCGGGCCGTAGAGCGAGCGCGCGCCCTCGTAGACCATGTCGGCGGCGAGGCTGACGAGGCCGAAGAGGAGCACGACCCGCCAGGCGGTCCACGCGGGCCGGGCCCCGGACCGCGGGCGGCGCGGACCGTGCACTGTCACAAGGAGCAACCATAGCGAGGGCAACTCCGAGGGCAGGTGCGCTGGCGAACCGTGCGACGAGGAGCAGCATCGCTAGGACGAGACCGTCGCTGATCGCCGGCCGCTGACTGCGGATGGCGCAGCCCGGTGCCCTACCGCCCCGCGAGCTGCCCGACGAGGCTCTCGCCCCAGGCCCGGGCGCGCTCCAGCTCTCCCTCGTCGAGGGGGCCAGCGACGTCGCCGACGTAGAAGGTCTCGCCGCGGGTCGCCTTGCGGAAGCCGCGATGCCGCAGGGCAGCGGCCGCGCTCTTCGCGGCGGAGCCCGGGACGAGGCGGACGTGCACGCGGGTGTCGAAGGTGACGGTCGGCAGGTCCTCGCGCGGCCCCACCTCGGCGATCCACTCCCGCAGGCCCGTCGCGGCCGGCGCGGTCGCGCCCTGGCGCACGGCGTCGGCACGGGTGCCGGCCCGGCTCATGGAGAGTGCATGCGTCGGGCCACCGACGAGCAGGACCGTCACATCGTCCGGGATCCGGCGCGGCGCATCCGCCACCGCGACGACCTCGACCTTCTCGTGGTGGCCCGTGGCCTGGCCTGCGACGCCCGCCGCGACGGCCTCGGCGACGGACCGGGTGTTGCCGAACATGGACTCGACGACGATGAGGATGCTCATGACTGTGCCTTTCCGCTCGTCACGGTATGCACGGCCGACCCGCCCGGGCAGGGGCGAAAGGCCCGGAACCGGGGCCGTGGCCGTCCGCCCGGCGAGCCAAGGACGGGCCGGGACCAACGGCCCTAGGCCCGGGTGCGCAGCCGACCTACCGTCGTGGTGCCGGGCACCGGGCACACGCCGAAGGCATCGGTGTCCCCGGTGCCGGCTGAGACGGCTCCGCGGAGCCGGGACAAGGAGTTCTCATGTCCGCGCCACCTGTCCAGTCCCCCGCCCCACCCGCCCGGCGTACGGCGGCACTCGTCATCGGCTGCCTGCTGCTCCTGCTGGGCGTGCCGCTGCTGCTCGCCGGCGGTGCGCTGGCCCTCGGCAAGGCGGTGGCGCAGGACGCCGACGGCTACTTCTCCATGCAGCTGAAGCCGGTCGACACGCCGACGGTCGCCCTCACCGCCGAGGACGTCGTCTTGCAGCAGGACGTCCGTGGCCCGAGGGTGGTCATCGACCGACTCGACCTCACCATCCGGGTGACCACGCAGTCCACCAACGGTCGGCCCGTCTTCGTCGGCGTGGCGCCGGCCGCAGACGTCGACGCCTACCTCGGCACCGTCTCCCACGCCGTCGTCTCCGACGTCGCGGAGGACGGCACCGCCTCGCTGCGGATGGTGCCCGGTGGCTCCAGCGTCGCGCCGCCCACCGACCAGACCTTCTGGTCCGCCCAGGTCAGCGGAGCCGGTCGGCAGCAGCTCACCTGGAACGTCACCCGCGGCTCGTGGAGCGTCGTCGTGATGAACGCCGACGCCAGCCCCGGGGTGGCGGTGGAGACGACCGTCGCGGTCCGGCCCGGCTTCCTGGGGCCGCTCACGTGGATCCTGCTCGGGAGCGCGCTGCTGCTCGTGGCCCTCGGGACGTTCCTGCTCGTCTACGGCGTGGCAGGGCAGCGCTCCGGTCGTCCGGGCGCTCCCGGTGCGCCGGGCACGGCATACGCCGACTCCTACCCGGGCACGGACGCCGCCACCCTCGCGCCGGGTCGTTACCCGCTGCGCCTGGAGGCCTCGCTCGACCCGCAGCTCTCCCGCGGCCTGTGGCTGGTCAAGTGGCTGCTCGCCATCCCGCACTACGTCGTCCTCGTCGCGCTCTGGGTCGCCTTCGGCATCGTCACGGTGGTGGCGTTCTTCGCGATCCTCTTCACGGGCAACTACCCGCGGTCGCTCTTCGACTTCAACGTCGGCGTGCTGCGGTGGACGTGGCGCGTGGCCTACTACTGCGGCAGCGGGGGCCTCGGCACCGACCGCTACCCGCCGTTCAGCCTCGACGCGGACCCGGACTACCCGGCCGCGCTCGACGTGGCCTACCCGGAGCGGCTGTCGCGCGGGCTCGTCCTCGTCAAGTGGTGGCTGCTCGCCATCCCGCACTACATCATCGTCGGCATCCTCGCCGGCGGCTGGAGCTGGACCTGGCGCACGGGCGGCGACTGGCGTTACCAGGGCGGCGGCGCCGGCCTGCTCGGCATCCTCGCCCTCGTCGTCGGGCTCGTCCTGCTCTTCAGCGGCACCTACCCCCGCGGGCTCTTCGACCTCGTCATCGGGCTGAACCGCTGGGTCTACCGGGTCACCGCGTATGCCGCGCTCATGACGGACGAGTACCCGCCGTTCCGTCTCGACCAGGGCGGCGCCGAACCGCCACCGGTGGCGTCCGGCCCGCCGCCGACCGGTGCGCCGGTCTCGACGGCGCCGCCGCCGCCTGTCCTGCGATGAGACGCGGCCCTGCCCGGCCGGGGAGCGCACTGGTCGCCGTGGCGGTTGCGACCGCCACGGCGGCCCTGCGGCGGTGGTACCTGCGGTGGGGAGCCACCGACGAGGAGGTCGCCGCTCGCCTGGCGGGAGACGACCTGCTGCCGAAGGCCGACCTCCTTGCCACGCGCGCCATCACCGTGCACGCAAGCCCGGACCGGGTGTGGCCGTGGCTGGCGCAGATGGGCCAGGGCCGGGGCGGCCTGTACAGCTACGACTGGCTGGAGAACCTCGTCGGTTGCGACCTGCACAGCGCCGACCGCATCGTGCCGGAGTGGCAGGACGTCGCCGTGGGCGACCCGTTCCGCCTCCACCCGCAGGCGACGCTCACCGTCGCCCACGTGGACCCGGGCCGCGCGCTCGTCGTCCGGGCCCCACGGCCCTTGGACGACCGCGCCGCCACAGGGAGGTTCGGGCCGATCGACTTCACGTGGGCGTTCGTGCTGCGGGACGAGTCCGGTGGCCGCTGGGACGGCGGCACCCGGCTGCTCGTCCGCGAGCGCTACGCCTACCTCGCCCCGTGGGCGGCGCTCGTCGCCGAGCCCGTCGAGGCGCTCTCCGCGCTCATGAGCCAGAGGATGCTCCGCGGCATACGGGACCGCGCCGAGCGGCAGGCCGTAGCCTGAGGGTCGATCCACGGGCCTGACCACCACCCCAGGAGGAACCATGAAGCTGAGCAACATCCCGACCCGGCTGGCCGCCGGTGGCTACGTCCTGCACTCCGGCATGGAGAAGTGGGGCGGGGACGCCGAGACGGCCGCCGGCACCCACGGCATGGCGGTGGGCGCCTTCCCGGCGCTGAAGTCGCTGGACCCCGCCACCTTCCTGAAGGCCCTTTCCGTCGGGGAGATGGCGACCGGGGCGCTGCTGCTCGCGCCGTTCGTCAAGCCGCGGACGGCGGGCGCCGCCCTCACCGCGTTCGCCGGGGGCCTGGTCGGGATGTACCTGCGCACGCCGTCCCTGCGCAAGCCGGGGAGCGTGTGGCCGACCCCGCAGGGCATCGGGGTGAGCAAGGACGTCTGGCTGCTCGGCATCGGCCTCGGGCTCCTGCTCGACCGCCAGGGCGGAGGAGCGCGCGGCCGCAAGGCGGAGGCCAAGAGCGCCGGCAAGGCGGCCAAGCGGGTGGACAAGGCCGCGAAGCACGCCGACCGTGCGGCCCGGCGCGCGGCGAAGGCCGTCCACGCCTGAGCGGGTGGACGAGCGGCTCGCCGCCGGGGACCATGGCTGTCAAGGAGGCGCCATGGACCCCAGCCTGACTGCGTACCTCGACCGCGTGCGTGCCCAGCGCGCCGAGCTGCACGACTCCGTCCGAGCCCTCGACGACACCCTCGCCTCGCCGCTGGCCCGCGGGGCCGCCTGGCGCGAGCGGGTCCGGGCGGCCCTGGCCGAGCTCTCCTCGGACCTCGACGTGCACGTCGAGCTCACCGAGGGCCCGGGTGGGCTCTACGACCGGCTCAGCCGGGCCGCGCCGCGGCTCTCCGGCCCGCTCGGGCGGCTGCGCGAGGAGCACGAGCCGCTGCGCGAGGCGGTGCGCGGGTTTCTCGCCGCGCTCGAGGAGGGCGACGGCGCGTCCGGCGACCTGCCCGCCTTCCGGGAAGAGGTGACGTTGCTGCTCGGTCGCCTCGTCCGGCACCGGCAGACCGGGACCGACCTCGTCTACGAGGCCTACGAGGTCGACCTCGGCGGATCCGAGTGACGGCGGGCATGGACGCGGCCGACTGGGATGCGCGCTATGCCGCGACCGACCTCGTGTGGTCCGCCACGCCGAACCTCTGGGTCGCCGAGATCGTCGGCGGCCTGCCGCCTGGGCGTGCCCTCGACGTGGCCGCCGGCGAGGGCCGCAACGCCATCTGGATGGTCGAGCAGGGCTGGGACGTCGTCGCGGCCGACTACTCGCCGGTGGCGGTCGACCGGATGCGCCGCCTCGCCGCCGACCGCCTCGGCGACCGGGCCGCCCGGCTCACGGCGCTCGTCGCTGACGCGACGCAGCCCGCTCCGGGTGGGCCGGCGGCATACGACCTCGTGCTGTTCTCCTACCTCCAGCTGCCCGAGGACGAGTGGCGGCGCGCCCTGCGAGCCGGCGTCGAGGCGACCCGGGTCGGCGGGCGGGTCCTCGTCGTCGCGCACGCCCTGCGCAACCTCACCGAGGGCTGGGGCGGTCCGTCGGACCCCGCAGTGCTGCACGACCCGGACGACGTCGCGGCGTCGGCCGAGGGCCTGGCCGTCGAGGTCGAGTCGGCGCAGCTGCGCCGACGGCCCGTGAGCACGGAGGACGGCGAGCGCGAGGCGCTCGACACGGTCGTCATCCTGCGTCGACGGTGACCTGCTCCCACGTCGGACGCAGCGGGAAGCCGGAGCGACCGTCTGGGCCGGTCCGCGAGGCGAGCACCTGATGCAGCTGGATCCGGTTGCGCTCGAAGGACAGTCGCGAGCCGGCGAGGTAGAGGCCCCACACGCGGGCGATGCCGAGGCCGGCATCGGCCACGCACTCGTCCCAGTGCGCCGAGAGGTTGGCGCACCAGGCCGCGGTCGTCAGGGCATAGTGCTCGCGCAGGTTCTCCTGGTGGCGGACCTCGAAGCCCTGGTCCTCCATGGCCCGCACGATGTCGCCCGAGCCGGTCAGCTCGCCGTCGGGGAAGACGTAGCGGTTGATGAAGCCCCGGCTCGGCAGACCCGGGTGCCGGTTGTCCGGGCGGGTGATGCAGTGGTTGAGCAGCCGGCCGCCGTAGCGCAGCCGGTCGCGCAGGAAGCGGAAGTAGGCCGGGTAGTTGGCGACCCCGATGTGCTCGGTGAGGCCGATGGAGCTGACGGCGTCGAAGCCGCGCTCCGTGACGTCGCGGTAGTCGGCGTGACGCACCTCGGCCCGTCCGGCCAGGCCCTCCTGCTCGATGCGCGCCGTCGCCCACTGCGCCTGGGCCCGTGACAGCGTGACCCCGAGGGCCGTCACGCCGTAGTGGGTGACGGCGTGGCGCACCATGCCGCCCCATCCGCACCCCACGTCGAGCAGCCGCATGCCCGGCGCCAAACCGAGCTTGCGCGCGACGAGGTCGTACTTGTGGGCCTGGGCCTCCTCGAGGGTCGCCGCCTCGGAGGGATAGCAGGCGCATGTGTAGGTCATGGACGGCCCGAGCACCTTCTCGTAGAAGGTGTTGGACACGTCGTAGTGGTGCGAGATGGCCTCGGCGTCACGACGTCGACCATGACGCAGGCCGTGCGCTAGCCGGCGCAGGGGTCCGGGCGTCTCCTCGCGGGGCAGCTCGGGCACCCGCAGGCCCACCTCCTTGAGGAAGGCGGCGAGGTCGGGCAGGTCGCGCAGGCTCGGCCGCCGGGGGGTGAGGTCGTCCTCGAACGTCCGCAGCACGTCGTAGGGGTCCGCCTCGTTCATGCCCTCGATCTCGAGGTCGCCCATGAGGTACGCGCGAGCCATTCCCAGCGTCCCCGGGGACGTGATGACGTAGTTGAGGCCGCGCTTGGTCAGACGCATCGCCCGCCCGTCGGGGCGCCCTCCTACGGAGCCGTCGTACGCCTCCACCCGCATGGGGACGTCGGGTCCGAAGACCCGGTCGAACGCCTCGCCCACGGTCATCGTCATCGTGCCTGCACCGCCTTCTCGTAGAGCGTCGGAAGTCGTCCGGCTGGGTCGTAGGTCGCCTTCACCGGCCGGTATGCCGCGCCGCCATAGAGCGCGTCGAAGGTGTCCTCGTCGTAGAACGCGTCGGAGTAGAGCGACTTGTGGCCGCCGAGCCGCCCGACCTGCGCCTCGAGGTCCCGGTTGACGTCGCCGACCTGGCGGCCGGGTGCCACCGGCACGCTGGACCAGAACCCGACGTTGACGTAGGGCTCGCCGGGGCGCATCGGGTAGAGCGGCCACGGCGGGCCACCGCCCGGGACGGTCGACGCGGCGCGCAGCCGCACCGGGCACAGCCAGATCGGCTCGATCGGCACCTCGTCGAGGAACCACTCGAGGAACTCGGCGGTCCGGGACAGGGGGATCTCGACGTCCTGCACCACCCGCTCCCGCTCGGGCCGGCCCCGCCACCGGTCGAGGGTGGCCATGACGCCGTGCCGGTTCTCGAAGCCGACGATCGTCCAGTACGTGTCGCTGCGCAGCAGCCGCTTGGGCCAGAGCCGACGCACGAGCGGCTGCTGGGCGCCGAAGGCACGGGAGCACCAGAACCAGTCGGTGTCCCAGCGCCACAGGTAGTCCCGCGCCGTCAGGACGTCGCGGCGACGCTCCCGGATCGAGTGGTAGAAGATCTCGGTGCCGGTGTAGTCGCTGGGACGCGGCTGCCCCTCGAGCGAGTCGGTCCACCGCCCGAGGCAGAGGTAGGCCTCGTGCCGGCCGAAGACGACGCCGTCGAGGAAGTCGACCGGCTCGTCCTCCCAGCAGCGGCTGGCCATGATCGTGCCGACGGCCGCGACGAGGTCGGCCAGGCACGCGAAGCGGACGTGGCGCAGCGCGACGTAGCGGCTGGCGTGCTCGAGCTCGATCGTGAGGCTGAGCGCGTAGCCCAGGGACCCGTAGGAGTTGGGGAAGACGTGGAAGAGATCGGCGTGCTCCCCCTGCGGCCGGGCGGTGACGACCCGGCCGGAGCCGGTGAGGATCTCCAGCTCGAGGACCGACTCGTGCGGAAGTCCGTTGCGGAAGGAGCTTGCCTCGATGCCGAGGCCGGTGACGGCGCCTCCGATCGTGATCGTCTTCAGCTGCGGGACGACGAGCGGCACGAAGCCGTGCGGCAGCAGCTCGTCGACCAGCCGTTCGTAGGTCGCCATCCCCTGCACCCGTGCGACGCCGCGCTGCGGGTCGAGCTCGACGACGTGGTCGAGGCTCGACACATCGAGACCGGGACCCGTGTGCGCCGCTCGGGGGCGGAAGAGATTGGAGGTGCGCTTGGCCAGCCGGACGGGCTCGTCCGCGGGCAGGGCGGCATACTCCCGAACCACCTGCTCGACCGCTCGCGAGTGGGCCGCGAGCCGGGCCTGGCTCCATGACATCCGGACCTCCCCCTGGGCGTGGTACGTATTCAACCACCGCACCCTGACCACCGGCTGGTGCCCCGGCGACCCCCGCCGCCAGGGCCCGGGCCCCCTCGTCGAGTGGCCACTTTCGTGCACCGAACTGGCCAGTCGACGGTGGGGAGCGCACCGAACTGGCCACTCGACCGGGGGGAGCGCACCGAACTGGCCACTCGACCGTGGGGGAGCGCACCGAACTGGCCACTCGACCGGAGGGGGGGAGCGGAGCCCGCGCGCGGTGTCAGCTCGAGTGGCCCCGGGCGGGATCCTGGCCCGGCTCCCGCTTGGCCTGCCGCTGCCGGAGCAGGTCCCAGCACTGGTCCAGCTCGGCCTCGATCTGGCCCAGCCGCTGGTGCTCCTCGGTGACCGAGATCTGCCCCCCGGCGAGGGAGGAGCGCAGCTCGTGCTCCTCGTCCATGAGGCGCTTGATGTGCTGCTGGATGTTCACGTCCTCGGCCATCCGACCACTATCCCAGCCGCCCGGCCCGTGGCCACGCGAGCCTGGAGAGCGCGTAGGCCGGCTCGCGCAGCCACTCGACGAGCGGGTACTGCCCCGTCCCGGGGAGCGGGTTCGCGACCGGGTCGAAGCGGCGCGGCGCGTCGGCCCCGCCGGAGTCCCACGGCACGGCAAGCTCGCCGCACTCGTGCCACTGACCCCGGCCGTGTGCCCAGGACAGGGCGTATGCCGCCGGCAGCGGGCCCGCGCCCGCCGCCCCCGCCACGCCTGCGCCGCGCGTCGGGCGGGGGTCGAGGCGCAGCAGGAGTGGCGACCCGTCGGCAGCGCGCACCGGCAGCAGGGTGGTGAGGCTCGCGTGGACCCCGGGTCGGCGCACGGCCAGGACGAACCGGGAGAGACGGCCCGTGCCGGTGCTCGCGAAGAGCACGTCGGCCGCGCTGCGACCCGCACCGCCGGCCGGGAGCCGCAGGGCGAAACCCTCGATGTCGGGCGCCTCGGGGCCGGTGCCCACGGCATACGAGGCCCGGACGGTGCAGGCGTGCTCGCCGCCGGTGTCAAGGAGGGGGACGCCGGAGCGGGCGTCGGCCGGCGTGACCCGCAAGGTCGCCGACGACACCACGCCCTCGGGGTGGAGCGGCTTGGTCCGCCGCAGCAGAGCGGTCGTGGCGAAGGCCGCGCCCAGCGCCGCGCCGAACACACCACCGGCCAACCGCTGGGCCAGGGCGCCGGCGCCCGGCTGCCGGGAGGAGCCGCTCATCCGTCAGGCCGGCTGCCGGGCGGGCCCGTCCGACGGGCGGCGCTCCCCGATCCCGGCGAGGGCCCACCGGACGGCGGAGGTGCCGAACGCTCCCACCGGACGCGCGACGGCCTGCACGACCGGCTCGGGCATGGGCAGGCCCAGCATGCCGCGGGCCCAGGCGGGCAGGAGGGAGACGCCGCCCGCGGCCAGCGTGGCGTAGCCGGGGCGGGCGAGCAGCGGCAGGGGCGGGTCGAGGAGCAGGAACCGCGCGGCTTCGCGGGCGGCCGCCGTCGCCTCCAGCCGGGGCCGGTAGTCGGCCAGCGTCCCGGTCAAGGCCGCGACGGACCTCGGCGGGTCGAGCACCCCGAGCCGGGCGGCCGCGACGCCGGCCTGCGCGACGTAGGTGTCCGCCTCCTGCGCCGTGAGCGGGCGGGCGCCGAAGGCCTGGTACGCCCGCAGGAAGCTGTCGATCTCGGCCACGTGCACCCACAGCAGCAGGTCGGGGTCGCTCGCGCGGTAGGGGCGCCCTGCCGGGTCGGTGCCGCGGACGCGTTCGTGGATGGCGCGCACCGCGGCGATCGCGGCCTCGGCGTCGGCGATGGTGCCGAACGTCGTCGTCGCGAGGTAGCTGCTGGTGCGCTGCAGGCGTCCCCAGGGGTCGCTCTTGTAGCCGCTGTGACCCGCCACGCCGGCCATGGCCAGCGGGTGCAACGACTGCAGGAGCAGGGATGCGATGCCGCCCGGAAACATCGACGCGTCGGCGTGCACGCGCCAGATCGGATCTGTGGAGGTGAACCAGCGGGGGCCGGGCGCACCCCAGATGCGTTGCGCCCGCGCCGCGGCGTCCTGCCCGGCCACCCGGGCGCGCAGCGCCCGTCCGATCCGTCGTTGGACGACGGTGAGGGCGGGGCCGAGCGTCATGACGTCAGCGTATGCCGCGCCCCTGCGAGGTGGGGCCGCGGCGCCGGTGGGTCCCGCGGCGTCGGGCCGGCTCGCACAGCGGAGGGCCCGGACTGCCTCAGGCAGTCCGGGCCCTCGCTCGTTGGGGCTTGACGGTCCTCGGCCGTCGCCGTTTGCCGCTCGGCGTCAGCTGCCGATCGCGGCCTTGTCGTCGCTGCCCTCAACGCTCACCGAGATCTTGCGCGGCTTGGCCTCCTCGGCGACCGGGATGGTCAGGCTCAGCACGCCGTCGCGGTAGGACGCCTCGATGCGGTCGAGTGCGAGGCCCTGACCGAGCGACAGCTGCCGGGCGAAGGTGCCGGTGGGACGCTCGTGCGAGAGCCACTTGGCGTCCTCCACCTCGAGGGCCGGACGCTCCGCGCGGATCGTCAGCGTGCGGTCCTCGACGTCGACGTCGATGGAGCTGGGGTCGACACCGGGAAGGTCGATCAGGACCGTGAAGCTCTCACCCGAGCGGTAGAGGTCCATCGGCATGACGGTCGAGGCCGGCCGGAAACTGTCGGTGAAGAAGCGGTCGAGCTGACGGAACGGGTCGAAGTTGGACATGGTCCCTCCTGGAAGTGCTCCTACATCGCTGGGGGTGGCTGGCTGCCCCAGCACTCAATATACATGAGTGAGAACGACTCAACTAGTACCTGCTATTCCCGCCGGACCCGTGGGCCGGCCCCTCACAGCAGGGAGCGCGGGTCGTCCGGGATGTCGGCGGCATACGCCTGCAGGAGCTGGAGCGGGATGACGTCGAGGGCGCGCTCGTGGGTGGCGGCCAGGACGACCGGGGCGGCGCATCCCGCCCGCTGGGACTCCAGCCACCGGGACGCCACGACGCACCACCGATCGCCCGGGGTGAGCCCGGGAAAGCGCCACTCCGGCCGCGGGGTGACGAGGTCGTTGCCCACGGAGACCTGGTGCTGGAGGAACTCGACGCTCACCACGACGCAGATCGTGTGGCTGCCCAGGTCCTCGGGGCCGGTCGTGCAGGTGCCGTCGCGATAGAAGCCGGTCACAGGGTCCCGCCCGCACTCTGCAAGCGGTCCACCGAGCACGTTGCGTTCACCGCGGGCCATGGCCAAACGCTAGCCGTATGCCGTCACCGCGGTTTCGGGGTCCGGCTCCCTGTGCGTGGGGCGGGCTGGGCGGGGCGTGGGTGGGGCCTCAGCCGGGCCTGGGCGGGGTCGGCACGACAGACTGGCGTCATGCTGCGCCTCCACGTCTCCACGCCGGCCGACCTCACCGAGGCGATCGTGGACGTCCTGCAGGGGACCGAAGCCGTGAGCAGCCTCGCGCTGATCCGCGGCGCCTCGGTCCTGCCGGCCGGCGACCTCGTCGTCGCCGACGTGGCGCGGGAGGGCGCGAACGACATCGTCAACCGGCTTCGCGACCTCGGGGTGCACCAGCGCGGCACCGTGCACATCGAGCCGGTGACGACGTGGCTCTCACGGGCCGGCCTCACCGCCGAGCAGGCCACCCCGGGCAGCAGCGCGGACGCCGTCGTGTGGGCGCAGGTCGTGCAGCACTCCTACGAGGACGTCGAGTTCAACTGGACCTATGTCAGCTTCATGGTGCTCGCGACCTTCATCGCCGGCATCGCCATCGTCCTCGACTCGCAGATCCTCGTCATCGGCGCCATGGTGCTCGGGCCGGAGTTCGGCGCGGTGGCGGCGCTGGGCGTGGCGCTCGTGCGCCGGCGCGGGCTGCTGCTCGGCCTCGCGGCCCGGGCCCTGGCCTTCGGCTTCGGCATCGCCATCGCCGCCACGTGCGCGGCGGCGCTCGTCGGCCGGGCGCTCGGCTGGGTCGCCCTCACCGACGTCGAGGGGCCGCGGCCAGGGACCGCTTTCATCTACACGCCGGACAAGTGGTCGTTCATCGTCGCCGTGCTCGCCGCGGCCGCCGGGGTGCTGTCGCTGACCTCCGCCCGGGTGGGCGGCCTCAGCGGCGTCTTCATCTCCGTCACGACGATCCCCGCCGCGGGCAACGTCGCGCTGGGCCTCGCCTTCGGCGCCTGGAAGGAGGTGTGGGGCAGCAGCCTGCAGCTCGTGGTCAACATCCTCGGCATGGCGCTCGCCGGCTGGCTGACGCTGGCGCTGCAGCAGGCCGTGTGGTCGCGGGTGCCGGCGCGGCGGTCACGGCTCCTGCCCGGCACCGGTGACGACCGCCCTCGTTGAGCGCGCCGGCGGGTCCACCGCCCGCAGCTTCTCCAGCCGGCTGCGCAGCTGCGCCTCGCGGTGGGCGTTGCCGTGCAGGGCGAGATACCGGCTGCCGAAGACGGCGAGGAGCGCGTCGTCGAGCCGCCGCACGGCGCCCGGCGGGTAGCGGTAGCCCATCCTCGCGTTGATGCCGGCGCCGTCGATCGACGCGAGGAGCCCGGCCAGCTCGTCGAGGGAGCTGATACCGAGCTCGAGGAGCAGGCCGCAGACCCATTCGTAGTGGTCGGTGCGGGACCAGCCCGCCTCGGTGTACTGCCCGGCGAGGAACGTCGCGAGGTCCTGGGCGCTGATCCGGGGGTCGTTGACGTCCGGCTCCGGCCGCTGCCTCGGGGCCGGCGCCTGCAGGCGCGCACGGATCTGCGAGAACTCGCGGTCGGCGAGCTCGAGCAGTCCGGCCGCCAGGGTGAACCGCCGGTCGAGGTCGGGGGCCAGCTCCTCCGGGATGGTGCCCTTGTAGCGGATGTCGTGCTCGAACTCGGCCCAGGCATGCTGCAGCACGGTGCGGATCTGGACCGAGGCGCTGCGCCCGACCAGCCGCTGCTCCCGCTCGCCGGGGCTGCGCGCAGGGTCGATCCCGACAAGCAGGTGCCGGCTCGCATAGCCGAACCGCCCCTCGCTCGCCGTCTCCTGGCCCATGTCGCGGTCGCCCTGCACGCTCAGCTGGTCGGCGAGCAGGTCCGCGACGGCCGCGACGTCCTCGTGCCCGTAGGTGATGACCCGCACGCCGATCTGGTCGGTGATCTGGGTGAGCGGCCGCGGGTACTGCCGCTTGCCGTCGACGGTCCGCCCGGCCTTGGCGGCGAAGGACTCGACGCTCTTGGTCCGGCCGGTGACGGTCAGGTAGTTGATCCCGGCGTCGTCGAGATAGGACCTGACGAGGGTGACGAAGGCGTCGGTCGCCTCCTGCAGCGCCGGCTGCTGGGCGGCATACGCCTGGACCGCCGTCTGGACCGGGTCGCGCCGCTTCCGTGGCTCCGGGACCTGGTCCGCAGGCAGCGTGGGCGTGACGATGTAGCCGGTCGCGACGTCGCCGTAGGCGGTCACGGCCTCGGGTCGCCTCGCCGTGAACAGCGCGACGTAGGCACACACGACCGCATCGACCTGGTCCTCGGCTTGGCGCAGGACGCTCTTTCGCTCGGCGCCGGCGACGAGTGCCCGCAGGGCCCGCCACCCGTCGTGGTCCCGGAGCCGCATCCGGGGCGTGGCACCCTCCAGACCCTCGAGCAGGTCCATGAGCCGGCCCAGCTCGGCGCGCAGCGTGGCGACCGGCCGACCGGGCTTGTTCTTGTACTTCAGGGTCCGGCCGAGACGGAACAGGGCGACGGTGGCGGGGTGCGGGTAGACCTCGATGGCGCGACGGGGAGCCGAGGACCCCGGGTCCAGGTCGAGGCCCAGGCGCTCGGCGAGCCGGGCGCCTCGGGTCCCGTCGCGGAACTCCGGCCGGCCGGTGTTGGCCGGGTGCGCGCCGGCCTCGAAGCGGGCGAAGTCGCGGCTCAGGGCCGCCTCGGCGGGCCGGGTGCCCGTGCGGTTGAGCACGACGAGGGGCGCGTCGAGGCCGACGAGACAGTCGCCTCGGGTGTATGCCGTGAGCGCGGCGACGATCTCGTCGTCGGTGCCGTGCGCCGCGACGTGCACGAGCCGACCGGCGGCGTCCAGGACGGCGACCCCGGTCGGCCTCGAGGCGCCCCACGCCAGGTCGACCCCGATGAAGTGCATGGGCCCCATCCTGCCCGGGCCACCTCGGGTCCGAGGTATCCGGTCGCTCCGGAGCGACGGCATACGGCGAACCGGGCAGGGCGCCCCCGGTCCGCCGGAGCTCCCAGCGGAATAGTTGAGCGATCAACTGCGTTCTCCGGGAACCGACCACCGTCAAGGAGCCCCCACATGCCCACGTATGCCGTCACCGGAGCCAGCGGACCGTTCGGCCGCCACGTCATCGAGCAGCTCGTCGACGCGGGCGTCGCCCCCGGTGACATCGTCGCGCTGGCACGCACGCCGCAGAAGGTCGCCGACCTGGCCGAGCGGGGAGTGCAGGCCCGCGAGGCGGACTACGACGTGCCGGTGACCCTCGACGCAGCCCTCGTCGGCGTCGACCGACTGCTGCTCGTCTCGGGCTCCGAGGTCGGCCAGCGCGTCCGGCAGCACGGCAACGTCATCACGGCGGCGAAGCGCGCCGGCGTGGGGCGCATCGCCTACACGTCGATCCTGCGCGCGGACTCCACCCCGCTGCTCCTTGCGCCGGAGCACCAGGCCACGGAGGGGCTGCTCGCCGAGTCCGGCCTGCCGCGCACGGTCCTGCGCAACGGGTGGTACCTCGAGAACTTCACGGCCCAGATCGGCAGCTACCTGTCCCAGGGCTGCGTCCTGCATGCCGCCGGTGACGGGCGGATCGCCGCTGCCAGCCGGGCCGACTTCGCCGCAGCCGCAGCCACCGCCCTGCTGGAGGACCGCACCGACGACGTGGTCTACGAGCTCGGCGGCACCCCGTTCACCTACGCCGAGCTGGCCGAGGCCATCTCCGAGGTGACCGGCACGCCGGTGGTGGCCCGGGCGGTGACGGGCGAGGAGCTGGTGGCCGCCCTCACCGGGGCCGGGGTCGACGCGGGCACGGCCGGCTTCCATGCCGCTGTCGACGCCAACATCGCCGAGGGGGCGCTCGACACGGACTCGGACGACCTGACTCGACTCCTGGGGCGTCGGCCCACCTCGCTCGTCGACGCGGTGCGCGCGGCCAGCTGAGCCCGGCCCGGCCGAGCACGCCTCACCCGCCGAGCACGCCTCACCCGCCGAGCACGCCTCACCGGCCGAGCACGCCTCACTCCTCGGCGCCGCCTGCGGTCGCCGGCTGTTCGAGGGCCCAGGCGGCGTTGACCAGACCGATGTGGCTGAAGGCCTGCGGAAAGTTGCCGAGCGACTCGCCTGTGGCCGAGTCGACCTCCTCGGCCAGCAGGTCGACGTCGTTGCGGTAGCCGATGGCGCGCTCGAACACCTGGCTGCCCTCCTCGGTGCGGCCGGCGAGGGCGAGGGCGTGGGCCAGCCAGAAGGTGCAGAGCAGGAAGGTGCCCTCCTCGCCGGCGAGCCCGTCGACTCCCGTCTCGGTCCGGTAGCGGCGGACCAGCCCGCGGCCGTCGGTCAGCCCGTCGCGCACGGCGTCGATGGTGGAGAGCATGCGCGGGTCGTCGGCCGGCAGGAAGCCGACGATCGGCAGCAGGAGGGCCGTGGCGTCGAGGTCGGGGCGGCCGAACGACTGGGTGAAGGCGC
Organism: Intrasporangium sp.; assembly: GCF_035688975.1. GTDB lineage: Bacteria > Actinomycetota > Actinomycetes > Actinomycetales > Dermatophilaceae > CALMNV01. Next base: position 17,644 of record NZ_DASSMH010000063.1, on the reverse strand, counting down.
CCATCCGCTCGTCCCACCCGTCGGTGAGCACCGCCGTGCGGATCCGCTCAGCCGTGCTGGCCCAACGCTCGACGTGCTCCCCGGCCCCGAGCCAGTCGGCCAGGGCGACGGCGCGGTCGAGCGCCACCCAGCACATGACCTTGGAGTGCACGAAGTGCCGGGCTTCGCCGCGGACCTCCCAGATGCCGTTGTCGGGCTCCTCCCACCGGGCGGCCGCGGCGTCGGCAAGCCGGACGAGGAAGTCGCGGGTCGGGCCGTCCGCGTGCCCCAGCTGGTCCCGCAGCTGGTGGGCGGAGTCGAGGAGCTCGCCGTAGACGTCGAGCTGCGACTGGTTCCACGCTCCGTTGCCGACGCGGACCGGGCTGCTCCCCCTCCAGCCGGGCAGGTGCGTCAGGGTGCGCTCGGAGAGGTCGTGCTCCCCGCCGATGCCGAACATGATCTGGAGCGGCCCGTCGACGTCGGCCGAGGCGGCTGCCGCGGCCATGAAGCCGAAGAACTCGTCGGCCTCGTCGGGGCAGGCTGCCACCCATAGCGCCTGCATGGCCAGGCTGGCGTCTCGGACCCAGGAGTAGCGGTAGTCCCAGTTGCGCTCGCCGCCGATCTCCTCGGGCAGCGAGGTCGTCGCCGCGGCGACGATGGCCCCGGTCGGCTGGTAGCTCATCGCCTGCAGGACGCGCCCGGAGTGGTGGACGAGCTCGCGCCACCGGCCTTGGTAGTGCTGGTGCTGGGCGGACCACCGCCCCCAGCCGTCCACGGTCTCCTCGATGGCGCCGGCGATGGCGGGGCCGCTCATCACTGGGGGGCTCGGCGCTCCGAGCGGCCCCTGCCGCAACGCGAAGCACGCGAGCTCACCTGACCGCAGCTCAAAGCGGGCGTGCGCGTCGTCACGGCCGATCTCGAGGGGCACCGTGCTCGACACGGTGAGCCGGGCCGCTCCGCCGCTGGCGACGAGGCCACCGTCGACGGCGTGCAGCGCGGGTGCGATGAGCCCGTACTCCGGCCGAGGGCGGAAGCGCACCTCGACGGCCACGCTGCCCTCGGTGCACGCGACGCTGCGCAGCAGCACATGCGGCGCGTGCTCTCCCAGCCGGTGCGGATCATCGGTCCGCCCGAGCGAGAGGGCGTCCCGCAGCTCCAGCACCCCTTGGGCGGTGACGAAGGTCGTGCGCAGCACGAGGCTCGCGGCGACGTACTCCCGCTCGACCCGGAAGCCTCCCACGGGCCGGATCGACCAGTGGCCCGCGTCCTCACCGAGGAGGGCCCCGAAGGTCGACGGGCTGTCGAAGCGCGGCATACACAGCCAGTCCACCGAGCCGGACGTCGAGACCAGCGCCGCCGAGTGCCGGTCGGAGAGCAGGGCATAGTCCGCGATGGCCGTCGCCGTCGTGCTGGACGAGCCGCCCGCCCCCGGTCTGCGCTGATCCATGACCGCCCGCTCCTCCCGTCGGCACCGTCGCCGCGCGTGCCGGCCCTGGCGCGCGATCCCCGGCTCTCAGTATGCCGCCGTGCCCCGAGGGTCCCGGCCGGTGGAGGCCGAGCCGCCGGATCACCGCGCGTGGGCGCGCACCGCGGGCGGCACTCGCAGGCCGAGCGGCGGCGTCGGCGTGCGCTGCTGCGCCCGGATGAGCAGCGCGAAGGCACCCGTCATCACGACGGCCCAGGGCCACATGAACCAGCCGAAGACCAGCTGGCCCACGTGGAAGCCGATGAGAGCGACGAGCGCCCAACGCATCCACCGACCGCCGACCGCCACGAGGACCCCGGCCACCGCCTCGGCGAGGATGAGCAGCGTGATGAAGAACCCCTGGTTCGGGACGACCAGTGACTGCCAGGTGTCGCGGACGAAGGCGAACTGCGAGGCGTCGGCGAAGTCCTCGTAGTAGGCGGAGCCGCTGCGCAGGTACGAGGCGTTGACGGCCGCCCCGAAGGGAACCATGAGCAGGAAGAGCGCAACCCGGGCGACGTACATCGCTCGGGCACTGGAGCCGGCCCGCAGCGCAGCCCCCAAGGTGATTGCTCCGAGCACCAGCCACATGACCTTCTCCACGATGCCCTCCTGCGTTCTCCGGTTGTCACTGCCAGTCTTCGGCGCGGACGACGCCGACGGCTAGGGACGAATGTCCTTCTGCCGTCCCAGGAGTGGCGGCAGTCGGTTTACATGGCGCGGGCGAGGCTCCGACGCAGAGCCCACGTGCCGGCCGTGAGGAGGACGGCGGCCATACCGAGCAGCACGCCGACGCTCGGGAGGATGTCAAGGAGGGTCCCGTCGTGGCGCTGGATCTGGGCGAAGGCGTCCGTCGCCCACCAGTGCGGCGTGAAGTGGGCGACCGTGCGGAGGTCGTCGGGAAACAGCTCGAGCGGCACCATGGCCCCGCCGAGGGCGCCGAGGACGAGCCCCGCGCCGACACCGAGGCCGGAGGCGGCCCCCTCGTTGTCCATGACGGAGCCGACGAGCATTGCCGCACCCGCCGCGACGAGCGCGAAGACGACGAGCACGAGCAGCGCGAGCCAGAGGGTGCCCCAGTCGACGTCGAAGAGCAGCGACGACGCGGCCATGATGTAGGCGCCCTGGACGAAGGCGATGGTGAACCGCCCGAGAACCTGGCCGCCGAGCGCCTGCCGGGTGGCCACGGGCGCCGCGAGCGTCCGCGCGGTGACGCCTTGGCGCCGGGCCTGGATCAGGGCGGTCGAGCCCGTCAGCGAGGACAGGAAGACGAAGAGCAGCAGCTGCGAGGACGCGCCGAGGTCGAACTGCCCCAGCCCGACGAACGCCTGCGCGATCGAGTCGATGTCGACGACGCGCAGGCCCGGCGCGACGACCGCCGCCCGGGCGGCCTGCAGCGCGGTCCGGGCCGTGGCCCTGTCGACGCCCCTGGTCTCGAGGGCGGCGAGCTGCCCCCGCTCGGCGCGGACCTTCTCGACCGCGCCGCGGACCCGTTGGGTCGTGGCCATGGCGTTCGTCCCCGAGCTGGAGACGATCTGCAGCTGCGCGTCCTGCCCGGCCGCGAAGGCCCCCGCCGCGCCCGGCTCGACGAGCAGCGCCACGTCGCTCCGGCCCCGGGCCACCTGCTCACGTGCCGTGGCGCGGTCCGAGGAGGTGACCTCCACGCCGTCCTGCTCGAGTCGTGTGGCGACGGCTGTGCGCAGCGCGCTGGGCTCGCCGACGAGGGCGACCCGGGCGGCGGGTCCGGCTCCGCCGAACTGCGCCCCGATGATGAGGACGAGCAGGATCGGCAGGAGGAAGACGAAGAAGATGTTGGCGCGGTCGCGCAGGAAGCGGCGCAGCTCGACCGCGGCGATGGCGAGGGTCGGGTTCATGCGCCTGCCCCCCGGTCGGGCAGAACCCGGGACAGCACGCCGGCGAGCACCGCGAACCCGAGGAGGTAGAGCAGGGGTTGCCCGATGTCCGCGAGCCCGCCCCCGCCCGACGTGATGCCGAGCCCGCGGATGAAGGCCGCGACCGGGTTGAGGTCGAGCACCCGGGCGAGGGCGCCGGTTGCCGAGATGGGCGTGAAGGCGCCCCCGGCGATGCCAAGGGCCATGGCGACGATGGACTGCGCGATGTTGGCCTGCTCGGCGGTGCGGGCGACCCGAGCGATGACGAACATCAGCGACGTCGCGGCCGCGACGGCGCAGACGACGAGGACGGCGACGGCCAGCGGCGAGCCGAAGCTGACGGAGAAGAGCCGGCCGCCGACGGTGAGCAGCACGGCGGTGGCGACGACGCCGAGCAGGAAGCTGACCACCGCCTTTGCGGCGACGATGTGGCCCGGCGGCATGGGCATCGACCGCAGCCGGGCGAGGGTCCCCAGCTGACGCTCGGTGACGAGCCCGAGCACTCCGAAACCGACGGTGAAGAGGAGGAAGAGGCCCGACTGCCCGGCGACGAGCGAGGCCGCGGTGCCGAGCTGCTCGTTGGAGGCCGTGCCCTGGGTGAGGGTGAGCCCGGGCCCGGCCGTGGCCGCCTGTTCGCCCACCCGGGCCAGCTCGTCGGGGGCGAGCCCGAGGCGGGCTCCCGCTGCCGACGCGACGGCTCCGGCGGCATACCGGTCGAGCACGGTCCGCAGCGCGGAGATGAGCACGTCGGTCTCGATGCCGGACCCCTCGCCCTCGATGACCTCGACGGTGGTGGGCCGCCCCAGGGAGACCGCCGCCCCGAAGCCCTCGGGCACGATGACGCCCAGCGCGGCGCCGCCGCCCCGGGTGCGGTCGCGAACCTCGCCGACCGAGCCCCGGTGCACCGTCACGTCGAGCCCGTCGAGGTGATCGAGGACCGCGACCAGGGTGCCGGCCGCCGGGTCGGACGCCGGCGCGGCCACCGCCACCGTGACGGGCTTGAGCTCGGCGTCCATGAGGCTGCCGAACGCGAGGTTGAAGACATACATGAGGGCGAGCGGGACACCGAGGGCAAAGATGAAGAAGGATCGGTCGCGGACCCGCTGGCGCAGGTCGGAGGCCACCATCGTCCAGAGCTGGCTCATCGGCGTCATCCCCTCAGTCCCTCAGGGCCTTGCCGGTGAGGTGGAGGAAGACCGACTCGAGGTCCGGCCGGGTGATCTCGACGTCGCGGAGCGTGAGGCCCGCCGCGGTCGCGCCCGTGACGACGGCCGCCACCGCCGTGGGGGCGTCCCGGACCGTGAGGACGAGGCCGTGCCGGTCGGCCGTGACCTGCTCTATGGCGGGCAGGGCGCGTAGCGCGGCCGCCGCGGCCACCGTGTCGCCGGAGCCGCTCAGGCGGATCGAGTCCAGGCCGCCGATGAGGCGGATGAGCTCGTCACGCGTGCCCTCCGCCTGGATCCGCCCCGAGTCGATGATGGCGACCCGGTCGCAGAGCCGCTCGGCCTCCTCCATGTAGTGCGTCGTGTAGAGCACCGCCATCCCCTCGACGGAGAGGGCCTCGACGGACTCGAGGATGGCGTTGCGCGACTGCGGGTCGACGCCGACGGTCGGCTCGTCGAGGATGAGCAGCCGTGGCCGATGGAGCAGCCCGATCCCGATGTTGAGCCGCCGCTTCATGCCGCCGGAGAACTCCTTGGTGGGGTCCTTCGCGCGGTCGGCGAGCCCGATGAGGTCGAGCACCTCCTGGGTGCGCGCCCTGAGCTCGCTGCGGCGCAGCCCCTGGAGCTGGCCAAAGAAGGTGAGGTTCTCCCGTGCCGTGAGCTCCGGATAGATGGCGAGCTCCTGTGGGACCAGGCCGATGTGCCGCTTCGGCTGGACCGCCCCGGGGCCCATCGGCTCGCCGAGGACCGTGACGGTCCCCTCGTCAGCCGGGACGAGCCCGGCGACCATGGAGATCGTCGTCGTCTTGCCCGCGCCGTTCGGCCCGAGCAGCCCGAAGGTCTCACCCGGCGCGATGGCGAACGAGACGCCGTCGACAGCGGTGAGGTCCCCGAATCGGCGGACGAGGTGGTCGACGACGAGCACGCGGCCGTCGATGTCGCGCAGCATGGGCTGCGCCTGGGCAGCGTTCGTCGTCACGGTGTCCCTCGAATCTGTAGCCTGCCGCTCAGACTGGCACGGCCGGGGTCGGCTCCGGGCGGGCCGTTGGTCCCGCGGCGGCGGCGACGTGCGCCACAGTCCACGGCGCGCGCCGGGGGGAGCGCCGCGAGAGGATGGGTTCATGCCGAAGCCACCCCTGCCCGACCCCGTGGCGGACTTCCTCGCCGCGCCCAACCACGCGACCATCAGCACGGTGCGGCGCGACGGGCACCCCGTGTCGGTGCCGACGTGGTACCTCTTCGAGCGCGGCCGGATCCTCGTCAACATGGACCTGGGCCGCAAACGCCTCGACCACCTGCGGGCGGACCCGCGCGTGAGCATCAGCGCCATGGACCCCGCCGACTGGCTGACCCATGTGAGCCTGCAGGGCCGGGTCGTCGAGCTGCGCGAGGACACCGACCTGACCGACATCGACCGCCTCGCCCGCCACTACACCGGCAAGCCCTACGGAGTCCGCGACCGCGGACGGGTGAGCGCCTGGATCGAGATCGACCGCTGGCACGCGTGGGGGCGCCTGAAGCAGGCCGCCTGACGGTCCTGGAGGGTCAGCCGGCGGACGTCTGGGGCGCCCTGTCCTCGAAGGCGGCCCAGATCTCGGGCCGGAGCCGCCCGCGGTCGGCGACGGCATACCCGTGCTCGAGCGCCCACGCGCGGACCTGCGCTGTTGTCGGGACGACGGCGGGGACCGGTCCTGCGGGCATGAGGCCGGCCAGCCGTGCCTCGACCGCGGCTTCGAGCCCCACCTCGTGTCGCGCGGCGGCGAGGAAGCGGTAGGTCCACTCCTGGGCGAGTGCCCGGGTCTCGGCGAAGACGATGGGCACCGCGGGGTGGCGGGCCTGGCACTCGGCGATGGCGTCGGCGACCACCGCCGGGCGCACGCGCGTCAGCGCGAAAATCCTTGAGTAGCGGTCCTCGACGACCACGGCAGCACGCGGTATGCCGCTCAGCTCGGAGAGGGCGAAGCGGAGCCTGCCGTCGAGCAGGGAGGACGTGAGGTCCTCGAGCGACTTGCGCTCGACGGCGGCGACGACGAGCCCGTCCGCCTCGACGGCGTAGTCGCCGGCCGCCAGCGGCGCTTTGCGGGTGGTGACCTGCTGGTGGGAGAAGCGCCACGCGTAGCGCTCGTGGGTGTCGACGAGGATGGTCAGCCCGCCGGTGGCTGCGCGGGCTCCCGGGCCCTCGGCTCCGGCGGTGCCGGCGGCGCGCGCGGTGGGGAGCCGGACGTTGGGCCGCGCCTGCTTGGCCGTGCGCGCGCTCTGCCAGAAGATCGCCTCGCGTCCCTTGGCGTGCGTGAGCACGAACTGCGACCGGCTCTCGCGGCCCCGGTCGAGGACGAGCTCGATGGACGCGCCGCGCCGGACGCAGATCCGGGTGGCGACGCGCTCGACGACGTCGGCGTCGGGCGGCCACGCGTCGGTGCGGTGGCAGTAGACCTTGCTCGTGCGTGGCCACGTGTCCCGCACCTTGAGGACGATGCCGTCCGGGCCGAGGGGGATGCGCACGAGGTAGGGCAGCGAGCTGTCCGGTCCGGGTTGCGGGCGATGAGGAAGTCATCGGGCATGAGCCAAGTCTGGCCCAGGGGCGGTGGGCCGGAACACCGCGCCCGGCCCACCGCTTCGGTCGTCAGGACGGCCAGGCCGCCTGGGTCACCGAGCCGCCCGCCACCGCCACGGTGAGGGCCACCTCGCCCAGAGGGAGGGGGCACAGCTCGTAGCGCCCCTCCGACAGCGACGGGTACACGAGCGAGTAGGCCGTCCCCGCGCCGGTCGGGCGAGCCACCACGGCGACGTGCGGGTATGCCGTGCCGTCGGGCCCGTGCGCGTGCCCGTGGTCGCCGTGGTGCTCGTGCTCGTGCCCGTGTTCCTGATCGTGCCCGTGATGGTGTCGATGGAGGCCGGCCGTGGCACCGGCCGGCCGGATCTCCACCTCCAGACCCTCGGTCGACGGGGGCATCGCCACGATGAGCGCGCCGACGTCCCCGCCGATGTCGAGCAGCACGGCACCCTGTCCGGCATACGGGTTCTCCGAAGTGGCCACGAGCGCTAGGCCGCCGGAGTCCCCGGAGTGGACTGGAATCCCCCGGCCGGGTTGGGCATGTAGGGGAAGGTGGAAAGGAGCGGCAGGTTGGTGTTGGACGTGCCGTCCTCGAGCAGGCTCGCCGCGGCGTCGGGCTTGAAGGACGGGTCGACGAGCGGGATCGTCGCTCCTGCGATCGCCCGCAGCTCGATGGCCACGATGTTGTCGGCGAGACGGCGGCCGTTCGGGAAGCCGGCCGGGTCGCCGGCGATGAGCCCGATGGGGTTGGGCTTCTTGCTCGGCGGGATCGCGAGGTTGAGCCGCAGCACGTCCGCCGGTGTGGGACCCGTGAAGTTCTGGAAGCCCGGCACGACGCCCGACGGGATCCCGGTCATGAGGATCGCGATGAGGTCGTCCCGCCGCTTGGTGTAGGCCGCCAGGTGCGGGAACACCCCCGGGTAGAGCGCCGGTAGGAGCCGTCCCAGCTCGGGGTGCGCGACGTACTTGACGAACTGGGCGTCGTGGCGCGGCTCGATGGCGTTCCACCGGTCCTTGTCCGACATGGGGACGATGACCTCGTTGAAGAGCGGGTTGCCCAGCCGGGAGACCTGCCGGAACGGGCCGTGCCCCTCTTCCCGGCCGTCGTCGTCGTCGCGCATGCGGGCCTGCCGCCGGCTGGCCGCGGACCACACCCCGATGACCGACGAGCCCTTGCTCGGGTCCTTGGGGATCTCGCCGTCGCGGCTCACGTCGGAGATCGGGACCTGGATGGCGATGGTGTGCACGTTGAGCCCCTGGAGCCCGTTGACGCCCGGGGCCGCGGGCATCGGGATGAGGTGCAGGTTCTGGAAGGGCCGCAGGGCCCCGAGGTCGAAGACGCTGCCGAGGTCGACGAAGAACGCGTCACCGCGTTGGCCGGCGAAGACCCGGCGCCCGCCCGGGAGCGAGTGCACGGCCTGGCGGGTGAAGCGCGCATAGTTGGGGGTGCTGCGCGATCCCACGTTGACCGGTGGGCAGGTCAGGCCACGGCCGAGGAGCTGCGGCTCGCGCCCGCGGACGACCCGGGTCACGGAGTAGAACTGGGGTCGGTTCCACGTGCGGTCGGTGATCGACGTGATCGGGCCGGTGTTGTAGAGGAACGTCTCCTCGTTGCGGATCCTGGTGGTGAACCGGAACTGGTAGGTCACGTCGGCGCGTGCGCCCGGGCGGTTGGTCACGTAGATCTCGTAGAGAACGTCGTCACCGAACTCGTAGAAGTTCGGGCCGCCCTGCGGGATCTGGCCCGGGATGAAGTTGGAGATCAGGGTCACCGTGCCCGGCCGGTCAGGGCTGACGAAGGCGTAGACGTCGGTGTTGTCAGCGACCGGGTCCTTGGAGATCTCGGGCGCCTCGCGGTGCGATGACATGGCTCACCGCCTCGCTGCCCGGGCCAGCCGGCGGACGAGGTCAGGGTCGTGGACGACGACTCGACGCTCACCGACGAGGAGCGTGATGCTTCCGGCGCCGGCGCGGACGTAGGCCACGAGGTTCTCGTGCGCGCCGGACGCCTTGGTCGAGGGCGCTGCGGCGGCCCTCGGAGCAGCCGCGAGCGCGGCGGTCGCGACGGCGCCCGTGCCGACGGCGGCGAGCACCGAGCGTCTGGAGGTGTCTGACATGGAGGTTCTCCTCACTGACGTGGGCAGCCCCGAAGGCGCCCGAGCGGAGAGTCCGGTCCCCCCACATCCCAGCCGGACCGGCCATCGGCCATCTCTCAACATACGCCGGAGGAGCGCGGAAGCGGAATGGTCACCTTGCGCCCCCCACAATGGGGCCATGGCCGAGACCTACACCGTCAGCCGCAGCACCACCATCGACGCGCCCTCTGAGCGGATCCACCCGCTGCTCAACGACTTCCGCCGGTGGCGCGAATGGTCGCCGTGGGAGGGGCTGGACCCGGACATGAAGCGCGTCTACGGCGGCAGCGACTCCGGCCCAGGGGCGACCTACGAGTGGAGCGGCAACCGCAGGGCCGGCAAGGGCCGGATGCGGATCGCCACGTCGACGCCCACCGAGGTGGGCATCGACCTCGCCTTCGACAAGCCGTTCAAGAGCGAGAACCGCACGACCTTCACCCTCGTGCCCCGCGGCGGAGCCACCGACGTCACGTGGTCGATGACCGGTCGCAACAACGCCGTGATGCGTCTCTTGGGGAAGGTCATGTCGATGGACAAGATGATCGGCAAGGACTACGACAAGGGCCTGGCCAACCTCAAGGCGGTGGCCGAGCGCGGCTGACCCCGGGCAGGGCGGGCCACGGCATACGGCGGGCGCGGCGCCGGCGGAAGCTCAGCGCGCGTCGCCCGGGGCGTGACCGCTGCGGACCACGGTCCGCGTGTCGTAGGTGGTGAGCGGCGCGGTGGGGAAGACCTGCTGGGTGAGGGTGACGAGCCCGTCCTCGGCGAAGACCTCGACCAGGCAGGCGTCCACCACGACGCGGAGCCGCGTCGTCGCTCCGGCCAGCCGAAGCGTCGCCGTGTCCTCGGAGGGGAAGCTCGGGTGGAAGTCGACGTCGCCGCACCGGGACCGGTCGCAGCTGAGGGTCCGGGCGTCGCCGTCGACGCGGAGCAGGAGCGGGTCGGCGCCGTCGGCCGTCGTGATCCGCACCTCGCTCACCTCTCCGGGACCCGAGGGCACCTCGAGGTCGAAGACGGTCAGGCCCTCGATGTCCGTGGGCAGCACGGGGCGCTGCCGCACGCGCAGGGCCCCGTCGGGGCAGCGCACGAGGTCGACCTCGCGGGCGAGCGACATGGCCCCGCGCCACGGCCACGTCGGGGTCTCGGCGGCATAGTCCCAGTTGTTGGCCCAGCCGATCATGAGCCGCCGGTCCTCCGGCACGTTGTCGAAGGAGACGGCGGCGTAGTAGTCGCGGCCGTGGTCGAGCCAGTCGAAACCGGCGAGCTCCTCGCGCGCGGACAGCCGCTCGGGCACGAACCGCACCCCGTCGAAGTCGCCGACGAAGTACTGCGTGCCGCCGCCGCCGGCCAACGCCCCGGGCGTCAGGCTGACGACGAGCACCCAGCGGGTCTCGCCGGTGCCCGCAACCCGCACGGGGAACAGGTCGGGGCACTCCCACACGCCACCGACCGCGTGCGCCGGCCCGAACTCCGAGAGCAGGGTCCACGTGCGCAGGTCGGGGGACGAGTAGAGCACGACCTGCCGGTCGGCCGCCTCGACGGCCGCCATGACCCAGTAGCCGTCGGCGCCGCCCCAGCGGAAGACCTTGGGGTCCCGGAAGTCGGACGACTCCCGGTCGAGCACGGGGTTGCCGGCGTGCGGCGTCCACGTCATCCCGGCGTCGACGCTGTAGGCGAGCGACTGGACCTGCCTGCCGTGCAGCGGCGAGGAGGCGGAGTAGGCGCTCGTGTAGATCGCGACGAGCGCCGTCTCCCCGGGGCCCGCGAAGCCGGCCGTGTTGTCGTGGTCGACGACGACGCTGCCGGAGAAGATCTGCTCCTGCTCCGTATGCCGCAGGGCCACCTCGTGCTCGGTCCAGGTCACGAGGTCGGTCGAGGTCGCGTGCCCCCACGACATGTTGCCCCACGTGCTGCCCTCGGGGTTGTTCTGGAAGAACAGGTGGTAGGTGCCGCCGACGTGGACCAGCCCGTTGGGGTCGTTGAGCCAGGTGTCGCGTGCGGTGAAGTGGGCGACGGGGCGCAGGTGAGGGGTCTGCCTCGGTGCGGTCATGACGATGCAGTATGCCGGTCTCGGCCTCCGGCGGCTCGCGGTGTTCCCGGACGCGGTGTGCGGTCCACCCGGGCTGTCGGAGGTCAGCGCGGGCTGACTGGGTGCAGGCCGAGGGTCTCGGCGCTCGCGACCAGCGCGGTGTCGTAGGCGACGAGGTGAGCCAGGTCGGCTCCGAGACCCGCAGCGCTCGCCAGGTGCAGGGCGTCGAGCGTGCGCAGCCCCGCAGGGTCGATGGTGGCGGCGAGTTCCAGCACGATGGCGTCGGCGGGCACGAGGGCCAGCTCGGCGACCATGGTGGTCGCCGCGGCAAGCGTCTGCGGGCCGCGTCGACGTGCCGCGCAGAGGAGCTCGACCTTGCCGATCACCGACGTGCAGAGCAGGTCGTGGGCGCGCTCGTCGAGCCAGCTCGCCAACGCGTCGGACTCCGGCTCGGCGACGACGAGCTTGACGAGGGCCGAGGTGTCCAGATAGGTCAGGCTCACGTGAGGCGCTCGGCCCGGTCCTCGGCGAGCAGTGGCGTGAGGGGCTCGCCGGCGAGGCGCGCGTCGGCGGCATACCTGCGTCGCGGCCGCACAGGCGGGACGAGGGCATGGGCGGCGAGCTGCGCCGAGAGGTGCTGCTCCAGTGGTGACAGCGGCGTGAGACGCGCGACGGGCGCGCCACGGTCCGTGACGGTGATGACGGCGCCCAGGCTGGCAGCCTGCACGTAGCGGCTCGCGTGCTGTCGCAGCTCCCGGATCCCGACTGTGTCCACCGTCCGAAATGTAGCACGTCAAGTGCTACTTAGCACGTGGGGCTGGCGTCTTCCGAATGAGGGGCGAGGTCCTCTTGTCCATGCGGGACAACGGAGCCGGTTCTACTTGGAGTGTATCGTTATCAGCGATACAATCGGAGCATGAAATTCACTGGCGCGCTCCGTGTGCTTGCTGCCCTGACTTCGCAGCAGTGGGGAATGGTGACGTCTGCTCAGGCCAGCGCCCGGGGGGTTTCGCGCTTGGATCTCTCTCGACTGGCCGAGGCTGGTCACCTGATCCGGATCGCCCATGGTGTCTACATGGACGCGGGGGCGCCCGGCGATGAGTTCGACGACCTGCGGGCTGCCTGGCTGAGCACCGACCCCAAGCGACTGGCGGAGGAGCGTGTCCGCGACCCTGCGGGCGGCGTCGTCATCGCCGGGGAGTCTGCGACGCGACTCCACACGATCGGCGACTTCCGCGCCGCCCGCCACGACTTCGTGTCGCCCGCGCGTCGCCAGAGTCAGCGCCGCGAGATCCGCTACCGACAGCGCAGACTCGACCCAGGCGACGTCGTGCTTGTCGAGGGCATGCCCACCATGTCGATCGAGCGCACGATTGCCGACCTGGTCGAGGACCTGAAGGATCTGAGCCTCATCGCCGACGCCCTGCGCGATGCCTCGCGAAGGCGCATCCTCGACCTCGATCGACTTCGGGACCTGCTTGCGCCGCTCGCCGAGCGCAATAGTTTCCGCAAGGGCGACGGCGGCGGGCTGCTCCACCGGCTTATCGAGATCGCAGGCCTCGACATCGAGTCCTTCGCGCGTCGCGTCGCGTCCGACCCGCCGCTCGGCGCCCGCATCGCGGCCGACTACATCGGACATCTGGGCGCAGCCGACCTCAGGAGCCTGATCGTCATGCCCGAGATGGAGAAGAGCCTCCGGTCTTTCCGGGAGTCACTCATGGAGGCGGTGTCGAATGCGCTTTCCCCTCAGCTCAAGGAGCTCAAGGGGACCTCGATGGAGTTGGCCGCAAGTCTGGCGGACAGCGTAGGTGTCCAAGACACGATCCGTGAGATCTTGGCGCAGTTTGTCAGCGCCGACCTGCTGAAGGCGCTGAGCGAGATCGGGGGCACGTCGCAGAACCAACGCCTTGCGAGTGCGCCACGGACCCTCGCGCTCATTCGGGACGCCGAGAGGGCAGCCCGCGATGACTGAGCCTGAGCACTATCCGTCCGCCTCAGGGGTCGAGGCCGCGATCAAGGATGCAGCCAAGAAAGCCACCGCCGCCGACCCCGCGCTGAGCGTCAACGAGCGCATCCGACTGGAGTACTTCAACCGCTTCCTCAGTCGCGTGTTCTCTGAGGGCGCCGACTCGGAATGGCTGTTCAAAGGTGGCGCCGGCATGTTGGCGCGGGTGCCGTCGACCCGCGCGACGCTCGACATCGACCTCTACCGAGACCGCTTCACCCTCGACCAACCGCTTGCCGAGTTGCGGCGGCTCGCCACGTCGGATCTTGGCGACCACTTCCGTTTCCAATACGCCGGCCATGACACGTCGGTGGGCGGCGAAGCCCAGCCCTACACCGAGGGATACGTGGTCACCTTCGATGTCTTCATCGGCCCTCGGAGCAAGGGGACACTGCACGTGGACTTGGCGGTCGGGGTGGGAGCCACTGCTCCGGTGACAACCGCGAATCCGGCGAATGCGCTGCACCTGCCGCGCCTCGTCCACCACGCGTATCGCCTGTATCCGATCGTGGACCAGATGGCCGACAAGGTCTGCGCGACCATGCAGACCTACCGCGGTCGCGCGTCGAGCCGCGAGAAGGACCTGGTCGACCTCGTCGTGCTCGCCGTCACCCAGAACGTCGACGGCACGGCTCTCGCAATCGCCATCTCCACCGAGACCCACCGACGACTGATGGAGCCGTTCGACCACTTCGTGGTTCCGGGCGAATGGGGACGTCGATATGCGCAGCTCGCCCGTCCCGTGCCCTACTGCGCCGACTATCCGACCGTCGAGGTCGCGCGTGAGCTGGTCACGCGCGTCATTGACCCGGCGCTCGACGGGCGCGCAGCTGGCAAGACGTGGTCCCCCGGGAGGCGGTCGTGGGCCTGACACTCCCGCACCCTTCGCCAGACTGTCCCGAGCGGGCGATTACCGGTTGCGTTCGGCGAATCGTGGCGCCATGGCCTCCATCTGGTCCATGACGAGCCTGATCGCGGCGGGCTGCTGGTCGGGTGGGTAGCCGTGCTTGACGAGCAGCCGCTTGATCGAGGTGCGCAGCTTGGCCCGCACGTCCTCGCGCACCATCCAGTCGGTGCGGATGTCGCGCCGCATGATCGCGACGAGCTCGCGGGCGATGTCGGCGAGCACCCCCTCGCCCATGACGTCGACGGCTGACTCGTTGGTCGACACGGCGTCGTAGTAGGCCAGCTCGTCGTGGTCGAGCGGGGGCTCGAAGCGCGCCCCGCGGCCTGACTCCGCGACGACGTCCTTGGCCAGCTCGATGAGCTCGGCGATGACCTCGGCCGAGGTGAGCTGCTGGTTGGTGTACTTGCGCATCAGCTCGGCGATCCGGTCCGAGAACGCCTGCTGCCGAAGCGTGTTCGCACCCGTTGCCTTGACCGACTCCTTGGCGACGAGGTCGCGCAGCGCCTCGATGGCCAGGTGTGGGTTGGGCGCCTCCTGCGCCTGCCTGACGAAGTCGGGCCTGAGGTCCGTGAGGCTGGGCTTGGGCATCCCCGCGGCCTCGTAGATGTCGAGCACCGCGCCGGGCACCGTGCTGTCGGCGATGAGCGCGCCGAGCAGCCGCTCGATGTCTTCGGGGATCGGCTCGCCGCGCGAGGCCCGCTCCTCGGCGTCGAGCTTGGCCATCCACACGCGCACCTCCTCGTAGAACCTCGCGGTCGGCCGCAGGTCCTCGAGCTGCCCGGAGGCGGCGCAGAGCGCCCACGCGCGCGCCAGCTGGCTCGACAGGCGGCGGTATGCCGCCGTGAGCGTCTCGCTCGCGCCGTCCCCGTCGTCCTCCCGCACCTCGTTGCCGGGGGTGCGCGGGTCGCGCAGGTAGTCCACGGTCTTGGCCACGACGTGGGCGTATGCCGCCTTGTCCCCTCGCGCCGCCAGGTCGGCATACGCGCCTCGCCAGTCATAGCCGGCCACGAGCGTGTCGAGCTGCGTGATGAGCTCCTTGGTGAGCACGACGCCCTCGGAGAGGTCGCGTCCGAGCGGCTTGGTGGCCTGGTCCTCCGAGGTGTACTCCGCCAGCGCCTTGTGCAGGTTCTCGGCGAGCGGGGCGTAGGCGACGAGCAGGCCGTCCTGCTTGCCGCGGAAGGTGCGGTTGACCCGAGCGAGGGTCTGCATGAGCAGCGCGCCCTTGAGCGGGCGGTCGAGGTAGAGAGTGTGCAGCGGCGGGGAGTCGTAGCCGGTCAGCATCATGTCCTTGACGATGACGAGCTCCAGCTCGTCGTCGGGGTCCCTGAGCCGGGCCTTGATCGCCTTGTTGGCCCCGTCGCGGCGCACGTGCTTCGACACCGGCAGGGGGTCGGTCGGGTCGCCGCTGTAGACGACCTTGATGCGGCCCTTGTCCAGCTCGTCGGAGTGCCAGTCGGGCCGCAGGGCGACGATCGCGTCGTAGAGCTTGGCGCAGATCTCGCGCGTGCCGCCGACGATGAGCGCCTTGCCGGGACTGGCGATGAACTTCTCCATGACCGCACGGCGCGTCTCCCAGTGGGCGACGAGGTCCTCGGCCAGCCGCGCGATGCGCGCCGGTGCCCCGTAGACGGCGTTGACGACGGCGACGCTGCGCTCGACCCGGTCACGCTCGACATCGTCGAGCCCGGCGGTGAGCTCGTCGGCGGCGGCGTCGAGCTCGTCCTCGGTGACGCCCTCGGCGAGGCTGACCTTGATGAGGCGCGGCTCGAAGTGGACCGGCACGGTCGCGCCGTCCCGCACGGCCCGGGTGAGGTCGTAGACGTCGATGTAGTCGCCGAAGACCGCTCGGGTGTCCTTGTCGGCGAAGGAGACCGGTGTGCCGGTGAAGGCGATGAGCGTCGCCCGCGGCAGGGCGTCCTTGAGATGGCGGGCGTAGCCGTCGAGGTCGTCGTAGTGGCTGCGGTGCGCCTCGTCGGCGATGACGATGATGTTGCGCCGGTCCGACAGCAGAGGGTGGCTCTCGCCGGCCTCCTTCTCCTCCTTGGACAGGCCGAACTTCTGCAGCGTCGTGAAGTAGATGCCCCCGGTCGTGCGCTCCGACAGCTCCCGGCGCAGGTCGGCGCGCCTCGTGATCTTCTTGGGCTGCTCCGCGAGGAGCCGGCTCTGGGCGAAGCCGTCGTAGAGCTGCCCGTCGAGCTCCGTGCGGTCGGTGACGACGAGGACCGTGGGGTTGAGCAGCTTGGGGTGGCTCTGCACGTAATGGGTGTAGAGCTCCATCTCCATCGACTTTCCGGAGCCCTGGGTGTGCCAGACGACGCCGGCCTTGCCGTCGGACTCGACGGCCTGGACCGTGCGCCAGAGGGCCTTGTTGACCGCGAAGTACTGGTGCGGCTTGGCGATGCGCTTGGCCAGGCCCTCGGGGTCCTCGTCGAAGGCGACGAAGTTGCGCAGCAGCTGCAGGAAGCGGTCCTGGTTGAAGACGCCGTCGATGAGCTGGTCCAGGCCGGTCCCGAGGTTGTCCAGACCGGAGGTCGCGCCGAAGCCGAGCGGCTCGCCGTCGTCGTCGACGTTCCACAGGGAGAAGTGGTTGAGCGGAGTGAAGGGCGTGCCGTACTTCGCGATGATGCCGTCGCTCGCGACCGTGAGGACCGCGAAGCGGAAGGCCATGGGCAGCTCGCGGACGTAGGTCTGCAGCTGCGCGTGCGCTGCCGCGACGTCAGCGGCCTGGGCGCCGGCCTTCTTCAGCTCGATGATCGAGACGGGCAGGCCGTTGCAGTAGAGGACGAGGTCGAAGCGGCGCTCGACGTCGCGCGAGCGGACCGTGACCTGGTTGACGGCGAGCCAGTCGTTGTCGCTCGGCTCGGTGCTGAGCAGCCGGATCGTCGGGTTGTGCTCGGAGCCGTCACTCTCGACCCAGCTGACGCCGCGGTAGCCCTCGACGAGGAACCGGTGCGCGCGGTGGTTCTCCGTCAGCGCGTCCCCCGACGTGGGGCGCAGGATGTCGCCGGCCGCCTGCGTGAGGTATTCGGGGGGCACCGTGGGGTTGAGGTCGCGCAGCTTGGCAAGCAGGCGGGAGGGGATGACGAGGTCGTCCCATGACTCGCGCTCGCCCGAGCCTGGGACGATTGCCTTGCCGAGCGTGGGCACCCACCCGTGCTCGGCCAGGTCGTCGAGGGCGACCTGCTCCCACTCCGCCTCCGACATGCCTGACCCGCTGAACCCGGTCATGCGATCACCCCTGAGAGTCTCGGCCATGTCAGACGACGTCCTCGACGACGCGCTCGGCATCCTTGACCCTGATCCTGCCGGACATGAGCTCCGGCAGCAGCGCGTCACGCGTCGCCGCCAGGGTTCGTGACTCAACCCTCGCAGCGTGGACGCGGCGGCGTAGGGGGGCCGCTTGGCTCTCGAACGTCTCCCGAGTCGCTGCGCTGACCATGGGCACGGGCGCCTCAAGAAAACGATCAGCACGGACCGCAGGGTAAGCACTCCCTTCGGTCACGGCCTCCAGGTAG
>NZ_DASSMH010000062.1:0-29369 GCF_035688975.1 Intrasporangium sp. | reverse complement strand
GTCGTCCCGGCGTCGATGCCGGCCAGCAGGGATCGTGGCACAGGAGCTCCGGTTGAGGATCGTTGGATCTCACGTTGGGTTTCGCTGGAAACAGTTGTAGAACCCAACGCCTGGTCCTGTCAAGCCCTCCAGCCCAGCCGCTCGTGCCACGGAGCAGCCCGTGGGCGCGGGAGATCCGACCCACGGGCTGCCGCCGACCTTCAGTGCATGTGGGAGCCGCCGTTGACGTCATACGTCGCGCCGGTGATGTAGCCGGACTCCTCGCGGCAGAGGTAGGTGACGAGGTCGGCGACGTCGCTGACGTTGCCGGTGCGGCCGACGGGAATGCCGGCCACGAGCTGGTCCTTGCGCTCACCCTCGAGCGCGCCGCCGGTGATGTCGGTGTCGATCAGGCCGGGGGCGACGGAGTTGACGGTCACCCCGCTCGCGCCGATCTCGCGCGCGAGCGCCTTGGCGAAGCCGAGCTGCGCCGCCTTCGCCGCGGAGTAGGCCACGCCGCCGAACACGCCGCCGCCGCGCTCGGCGGAGACCGATGACAGGAACACGATGCGGCCGAAGCCGCGCTCGGCCATGCCGGGGGCGACGCGTCGGGTGAGGTTGTAGGCCCCGCGCACGTTCACCGCGAAGATGCGGTCCCACTCCGCTCCGCTCACCTCGAGGAACGGGGTGGGGGAGGTGATGCCGGCGTTGTTGACCAAGGCGCCGACGGGCGGAGTGCCGGTGCCGGCCAGGACGGCAAGGGCGGCCTCGACGGACGCCTCGTCGGTGACGTCGCAGCCGAGGCCCCAGGCCTGGGCGTCGCTCCTTTGGGACACGTCGTGGGCGGCGTCCTTGGCGCTCGCCTCGTCGAGGTCGAGGATGGCGACGTTCCAGCCGGCAGCGGCGAGGGCGTGCGCGGTGGCGCGCCCGATGCCGCGGGTGGAGCCGGCGCCGGTGACGACTGCGGTCAGGTCAGAGACAGACATGGGAAGATCCTTCTGGGAGTGGATGGTTCGTCAGACTCGCTGGGAGTCGGGTTGCTACAGGGAGGCCCTGACCTTGGCCACGACGGCGTCGGTCGAGAGGCCGTAGCGGTCGTGGAGCGTGGGCAGTGCCCCGGCGGCGAGGAACTCGTCGGGCAGGGCGATGGGCAGGACGCGGGTGCCGACGCCGGCGAAGGCGAGGGTGGACGCGACCGACTCGGCGAGGCCGCCGACGATGGTGTGGTTCTCGAGGGTCACGACGAGCCGGTCGGTGCGCGAGGCGGCGATGATCGCCGCCGTGTCGAGCGGCTTGATGGTTGGCACGTGCAGCACGGCGACGTCGACGCCGTCGGCCTCCAGCCGGGCGGCTGCCTGCAGGGCGCGCATGGTCATCAGGCCGGTCGAGATGAGCACCACGTCACGTCCGGTGCGCAGCTCGGCCGCCTTGCCGAGCTGGAACCGGTAGTTGTACTCGTCGAGCACCCGGGGGACCGCTCCGCGCAGCAGCCTGAGATAGGTGGGTCCGGCATGGTCGGCGAGCTGCGGCACAGCCTGCTCGATGTCGACGGCGTCGCAGGGGTCGACGATGGTGAGGTTGGGGCAGCCGCGAAGGATGGCGAGGTCCTCGGTGGCCTGGTGACTTGGCCCGTAGCCGGTGGTGAGCCCGGGCAGGGCGCCGACCACGTTGACGTTGAGGTTGGGCTCGGCGATGTCGAGGCACAGGAAGTCGTAGGCACGGCGGGTGGCGAAGACCGAGTACGTGGAGGCGAACGGCACCAGGCCGACCTCCGCGAGGCCCGCCGCTGCCCCCATCATCGACTGCTCCGACATGCCCATCTGGAAGAACCGGTCCGGATGCCGGTCACGGAAGATGTGCATGTCGGTGTACTTCGCCAGGTCGGCCGACAGCCCGACGATCTCCCTGCGCTGCTCGGCGAGCTGTGCCAGGGCGTGCCCGAAGGGTGCCGGTGTGGTGCGCTGGTCGGCGTCGGCGAAGGACGCGATCATCGCCGACGTCTTCAGCCTGGCAGGCCCGGGGCGGGCCGTGCCCGCCGAGACGGGGGTCTGGGTGGCGGTCATCGGGAGAGCCCTTCCTGAAGCTGTGCACGGGTGATCTGCCATTCGTGCTCCTCCACGCGCATGAAGTGCGCCTTCTCGCGCTCCATGAGGAGGGGCACGCCGTAGCCGATGCGGGTGTCGCAGATGAGCACCGACGGGGAGCCCCGGTGCTCCCGCAGCTCGTCGAAGGCGGCCACCAGGGCGGGGATGTCGTTGCCGTCGACGCGTATCGCCTTCCAGCCGAAGGCTTCCCACTTGTCGAGCACAGGCTCGGTGCGCAGGACGCCGGCGGTTGGGCCGTCGGCCTGGAGGGCGTTGACGTCCACGATGGCGGTGACGTTGTCGAGGCCGTGGTGGGCGCAGGCCATCGCCGCCTCCCAGGTTGACCCCTCGTCCAGCTCCCCGTCGGACAGCAGGTTGAACACGCGGGCCGGGTTGCCGAGGTGGCGCAGCCCGAGGGCCATCCCCGTCGCCACGGTGAGGCCGTGGCCGAGCGAGCCCCCGGAGATCTCCATCCCGGGGGTGTAGCTGGCCATCCCCGACATGGGCAGGCGTGAGTCGTCCGACCCGTAGGTGTCGAGCTCGTCCACCGGGATCGTGCCGGCCTCGGCGAGCGCGGCATACAGGGCGATGGCGTAGTGCCCGATGGAGAGCAGGAACCGGTCGCGGTCCTCCCAGTGCGGGTCCTTCGCGCGGTGCCGCAGCTGGTCGGCGTACACGACGGCGAGGACGTCGGCGACGCCGAGCGCCTGCCCGATGTAGCCCTGGCCCTGCACCTCCCCCATGTGGAGGGCGTAGCCCCGGATGCGGCCGGCTGCGGCCTTGAGCCGCTCGATCCGCTCCTCGGCCGGAGCTGCGGCTGGCGAGGCAGCCTCGTGCGTGTCGAGGGACGTCATGGCGTCACTTCCTCTCGTTGGTGGCGGCGCCGGTCATCGGGCGAGGGAGGTGCCGGAGGCGGGAGCCGCCGACCCGGTGGCGTTTCCGGACCGGGCGGCACTGCCGTGCCCGGTGCCGGCGCGGGCGGCGCGCTCGGTGACGGCGACCTCCTCGCGCTCCGCGGCGCCCCAGGTCTCCTTCGTGAACAGGGTCGCGAGGAGCCCCAGCAGGCCGTAGCCGCTTAGCAGCAGCGCCGGCCCGACCCAACCGACGGCCACATAGAGCGCGGTGCCGACGAGCGGGGTGAAGCCGGACACGACGGCCGACAGCTGGTAGGCCAGGGACGCGCCGGTGGTCCGGGTGCGGGCGTGGAAGAGCTCGGAGAACCAGGCTCCCTGGACGCCGGCGAGGCAGTTCTGGCACACCGCGTAGCTGACGACGAAGGCGAGCACGATCGCGGTCGCGGCGCCGGTGTTGACGAGGAGGAAGAGCGGGACGCCCCACAGCAGCGTGAGCGCCGTGCCGACGAGGTAGACGGGTCGACGGCCGACCCGGTCGGTGAGCGCGCCCCACCCGATCGTGGCGCCGATCCCCAGCGCGGCGGCGATGAGCAGCCCGGTGAGGCTGACCGAGCGGCCGGCGAGCTTCTCGCTGGCCAGGTAGGAGAGCATGAAGGTCACCGACACGGCATACCCGGCGGTCTCGGCGACGCGGAGGCAGAAGGCGCGCAGGATGGTGCGCCAGTCGTCCCGGATGACCTCGCTGAGGGGGTTCTTGGCGATCTCGCCCTCCTCCTTGAGCTCCTCGAACTCCGGCGACTCTTCGACCTTGAGCCGGATGATGATGCCCACGACGATGAGCACGGAGCTGAGCAGGAAGGGCACCCGCCAGGCCCACTCGCCGCCCAGCGGGACGCTCGCGAGGAAGGCGAGGTTGGCCAGCAGCAGCCCCACCGGGAACCCGGCCTGGGTGATGCCGGTGTAGAGGCCGCGTCTGCGCCACGGCGCGTGCTCGAAGCACATGAGGATCGCGCCGCCCCACTCGGCGCCGAAGGCGAGCCCCTGGATGACGCGGACGGCGACGAGCAGGATGCCCGCCCAGACTCCCACCTGCTGGTAGGTGGGCAGCAGCCCGATCATCACGGTGGCGATGCCCATGAGCAGCAGCGAGCCGACGAGGACCGGCTTGCGCCCGATCCGGTCGCCGAGGTAGCCGCCGACGATCCCGCCGAGCGGGCGGACGGCGAAGCCGATCCCCAGGGTGGCAAAGGACAGCAGGGTGCCCGAGAGGGGGTCGCTCGCGGGGAAGAACGCGTGGTTGAAGTAGAGGGCCGCGGCGGTGCCGAACCCGATGAAGTCGTAGGTCTCGATGGTCGCGCCGACGGAGGTGCCGATGGCAACCCGCTTCTTCATCGGCGTGCCCTCGACCGGGTGCCACTGGGCCACCTGGCTCAGGGGCGGTTCGGGGAGGGGGTGCTCTCGGGCCATTGCTGTTTGCTCCGTATCTCGACGTTGAGAAGGTCCTGGCGCTGCGACGTGGTGCGAGCGTCCTCGGCCGACGGGCCGCCCGCGACCGCTATGTTGACTGTTAACACTCAGGAGTTAAGAGTGACTGAGGCGCCCGGGCGTGTCAAGCCCGTATGCCGCGGAGCCGTGGCCGGCGGCATACGGGGCGCCTGTTGACAGTCGCCAGTCGAGAGTCGTCGCTAGGATGGAGCGGTCGTGGAGGAGGAGAGGCCCGTTGTCCACCGTCGAACCGCTGCCCAACCTTGACCGCAGCACCCTGCGAGAGCGGGCGCTGCAGGCGCTGCGGGGGGCGATCACCTCGGGGCAGTACCGCCCGGGCGACCACCTCGGCGAGGTCGAGCTCTCTGCCCGCCTGGGGATCAGCCGGGGCACGGTCCGCGAGGCGCTTCGCCACCTCCAGCAGGAGGGCCTGGTCGTCGCCGGGCAGCGGGGCATGCTGAGGGTGAACACCTTGAGCCCCAAGGAGGTTCGCGGCCTCTACCAGGTGCGGGCCGCACTCGAGGGACTCGCCGTCGCCACCATCATCGGGTCGCCCGAGCGCGACGTCGCGGTGACGACGCTCCGGGCGGCGCTCGCGCGGCTCTCCGAGGGCAGCGGCGGCTTCGCCGAGCGGGTCGAGGCCGACCTCGGCTTCCATCTGCTGCTGTGCGAGCTGGCCGGCAACCCCATGCTCGTCGAGAGCTGGCGCCACCTCGAGGGCCGCATCCGGGTGGCCATCATGAGCCATGACGTCGAGCAGCTGCCGGGCATCATGTCCCGGGACCGGCATGCCCCCATCGTCGACGCCATCGAGCGGGGCGACGTGGCCGCTGCCGTGGCCGTGGTCGACGAGCACATGGCCGTCGCCGCGGAGCTCTACGCCACGGCATAGCCGAGCTGCCCAGGCGGCCTGGGCGCCTGCGTGGGGATGCGGTGCAGCCTGGCCGGAGGACGAGGGGCGAGCGGGCGAGCCTCGTCGCGCCGATGTCGGGCTGGCGCCGACGAGCCGGCACCGGGGACCGGCAGGTCATAGTCAGGCGCCAGAGTACGGTCAGGCCTCGCCGGGCGCCGCCCGGCTCTCATAGGCGGGGCGCAACAGGTCGGGCAGGGTGCGTCCGCGCACGGCGACCTCGACTGGGGGCAGCTGGTCGAGGAGCGACGCTCGTGACTGAGCGCTCGAGCGTGACCGGTGCACCGGGCCCTGGGGCGCAAAGAAGCTGCCCAGGAGGCTCTCCAGCGGCGGGCCGGCGGCGAGCGGGTCGTCGGTGCCTCGGGGGCTGTCGGTGCGCGCCGCGTGCAGGTTGCCGAGCAGGTCGTCACGGTGCCGGCCGCGCCAGGCAAGGATCCGGAACGGGTCCTCGTCGAAGGACTCGGCCAACAGGTAGAAGGTTGCGGCGAGGTGCTTGCACGGCACCTCCCAGTCGGGGCAGGAGCAGTCCAGGGACAGATCTGACGCGCTGGTGGGGAAGAGCGACAGGCCGATTCCGGTGAAGACGTCCTCGATGTCGTCGGGCATCTCCCCGGCCAGGAGGTTGGCGAGATACCACGCGTTGCCCGCGAGCTGCCGTTCGATCTGGGCCCACTCGGCTTTGCCGAAGGCGCTCGCGCCGATGCGCACGCGGTAGGGCCGGGCCCGACTGCCCTGCACCTGCGCGGCGACGGAGCCGGCCTCGATCTCGAGGGAGACGACCTGGCCCTTGCGGGCATACGTCCGCCCCCGCTGCAGGCGGCTGCCCAGACCCATGCCCTCGAGCACGGTGATGAACCGCTTCGACCACCAGTGCTGGGCGATGGCGCCACGCTTGCTGCGGGCGACGATGCCGCCCTCGACGGCGCGGGGCGTGGACGGCGGGTAGAACCTAGTCATCGACGGCGTCCTTGGACAGGGCGAACAGGCGGCGCAGCTCGCCGGTGGACAGCTCGGTGAGCCACCCCTCGCCGTCGCCGACGACGAGGTTGGCCAGGGCCATCTTCTCCTCGATCAGCTGGTCGATCTTCTCCTCCAGGGTGCCGGTGCAGATGAACTTGCGGACCTGGACGCGCCGCTGCTGCCCGATACGGAACGCCCGGTCGGTGGCCTGGTTCTCCACCGCCGGGTTCCACCACCGGTCCAGGTGGATCACGTGGTTCGCGGCGGTGAGGTTGAGGCCGGTCCCGCCGGCCTTGAGCGACAGCAGGAAGATCGGCGGGCCCTCGCCGGACTGGAACTGCCTCACGAGCTCGTCCCGCCGCTGCTTCGGCGTGCCGCCGTGCAGGTAGGCGACGTCGGTGTCGAACCGGGCGGACAGGTGGGGCAGCAGCAGCTCGGCGAACTCGGTGTACTGGGTGAAGCACAGGACACGGTCGCCCTCGGCGAGGATCTCCTCGAGCAGCTCCTCGAGCCGGATGACCTTGCCCGAGCGGGTTCCGACCGGGGACCGGTCGTGGAGCACCTGGGCGGGGTGGTTGCACACCTGCTTGAGCTTGGTCATCGCGGCGAGCACGTTGCCGCGCCGCTCGATGCCCTGGGAGTTCTCGATCCTGTCCATCATGTCGTCCACGATGGACTGGTAGAGAGAGGCTTGCTCGACGGTGAGGCGGCAGTACTCCTTCATCTCGAGCTTCTCGGGCAGGTCGTCGATGATGGTCGGGTCGGTCTTGAGCCGGCGCAGGATGTAGGGCTGGGTCACGGTGCGCAGGCGCTCGGCCGGCTCTGTGGCGCCGTGCCGTTCCACGGGTATGGCGTAGCGGGTGCGGAAGAGCTCTGACGACCCGAGCAGGCCGGGGTTGAGGAATTCCATGATCGACCACAGCTCGGAGAGCCGGTTCTCCACCGGGGTCCCGGTGAGCGCCACGCGGTGGCGAGCCTGGAGCCGTCTCGTCGCCTTGGCCGTCCGCGACAGGCTGTTCTTGATCGCCTGCGCCTCGTCGAGCACGACGCGGTGCCAGCAGAGGTCGGCGAGCTCGTCGATGTCGCGGATGCCCGTGGGGTAGGTCGTGACGACGAGGTCCGTCGCGGCCAGCTGGTCGCGCAGGGCATCGCCCCGGAGCCGGTCGCGGCCATGGTGTGCATGGACGCGCAGCTGGGGCGCGAACTTGGCGGCCTCGCGCTCCCAGTTGCCGACGAGGGACATCGGGCAGAGCAGCAGTGTGGGCCCCGTGTCGGGGTTCGCGGCTCGGTGCGCGGACTCGAGAGCCAGCAGCTGGACCGTCTTGCCTAAGCCCATGTCGTCGGCGAGGCACGCGCCGAGCCCCAAGGCCGCCAGGTAGGCCAGCCAGGACAGGCCGCGCGACTGGTAGGGACGCAGCGTTGCGGTGAAGGACTCGGGAGGATGGACGGGCGTCAACGTGCTGGGTGGGCTGCCGGCGAGAAGCTCGCCCAGCCAGCCGTCCGCGGTGACGCCCGTGACCGGCAGCGGGGTGTCGAGATCGTCGGGATGGGCGGCGGCCAGCGCCAGCACCTCGGCTGCGGTCCTGGGCCTGGCCGGCTGGTTGAGGAACTCGATGCCCCGCCGGAGGTGGTCGGCGTTGACCGCGACCCACTGCCCGCGGAGCCGGACAAGGGGTGCCTTGGCCTCAGCCAGCGCGGCGATCTCGTCGTCGGTCAGCGTGTCGTCGCCGATGGCGAGCCGCCACTGGAAGTTCATCAGGGCGTCGCGGCCGAAGGTGCCTCCGGTGACCGGTGTGTCGCTCGGGGTGCTCGCCGTGGCCTTGAGCCCCAGCCGGGGGCGCCGGTCCCACCACGACGGGAGCAGCACCCCGAAGCCCGACTCGTCCAGCGCGGGGGCGGCGACCGACAGGAAGTGGAAGGCGCCCTCGACGTCGAGCTCGACCATCTCCGGCGCCGCTTGCCGCAGTCCAGCGGCCAGCTGCGGGTAGATCCGGCTGGCGCGGCCCAGCTCGCCGAGCAGCAGCTCCTGCGGGCGGTCGAGCCAGCGGCGCAGGCTCCCGTCGTCGGTCCACGCCTGTGCCGCTGGCACGAGCAGGCTCGGGTCCGTCGTCGACTGGAGGAGGAACTCCAGGCGCCACGTCGTCGGTGCGGTCTCGGCGACCTTGTGGCCGGCAGCATCATCGGCTTGGCCGCCGTCAGCTGCTGCTTCGTCCTCGAGCCAGTCGTGCCCGTCGTGCTGCGGGTCGCACTCGCGAAGGCGGAAGGTCGCCCGCGCCGGACCGACCTGGCCGGTGCCGACCTCGTCCCAGGGCCGCAGGGCGGCCTTCAGGGCCGCAAGGTCGTCGTCGTCAGCGTCGAAGTGGCCATCGCCGGCGGTGAGCGCGGTGAGCCACGCCTCGCTGGCCGGTAGCTGTCGGGGGCGCCGCCCGCGCCGCGACGGCACCAGGCTGAGGTCGAGTGGAAGCTCCTGCCGCATGGCGGCGTCGACAAGGGTATGCAGCGTGGCTGCCGCGAGGGGATACGCGTCGCCTGCGCCGGGCTCGGCTCGACACGCCGGAGGCATCGCGGCGACGAGCTCGCCGAAGGCGACGACATCCGGACCCTGCAGCACGGGCCTCCAGTGGGCCACGGGGCCGGCCTCGTCGAAGGACAGCGTCGGTAGGACCCGGCGGCGTTCGACCAGCTCGCAGGCGAAGGTCGCCAGCTCGGCCAAGTAGCGGGTCGACGCGCCATACCGTCCTTCGGTGTCGCTGCCCGGTGTGGGGCTGTCGTCGAGGCCGACGAGCCAATCGAGCGCTTCGGAGGCGCCGAGACGGATGGTGGGGATCCGCCAGGCCAGCAGGACGGGCTCGGCCTTGGGCGCGCCTCGTGGGTTGACCCGCACGAGCTCCGGGGAGTCGAGCGGGGACTTGGCCAGCGATGGAAGGCGCAGGGTTGCCTCCCCCGCTTTGCCGGGCCGGATCGAGGCCAGGACGTCCGCAGGCGCGGCGAAAGGGTGCGGCCGTGCGGACCGAAGGGCCTGGCTGCGACTCGTGACAGCACGCTCGGAGTCCTCGGCCCACAGGCACAGCCCGTGTTCGGTGGACCAGAAGCCGTGGAGGACGAGCACTGCGGGCCTTTCACCTGGACGCCAGGGTGATCAGGGTAGCGACACGGTCAGGAGCCGGGAACCGCGGCCAGGTCGGTTCTCGTGTCTTGGGGTCGACGCGGGCACAAGTTGCCGTCGTCGACCTCCGCCTCGGCCGACCAGTGAATCGCCAGCGAGGGGCCATTGCGGTGCGTCGCGTCCTGACGTACATTTTTCCGTACAGGAGGTCGCCATGAAGACGATGAGCTACACAGAGTCCCGGGCCCGCTACGCCGAGGTACTCGACGGCGTCGTGAACGACCGCGAGGAAGTCATTGTCACCCGCGCGGGGCACGAGCCGGTCGTCATCGTCTCCCTCGAGGACTACGAGTCTCTTCGCGAGACGGCATACCTGATGCGTTCACCGGCCAATGCGCGACGCCTTCTTGATGCCATGGAACGTCTGGAGGCTGGTCGCGGCGACGCGCACGACCTGGTCGAGACCGACTGACGTGCTGCTCGTCTGGGACGAGAACGCTTGGGAGGACTACCTCTGGTGGCAGGCACAGGACCGCAGGGTCCTCAAGAGGATCAACCTGCTCCTGACCGACATCCAGCGCAACGGGAACGAGGGCATCGGTAAACCCGAGGCGCTCAAGCATGACTTCGCAGGCTACTGGTCCCGGCGGATCACCGATGAACACCGCCTCGTGTACAAGGCTTCTGCCGACCAGGTCAGAATCGCCGCCTGCCGCTACCACTACGGCTAACGGCGCCTCGTCTTTCCGACAAGCGTGTGGCGTCTTGGCTGCCTGCGAGACGGTCGTCAGGCCGAACCTGGCCCAAGACCCGTCCGGGCTACGAGCGGGTCGTCCAGGCTGCCCGTCAGCGCCTGCAGCGCTGGCGGCACAGGTGACGCGCGACCCAGCCGCCTCGATGACCCACCTCCGGGCAGGCAACGGTGCGAAGGCACGAGGTCGAGGCCGCGTCGGTCACTGGGACGCGTTCACCCTGAGGGCCGAACAGGTCCCACTACTTTTCAGGAACAGCAACAATGATTGCACCGCCCTCCGGACGGGGTCACAGTGCTCGCATGCACACCTACGACGTCCTGGTCATCGGCGGCGGAGCTGCCGGCCTCTCCGCCGCCCTGGTCCTGTCCCGGGCACGTCGCACCGTCCTGGTCGTAGACGGGGGCGCCCCACGCAACGCGCCCGCCGCCCACATGCACGGGTTCCTGTCCCGCGACGGCATGCCACCAGCCGAGCTGCTCGCGGCGGGCCGGGCTGAGGTGACCGGCTACGGCGCCACCATCACCGCCGGTACCGTGAGCCAGCTGTTCCCCTGCGGGCCGGCGGGCTTCCAGGCCCTCCTCGACAACGGGCACCGGGTCAAGGCGCGCAAGGTCCTGGTCACCACCGGCTTGCGCGACGAACTGCCTGAGGTCCCCGGCCTCGCCGAACGGTGGGCCAAGGACGTCCTGCACTGCCCGTACTGCCACGGCTGGGAGGTGCGGGACCAGCAACTCGCAGTGTTGTGGAATGGTCCCGAGAGCGTTCGGTACGCCCAGATCGTGCGGCAGTGGACACGCGACCTGGTGCTGTTCGTCCCCGAGAGCACGCTGACCGCGGCGGAGCGTTCCCAGTTGGTCGTCAGGGCCATCGGCATCATCGAGGGCTGCGTTGAACGCGTGGTCGTCGAGGGCGGCAAGCTGACCGCGATTGCCATGGCCGACGGCCGCACCGTCCCCCGGCAAGCCTTGTTCGTGCCGCCTCGCTTCGTACCCAACCACGCCCTGCTGGCCGATGTCGGCTGCGACCTCGACGAGCACGGCTGGGTCGTCACCGGACCCAACGGCGCCACCAGCCTTCCGGGCCTGTGGGTCGCCGGGAACGTGGCGAACCCTCGCGCCCAGGTCATCACCGCCGCAGGAGAAGGGTCAGCCGCAGCCATCGCCATCAACACCGACCTCGTCGAGGACGACGTGAGCACCGCAGTCCTGCACTTCGACAGTGAGGATGTGAGGGCTGGCTCCGCCTGACCCCTCGTCCCGGCGACCGCTTCAGCTACGTGGCGCGGTCCAGCACGGTGCGGGCGCTCTCGGCGGCCCGGGCGAGCGCCTGCTCGACGGGCGTGGACCGGTGTTCCTCGGACAGGATCTCCACGCCCCAGGGCCCGTTCCACCCGGCGGTCCGCAGCGCCGTGATCATGCCCGTGAGGTCGAATGTGCCCTCGCCGCAGTACCGCCGGCGATGGACGGTGTCCTCGAAGAGCGTCCCGACCACGTCCTCGTCGGCGTCGTCCAGCTCCACGCCGATGATGCGGTGCAGTGGCACCGACGCGAGGTCGGCCGTTGGCGTGTGCGCCCGCGCGATGTGCCAGGTGTCGATGACGACACCCCCCGCTTCGTGGCCCGCGTCCTCGACGAGCCGCAGCCCGTCGTGCAGCGTCTTGATGTTCGACCACGGGAAGAACTCGATCCCCAGTCGGGCACCGACGTCGTGCGCCTGGGCCGCGAGCTCGGCGAACTTCTCGGCCCAGTGCCCGCGGTCCCATGGGGCGTCGTCGCCGTCGGGGGTGACCTTGAGGTGACGGGCGCCGAGGGCTTCGGCGGCCTCAAGCATGGTGTGCCGCACGCGTTCTGACTCCTGTCGGTGGGCTCCGTCGTCCCACCAGTACGGGATCCCCTCGAGCTCGAGGTGGACGATCCCGTTGTCGGCGAGCATCGTGCGGATCCCGCCGAGTCCGTATGCCGCGACGGCGGCCGGGAGGTCGTCCGACAGCAGCCCGAAGCCCGAGAAGCCGGCCGACGACGCGGCCTCGATCCGTTCGCGCAGGGTCAGCGGGCTGCGCAGGTCGGGCCGGTCGGACGCGGCGTCGCCTGCGCTGGTCCAGCAGGTCGCCATCAGCTCGTCGGTGTTCGTCGTCATCGGTGGTCACTCTCGGCGTCGCTGTGGGCCGGCCGCGGGTGCAGGCCGACTGCTTCGTAGCACTGGTCGATCAGGCGCATCGTCTTGACGGCATCCGTCGCGTCGGTGCGGGCACGCACGCCGGTGCGCACCGCTCTGGTGAAGGCCTCGAGCTGGTAGGTGTAGGAGGAGCGTCTGCCCAGGTGCTCGGTGCGGCTGCCCGTGCGGGTGGTGACGACGAGCCGGTCGTCGTGGTGCGGGTTGACGAAGTCCTTGATGACCGCTTCCCCGGAGGTGCCGACCAGGCGGTGACTCATCTGGTGGTGGTCGCTGGCCATGTTGCAACCGGCGGTGCCGGTGACGCCGCTCGGAAACTGCAGCTCGGCGGTCAGCCACTCGTCGACGCCGGGGCTGCCTTGCCGTTCGCCCCCGGTGGCGCTGACCAGCTCGGGTTCGCCCCCGGCGAACGGGGCCAGGATGCGCATGGAGTGCAGGCTGTAGCAGCCGAGGTCCATGAGGGCACCTCCGGCCAGCTCCAGGGACCAGCGGGGGTCACCGGCGTCGGGGGCCGGCATGTCCATCACCGTCTCGACGTGCCGCAGCTCACCGAGCTCGCCGCTGGCGAGGATGGCGTGGAGTCGCTCCACCAGCGGGTGCCAGAGGTAGTGGAACCCCTCGAAGAACTGCCGGTCGGTGCCGTTGGCCGCAGCCGCGACCGCCTCCGCCTCCGCCGCGTTGCTGGCCGACGGCTTCTCGGTGAAGACGTGCTTGCCCGCCGCGAGTGCGGCCAGGTTCCACGGCGCGTGCAGGCTGTTGGCCAACGGGTTGTAGACGGCCTCCACGTCGGGGTCGTTGATGACGTCGAGGTAGGACTCGTGCACCTTCTCGACGCCGTGGGCCTCGGCGAACGTGGCGGCGCGCGCGCGGTCGCGGGCCGCCACGGCCACCAGCCGGGTGCCGGTGGTCTTCGCGGGCTTGACGATGGCCAGGTCGGTGATGCGGGCGGCTCCGAGGAGGCCCAACCTCAGGGGTTCCATGTGTCCCTCACTCGGGTGCCGACGAGGCGCTGATCAGGGTGCGCACGTGGTCGGCGCTGATCCGTACGTCGTGCACCGGCCCCTCGCCACGAGGCTCCTCGGTGAGGATGGTGTCCTGCTCCAGGGTGTACCACCCGTCGTAGCCATTGCCCTGAAGCGTCGTCACGATGGCGGCGACGTCGACGTCCCCGGTGCCCAGGGGCCGGTACATCCCTTGGGCGACCGCCTCGGTGTAGGTGAGCCGGCCGGCGCGAACCTTCTGCGCGATGCTGTTGTCCACGTCCTTGAGGTGGGTGTGGGCGACGCGGTCCGGCGACTGTCGGGTCAGCTCGGCCGGGTCGGTCCCCCCGATCAGCAGGTGCCCGGTGTCGAGGCACAGGGCGATGGAGGATCCCTCCAGGACCCGCTGGACCTCGGGCCCGGACTCGACCATGGTGCCGACGTGCGGGTGGAGCACCGCGCGCACCCCGTGCTCTGCCGCCAGGCGGGTGATCCGGTCCAGGTTGTCCAGCAGTCGCCGCCAGCCGTCCTCGTCCAGGGTCGGCCGGGCGTCGTAGCCGTCGAGCCCCGAGACCGCGGACAGCACGAGCACCTCGGCATGGGTGGCGTCGTAGCCGGTGAGGATCCGGCTGATCTCGGGCAGCGGGTCGTGACCGGGCTGGTGCATCAGCACCGGCGTGAAGCCACCGACCGCGGTCAGCTGGTGGGCCGCGAGCACCGTGGCCATCTGCTGGGGGTCAGCCGGGAGGAAGCCGTCCGGACCGAGCTCGGTGGCGGACAGGCCCACGTCCTGCATCTCGGCGAGCACGCGCTGCGGGGTCAGCTGGTAGCCCCAGTTCGGCACCTCGCAGACTCCCCAGGAGATGGGTGCGCCGGCGATCCTGCTCTGGGTGGTGGCCGCAGGGGGACCTGCGGGCTGGGTGGGGTCGGTCATGGCTGTCTTACCTCGTCGATCTGCACGGGACGGTGCTCTTTCAGGGACAGGGTGGCGGCCTCTGCGATGAAGGCAACGGCCAGGGCGTCATCGACGGTGCACGGCGACTTGCGCTGCCCCGCAACGACTTCGGTGAACACCTCGAGCTCGGCGTAGAAGGCGCTGGTGAGCCGGTCCATGAAGAAGGTGGCCGGTGGGCCCGCCGGCCAGGTGACTCCCGGCTCGAGGTTGCGCAGGGGAGTGGTGTCGCTCCAGCCAGCGGCAACGCTGTCATCGGTGCCGTGCAGCTCCAGTCGGACGTCGTAGCCGCGCGCGTTGTACCGGGTGTTCGACACCACGGCAGTGGCACCGTCGTCGAAGGTCAGCACCGTGGCAGCTGTCGCGACGTCGCCGAACTCGGCGAAGAAGTCGGCACCCTTGGCGCTCCCCGTGGCGTAGACCTCCACCACCTCGCGGCCGGTGACCCACCTGACGGTGTCGAAGTCGTGCACGCTGCAGTCCCGGAAGATCCCGCCGGAGGTCTCGATGTACTCGCGGGGGGCGGGCGCAGGGTCCAAGGTGGTGGACCGCACCGTGTGGACCCAGCCGAGCTCCCCGGTTGCCACCGCGGCCCGGGCCGCGCTGAACGCGGGGTCGAAGCGGCGCGGGTAGCCGACCTGCACCGGTATGCCGCTGTCGGTGACGTATCGGGCGATGAGCGCCGCTTCCGCGAGGTCGCCGGACAGCGGCTTCTCGCAGAACACCGGGATTCCTGCGTCGACCCCGGCCCTGATCAGCTGCGTGTGAGCGTTGGTGGCGGCGGCGATGACGATGGCGTCGACCCCGCTGCCGATGAGGCTCTCGGGGGTGTCGGCCACCTGCGCACCGACCCGTTCCGCGACCGCTTTGGTCGTGGCGGGGACGGCATCCGTGACGACGAGCGAGTCGACGGCGGGGAGTCGGGACAAGGTGTCGGCGTGAAACGAGCCGATCCTGCCGAGACCGATCAGGCCAAGGCGCATGGTGTTCTCCTCAATGGGGCTGGGGGCAGAGAATGGTGAGTACGGGTTCGATCAGCCGAGGCCGCCGATGACGTTCTGGTCCCAGTCGATGACCGACCCGGTGACCACGCCGCTGCGGTCGGAGAGCAGGAAGACGACGAAGTCGGCGATCTCGTCGACCTGTCCGAGCTTGCCCATGGGGAGCCCTGCCGCGGCCTGCTGCTGCCAGTCGTGGCCGGCGCCGTGCGTCTGCTGCTGGGTGATGTTCTCGCCCTCGGTGGCCGACCACCCCATGTTGAGGCCGTTGATCCTGATCCGGTCCCAGCGGTGGGCGTGGGCGGCATTCTTCGTCAGTCCCGCCAGTCCCGCCTTCGCCGCAACATACGGCGCCAGAAACGCCTGGCCGCCGTGGGAGTCGATGGAGATGACGTTGACGATGGTGCCTGGTTCGCCCCGGTGCTTCATGTCGGTGATCGCGGCCTGCATGAGGAAGAACGGCGCTCGGAGGTTCACCGCGATGTGCTGGTCGAACAGCTCGGGCGTGGTGTCCAGCATCGTGCCCCGGGTGGTGAGCCCGGCTGCGTTGACCAGACAGTCGATTCGCCCGTGCCGCTCGACGGTCGCCGCGACCGGGGCCTGAGCCTGCGCCACGTCGCCGATGTCGGCGCGGACGAAGTGCGCGTCGGCACCGGTGTCCCGCAGCTGCGCGGCAACCGCCTCGCCGCGGTCGGTGTTGCGGCCGGACAGGACCAGGCTGGCGCCCTCGCGGGCGGCGGCCCGGGCGATGCCGGCGCCGAGGCCCTGCGTGCCGCCGCTGACCAGCACGACCTTGCCTGTGAGCAGGTCCTTCATGTCGTCTCCAGAGAGGTGATCGTCGGGGTTGCCGGCTGCTCCCAGCCGGGGTTTGCGACCGCGGCGGGCTTGCGGCCGGCGAGCACATCGAGGATGCCCTGCGCTGCATCGACGAACGTGGCTGCGGTGCCCCGCCGGCTCAACCCCATCAGATGGGGGGTGAGCACGACGTCGGGGTGGTCGAAGATCGGGTGATGCTCCGGAGGCTCGGGGTCGAAGACGTCGAGTCCCACCCCGCCGAGTCGGCCGTCCCGCAACGCGGCATACGCCGCATCGAGGTCGAGAAGTCCGCCGCGACCGCAGTTGACCAGGATGGCTCCGGGCTTGACGTGACGCAGCAGCTCGGGCCCGACTAGGTGGTGGGTCGACTCGAGCAGCGGCAGGTGCAGGGTGATCACATCGCTGCGGCCGACCAGGTCTCGCAGGTCCGCGCCGCGGACCTCGGCCGGGGGTTCGCTGCCGGGGTCGTAGGCCAGGACCTTCATGCCGAGCGCGGTGCCCAGGAACGCCGCCCGCTGCCCGATGCGGCCATAGCCGACCACCCCGAGCACCGAGCCGGCGAGGTCACCGACGGAGACGCTGCCGCGGGCCTCCCAGTGGCCTGATCGCACCAGGGTGGTGAGGCGTCCGAGGCGTTTCACCAGATGCAGGGCCATGGCGATGGCGCCCTCGGCGACCGCGGTGGTGCCGGCGCCCGGGGTGATGACCACGGCGATGCCTCGGGCGGTGGCGGCGTCAAGATCGACCCGTTCGACGCCCACTCCGGTGCGCGCCACGACCCGCAGGTTCGGGGTGCGAGCCAGCAGCTCGTGGTCGACGAGGGCATCGGCCCGGGCGATGGCGCCCTGCGCCTGTGCCAGATCCGCGTCGGTCGGGTCCGCGACGAACCGGCAGTGCCCACCGAGGACCGGGCCCACCAGGTCCGGGTCGACGGGGCCGAGGCCGACCACCACCGGCAGATCGGCGACGTCAGGCATGGCTGACCACCGGGTGCCGGTCGTGACCGAAGGTGGCCCCCGGAACCGGCGGGACGTGGTGCCACTGCCCGTCTATGGCTGACGCCGCTGCGGCAGCGATGACCTCGGCGTCGGCGAGCGCCTCCTCGATGGTGGAGTTGCGCTGCTCCCCGCCGGTGACGGCGACGAGGAACTTCTTGGCCTCGATCACCTTGAGGTCGTCGTAGCCCAGGCTGTTGCCCGGGCCCGGTTGGAACGCGGCGTAGTCGCCCTGGGACGCGTTGCCCAGGATGGTGGCGTACCCCTGGTTGGGGCCCGTGCGGCCCAGGGCCAGCTTGAGCTCGTTCATCCGCTCGAAGTTCCAGGACGCGGATCCCTCGGTGCCGTAGACCTCGAACGCCAGCCCGCACTGGGGGCCGACGATGACCCGGGAGGCCTCGAGGGTGCCGACGGCGCCGGCGCCGGGTGAGTCCGCGGAGAACCGCACCAGGGCTGCCGCGTAGTCGTCGTTCTCCACGTCACCGAGCTCGCCGTCCTCGATCACGGCGAAGTGAGTGGCCTGGCCCATCGGCAGGATCGGGCGCTGCTGGTGCACCGTGGAGAGCAGCCCGCTGACGTCGCTGATCGGGCCGACGACGTACTGCATCAGGTCGACGACGTGGCTGAGCAGGTCACCGAGAGCACCGCTGCCCGCGAGGTCCTTCTTGAAGCGCCAGGACAGCGCGCCGTTGGGCTCAGAGGCGTACCCGTTGAAGAACACTGCTCGGACGTTGGTGATGCGGCCCAGCTCGCCGTTCGCGATCAGCTCGCGGATGCGTTCCACCGCGGGTGCGTGCCGGTAGTTGTAGCCGATGGAGGTCGTCACACCTGCCGCGGCGGCGGCCGCGGCGACCGCGGCGGTGTCGTCCGCATCGCGACCGACGGGCTTCTCGATCCAGAAGGGCTTTCCGGCCTGGGCCGCGGCGATACCGATCTCGCGGTGCAGCAGGTTCGGTGCGCAGATGGAGACCACGTCGACGTCGGGGTCGGCGAGCACGGCGCGGTAGTCGGTGCTGCCCTTGTCGTAGCCCAGGACGTCGCGGGCGTAGTCGACCCGGTCAGGGGCGGTGTCGGCGGCATGCACCAGACGCGGCCGGATGTTCAGCTCGGGATACACCAGCGGCACGGCCTGGTAGGCGCGGCTGTGCAGCTTGCCCATCCAGCCGACGCTGATGAGGCCCACACCCAGCTCGGTGATGCCCTTGTCGGTGACGCGTCCAACCATGACGATGTGCCTTCTTCCAGAGGAGTTCAGTGGAGGGGGTGCGGCTGGCGGGCCTGGCCCAGCGCCGCGCGGGCGGCCGCCGCGAGGAGGGTGGAGTCGGAGCCGATGGCCACGAAGCTCCAGCCCTGTTCGAGGCGTTGAGCCGCGGCTGCGCCGTCGTTGACGAGCAGGCCGCAGACCTTGCCGTGGCGCTGGCCGGCAGCCAGCACGCTCTCGATGGCCTCGACGAAGGCCGGGGCGGTGGTGTCCCCGGGGACCCCGAGGTCGTGGCTGAGATCCCGAGGGCCGACGAAGAGCACGTCGACACCGTCGAGACCGGCGATCTCGTCGGCGGCCGCGACCGCGGCAGCCGACTCGATCTGGGCGACGACGAGGATCTCCTCGTCGGCCCGGTCCAGGGCGCCGGGGTCGAGTCCGAACCGGCAGGCGCGGTTGTAGGTGGCCACCCCACGGTCGCCGCGGGGCGGGAACCGCAGATGGGTCAGCGCCTGGCTGACCTGCAGCGCATTGTCCATGCGGGGCAACATGACCCCGGCGGCGCCGCCGTCCAGCACCCGGCCCATCCGGATCCGGGCATCGGTCTCGACCCGGACCACTGTGGGCACCCCGTACGCGCCGGCCGCGGGGACGACGTCGCGGACCTGCTCCTCGCCGCCTGCGCCGTGCTCCAGGTCGAGCAGCAGCCAGTCGAAGCCGGCGGCGGCGCAGACCTCGGCGGTTACTGCGGATGCGGTGCCGAGGAAGGTGCCCACGGTGGCGTCCCCGTTGCGCACCGCCCGGGCCAGGGCTCCGCCGTTCAGCGGGCTCGGAGGCGTGGGGCTCACCCGAACCACCGCTGTGTCCTGCGGTCGTGCTCGTACTCGGCGCGCAGCGGCGGGACCGTGGCGACCTCGGAGACCTCGGCCGGGGCGACGTCCCACCACACCCCCGCGCCGGGGAGGTCGGCGTGCGGGATGACCTGGACCACGATGACGACGGTGCCCTGGTGCCCGCGGGTGTCGTCCAGGGCCTGGCGCAGAGCGTCGGCGGTGTCGGCCCGCAACGCGGTGGCGCCCAGGCCGGCGGCGACCTGCGCCAGGTCGACGGACAGGTAGTCGCCGCCCAGGCGTGCCGCCGCCTGCACCTCGGCGGCGTCGGCCAGCTCCAGCGGCCGCGTGCGGTAGCGGAACTCGTTGCCGAACTCGCGGCCGCTGCGGAACATCTGCAACCGGTGGATCACCTGGTACCCGTGGTTCTCGGGGATCACCACGGTGATGGGCAGGCCCTCCTGCGCCGCGGTGACCAGCTCGGTGGGTGCCATGAGGAACGTCCCGTCGCCCAGGAAGGCGGTGACCCGGGCCGAGGGGTCGGGGTGCGCCATCCGGACCCCCATCGCCGCGGGGATCTCGTAGCCCATGCAGGAGAACCCGAACTCCAGGTGGCAGGTCCGTCCGCCGGTGGCGTCCCACACCTTCTGCAGGTCGCCGGGCGGGCCGCCGGCCGCAGCGACGATGACGTCACCGGGACGGGCGTGTTCCTGCAGGACACCGATGACCTGACCTTGGGTCAGGACGGCGTCCGTCGTGGTGACGACATCGGAATCGGCGTCGACCGCCGCCTTGTCGAACAACTGGTCAGGGTCAAGTGCGTCCGCCCGCTCGATCGCCCACGCGTCGGCAAGTTCCTCGACCCGGGACCGCCACTGCGGGTCGGCCGGCACGCCGAGCCGGGTGATCGACTCGGTGAGGGCGGCGAGGCCGCGCTTGGCGTCGCTGACGATGCCGGTGGCGCCCAGCCGGTCGGCGTCGTGCACGTTGACGTTGATGCTGGCGAAGCGCACCTCCGGGTTGGCGAAGATCGAGTGCGAGCCGGTGGCGAAGTCGGTCAACCGGGACCCGACCGTGAGCACCACGTCGGCCTCGTTCGCCAGGGTGTTGGTGGCCGGACTTCCTTCCAGCCCAATGCCGCCGACCTGCCACCACGCGGCCGTCTGCACCGCGCCCTTGCCGCCGAAGGTCTCGGCGACAGGCGCCCCGATAGCGGCGGCGAGCCCCTCGAGCTCGGCGGTGGCGTCGGAGTAGATCACCCCACCACCGGCGATGATGATGGGCTTCTTCGCCGAGGCGAGCAGCGCTGCGACCGCGGCGACCTCGTCGGCGTCCGGGGCGGGTCGACGGATCACCCAGTCCCGCTCGGTGAAGAACGCGGCTGGGAAGTCATAGGCGTGAGACTGCACGTCCTGCGGCAGGGACAGCACCACGGCGCCGGTCTCGACCGGGTCGACCAGGGTGCGGATCGCGGCCGGCAACGCGGTCAGCAGTTGCTCGGGGCGGGTGATCCGGTCGAAGAACCGGCTGATCGGCCGGAAGATGTCGTTGACGGTCAGGTCGGCACCGACCGGGTGCTGCAGCTGCTGCAGCACCGGTCCCTGATGGCGGGTGGCATAGGTGTCACCCGGCAGCAGCAGCACCGGGAGCCGGTTCACGGTGGCGAGCGCGGCGCCGGTCGCCAGGTTCGTCGCGCCGGGACCGAT
The DNA here is from genome assembly GCF_035688975.1 of Intrasporangium sp. GTDB lineage: Bacteria > Actinomycetota > Actinomycetes > Actinomycetales > Dermatophilaceae > CALMNV01. Next base: position 8,586 of record NZ_DASSMH010000062.1, on the reverse strand, counting down.
CGACGCGGTCACGGCAAGGGTGGCGCGTCGACGGGAGTGCTTGGCGTAGCCGACCGCCGCGTGCACCAGGGCTTGTTCGTTGCGGCCCTGGATGAACGGCATCGTCTCGTTCAGCTGGTCCAGCGCCTGACCCAGGCCGGCCACGTTGCCGTGACCGAAGATGCCAAGGGTGGCGGGGATCAGTCGGCGGCGCTGGCCGTCGGCGACGGAGTACTGCCGGGACAGGTAGGTCACCACGGCCTGTGCGACGGTCAGTCGGATGGTGGGTGCTGCGGTCATCGTCCGGGCTCTTTCTGGGGGAAGGATTTCGGGCAGAACGGGAGGCGGCTGGAGACCGCCACGGTCGCGGCCAGAGGCGCCAGATTCGTTTGGGGTCAGGCTCGTCCGCTACCAGGGACGGCCGTGCAGGATGACCGTCTTCACATCGGTCATCTCGGCGACCGCGGAACGCGGGCCCTCCTTGCCGATGCCGCTGCCCTTCAAGCCGCCGTAGGGCATGAGGTCGGCGCGCCAGAGCGGGGTCCAGTTGATATGGATGGTGCCGGCGTCGATCTCCCGGATGGCCCGCACCGCACCAGAGACGTCCGAGGTGAAGATCCCGGCGCCCAGCCCGTATGCCGTGCCGTTGGCCTGCGCGATCGCGGACTGCCAGTCCGCTGCCGTCGACACCGCGACCGCAGGCCCGAACAGCTCCTCCTGGCTGAACGGCGAGTCGGGGTCGACATCGGAGACCACCGCTGGGGTCATGACGGCGCCGTCGCGCTCTCCACCGGTCAGGAGGGTGGCCCCATCCTGCACGGCGGCGTGGATCGCGCGTTCGACCCGTTCGGCCTCCTGCGGGGTGATCAGGGTGCCCATGCGGGTCTCGGCGGAACCGGGGTTCCCGGTGCTGATCTGCTGCACTCGCGGGACCAGGGCGTCGAGGAAGTCGCCGGCGATCTTCGGGTGGGTGATCACTCGCTGCACGGAGATGCACACCTGCCCTGCGTTGACGAACCCTCCGAGAGCGACCGCGGCGGCGGCGGCCTCGATGTCCGCGTCGGGCAACACGACCACCGGGCAGGAAGCGCCCAGCTCGAGGGAGAGCTTCTTCACCCCGGCCCGCTGAGTGATGCGCGTGCCCGTGGCCGTCGATCCCGTGAACGAGATCTTGTCCACCCTGGGGTCCGCGACCAGGGCGTCGCCGAGCTCTCCGCCGGCGCCGGTCAGCACCGACAGGACACCCTCGGGAAGGCCGGCGTCGAGGAAGCACGCCGCGAGCGCGAGAGCCGTCAGCGGTGTGGTGCGCGCCGGCTTGAGCACCACGGCGTTCCCGGCCGCCAGGGCCGGCGCGACCTTGTGCAGCACCAGCAGGGAGGGGTAGTTGAACGGAGTGATCGCCACGACCACCCCGACCGGCTGGCGGACCGTGAAGCCCACCTTGTCGAACCCGGTTCCCGGGTTGGCGTCCAGCGGCAAGGAGTCGCCGTAGAGCTGGGTGCCCTCGAACGCCGCCAGGCGGATCAGCTCACCCGAGCGGGACGCCTCACCGCGCGCCTCGGTGATGGCCTTGCCGGCCTCCGCGCTGATGGTCAGCGCGATCGCCTCGGCCCGCTCGTCAGCCAGGGCAGCAGCCTTCAACAGGATCTGCATCCGCTGATGGGCCGGGGTGCGCCGCCACGTCTTGGCCCCCTCGGCTGCCGCGGCGAGCGCGGCGTCGACATCCTCAAGTCCCGCCAGGGAAACGGACTCGACGACCGACCCGTCGAAGGGCGACGTCACATCCTCACGACGGCCCGACGCGGCCTCGGCCCACTGGCCACCGATCAACAGCTTCACGCTGGACTCCATCCGTCGTCGTTGAGGGCGGACCAGCTGGGCTGTTCACTCGCACGAGGCCGGTCACGTGGTCTCAGCGTGACGGGTGGCGCTGCCGCCGGTCAAGCGGTGGGCAACCATCAAAAACCCATCAAGATCAGGCCGCGGTCGAGGCAACCTAGGAGCGTGCCGGGCAGGAACGCGTCGCGCCACCCCTCAGCAATCCGTCATGATGGGTGTATGCCGCACCCATATCCGATCCGGGAGATCGCTCGCCAGTCCGGCCTCAGCGAGGCGACGGTCGACCGCGTCCTGAACAAGCGGCCCGGTGTGCGGTCCAGCACCGCGGCAAACGTCGCGCAGGCCATCGCCGATCTCGACCGGCAGCGCAGCCAGCTTCGGCTCACCGGCCGCACGTTTCTCGTCGACCTCGTCATGCAGACGCCTGACCGGTTCTCCGCCGCCGTCAAGGCCGCGCTGGAACTGGAGCTGCCCATGCTCCGGCCGGCGGTGGTGAGGTCGAGGTTCGACTTCCGGGAGACGGCGCGCCCGGGCGAGCTGGCCAAGGCTCTCGAGGGGATCCGCCAACGCGGATCCATGGGAGTCATCCTCAAGGCCCCGGACGAGCCGGAGATCATCGACGCGATCGGACGGCTGCATGACGCTGGGATTCCGGTCGTCACCCTGGTCACCGACATTCCCCTCAGCCAACGTGTCGCCTACGTGGGCATCGACAACCGCGCGGCCGGTGCGACCGCGGCATACCTCCTCGACCAGTGGCTCACGAATGACCACGACGCGATCCTGATGGCGTTGAGCCGCAGTGCTTTTCGCGGTGAGGAAGAGCGCGAGATGGGCTTCCGGACAACGATGCGAGAGCGAGCACGTGGACGCACACTGGTCGAAACCACCGACACCGACGGCCTCGACGTGGCCGTGCGCAACCAGACCGTTTCCATCCTGCGCCAGCATCCCGACATTGCCGCGGTCTACTCCATCGGGGGCGGAAACAGGGCCATTCTTGACGCCTTCGACTTCGTGGACCGTGAGTGCCGAGCCTTCATCGCGCACGATCTGGACCGAGACAACCTGTCACTGATCCAGGACCGGAAGATCACCGCCGTGCTGCACCACGACCTTCGTCAGGACATGCGTCGAGCCTGTCAGGTGATCATGCAGGCGAGCGGCGCCATCGACGGACCTATCGAATCGATCCCGTCTCAGATCAATGTCATCACTCCGTACAACGTTCCGTCTCAGCCCCTTCACTAGGGCTCCCGGATATGCGCGCCCGTGGCCTTGGGTCGGATCGAGCGCGCACTCGTCAGTCGTGATCGTTACACCCTTGGGCCTTCGCGGCGAGATAGTAGTCCGCGGCGTCAAGCAAGTACTGGACCTCGTCGGTGTCGTGGTAGATCTGGAGGGCGACCGCCGACAGCGTGTACAACCCGGCGCACGACATGGCCACGGAGGCGGAACTGTCGGACGCCAATTCCCCGCCGTACTCGGCCTTCCGGCGTTCCAAGAACTCGGCGTCAATCATCCGCCTGGCGTCTCGCGACGCCTCTGGTCCCGCGCGCCGCACCTCGTCGAGAATCGCTTTCAGATGGGGCTTGAGCGCATCCACGCGCAATCCAGGCGCCTCGTTCATGGTCGCCACCTCAGTTCATGGCTAGACGGAGAGCACGCCTCGTGCTCCTGTCGAGCATGACGGTGGTCACGGGGCGTGACAAGAGCCAGCCGTGGCGCTCGAGTGGAGGTGGTCAGGTCAGGGCGAGCGAAGGTAGCGTCAGGCACGTCGAGGTCTTCCAGATGGGCGGTGTAGGAACCTTGATCTTCCGGAGACCTCGACCGCTACAAAGGCACCGACGCTCGGAGGCCCGCTACACCCTCAACTGTGATGAGCCAGAAAACCTCAGTGGTTTGAGCCTAAGCGACCGCCCGCGATCCGCGCAGAATGTGGCAAATAAGTGCATACGTGCGCCGGCGCTCGGACTCGGCTAACCGAATACAAGCCCCGCACCACACCGGCTCATGACGCAGTCCGTCATGGTGATGCCTCCCAGACTGGTCGCGCGCGGGCCAAACGACATGCCAGTTCCGCCGACTTCAAGAGCCACCTCCGCCGTGATCAGGGGAAAACGGAGTTCGCTGTCGAGTCGGAGCGCGACAGGATGCGCAGCACCCAGCCTCTGCGGGTCAGCCCACTCGCGGAAGCAAACCGACACGTCATCGCCGTTGCTATATCGCACTCGCAGGCTCGAGCCGCTCGGTGGGCTTTCGACGTCGCTTGGTTTTCCCTGAATGATCCAGTCGTTACGGACGAGCAGGGTTCGCGGCTCCCCGGACGTGGTTGGCATGTCAAGGTTCAGGAGCATCCGGTTGTTGTCGTCGCGCTCGAACCAGATGAGTGGCTTTCCTCTGAAGACCACCATGTTTGGCGTCTCGTAGTAGTAGTTGGCCCCGATGACCGCGAGGACGTCCTCCCGCATCCACTCGAACCGGCCTGCACGACTCTCGCGCGCAGGATGCCTTGCGCCTTTAGTTCGCGCACCTGATCGACCGTCCAGGCATGTGCCTTGGCATGGTGTGTTGCACAAAGCGCAATCATTCGAGTCGGGTCATGGTGGTGCTGAACGCTCCACGGCGGATCGAAGTGGTGGTACTCGAGGTATGGGTTCGCGCAATCCTCCACCGGGCAGCCGAATCCGACCTCCTGACGTAATGCACATCGCACCGCTGTGGGAGGCGTCCGCGGAATCGGAGCAGCTGTCATGCGATCAGCATGCCACCGATCGGTGCGTTGTCCGGGCGACCATTCCGGAGGCGGGAGCTCATGCAGCCGGTCGACGCGAGATGGTACGACGTCTGTTGTCGGCGACTGTGAGGACTGCGCGAAGGGTTTCGGTCGGCACCTTGACGTTGAGTCCAGCGCGTTCGGCGTACTTGTTCACCCGCTCCGCAAGGTCGAGCCGAGCTTCGGCGTCGGCGGCGACCTGTTGCCATCTCCACGCCGGCGACGCTGGCGCCGACACCCGGGTCAGCGCCCCACGTCGAGCCCTGATCGCGTGGCTTCGCATGTCACTCAGGAGGGCATCTCTGCCCTGTGGGCAGCACGAGAAGTTCGTGCAGGTCAGTTCGGCCGCGAGGCGGTGGTTTGCGATAACGGCTTCGACGTAGCGCTTGGGCAGGCTCCGTCCGAGCGCAGACAGGTACACGGGCCGCGGTCCGAACCCGGATGGAGGCCGCCGGTGCTGGCTCATCGAGGAGGGAAGGTCGCAGCGCTCACGCCATCCGATGCCGCACTCGTATCCGAGGGCGCCGCCGGCCACCGCGGCCTCACCGAGGACGCCCTGCTGCCACGCGATGACGGGGGCAAGCTTGGCTATGCGCCGGATCGTGGCGATCATCGTGACCAGCCGGGCATCGGGGTGTACCCCGGCGTCGACCTTGGAGGCAGCCAAGGCCACCTCCGTGGGAGCTACGCGCTTCAGCGTGCGAAGGAGGCGGGCCAGTCCTTCCGGCCATGTCGTGCGGTCGAGGAGCCGCCAGCCCAGGGCTATGACGGCGATAGCTGGCAGCCGCAGCCCTTGTTTCCTTATGTGTTCGGCGGAGGCGTTCCAGAGCGCCCGCTGCACCTGTATCCAGCCGCGGTCGACTCTCTCGATGTGCACGTACGGGAGGACGATCGCGGTGGCGTCGTGCTCCACCTGGTAATCGATTACAGCGGCGGCCAGGTCGGCGGCCGCCTTCGGGCGCATCAAGTCGGCCGGCGTCAGGATGTGGCCTTGTGCGAACGGCAGTGATGCCCACGGGTCGGCCGGGTGCTGGTAGTCCTGCAGGTAGTGCGTCTGGGGATCGATGATGAACGGGATTCCGGCCGCCAGCGCGACAGCTCTGATCCGTGGCTGCGCTTTCGCAACGTGCGCATCGACGACCACCCGGTCGGGGCGCGCCTCGTTGTCCTGCAACACGCGTTCGATCAGCGCAGCATCCTGCGTTCCGACCCGGATCAGCAGTTCAGCCATGTCCATGCCTCCGTCTGATGCACTACCCAGGAGTAGCGTAACATTGTAGGCAACTCAAGCGGCAAGTACCTTGGTAGTTGACACGAAGGATCGGAGGCATAGTATCTGCAGCATGGTGAACCGCGCGGAGATCAAGCAGACGGCAAGCCCGCATATGGCTAAGCAAGACAATGTGTCGTTCATGAGGCTGGTCGACGACGTCACCGAGACGGTGATCCCGCGGAGTGACTTCGCCCTGGCTGTGGGCGCGTCCGAGCGGACGGTCCAGAACTGGTCGAGCGGTCAAACCAAGCCCCGCGGGGACGCGGTCAGGCGCGTCCTTGATCTGGTGTACCTGGTGGGCGAACTGCGCGAGGTGTATACCGACGAGGGCATCCACATCTGGCTCCAGTCGCGCAACCGCAACCTGAACGGTCGGCGGCCGCTCGACCTGCTCGGTGCCGGCCAGATCGATGAGGTCCTCGAAGAGGTTCAGCGCATAGTTGGGGGCATGTGACATGGACGGCCTTGCCGCTCGCCTGGCGGAGCTGGAGCGCTCCTGCGAACGCGGCGAGTGGCAACGCCACGTGGCAACGTCTTACGCCGCAAGAGCCCTCGAGGGCCGACAGGCCAACGGGCGATGGGGAACCAAATGCGGGTTCCCAGTCCTCTACCTCGGACGCCCAACGGCGTCCGTTGTCGTGGAGGCCTACCGCCACCTGGTCGACCCCATCGAGTTCGACTCCGTAGACGACCGAGAACGATTCCTGGCCGCGCTCCAGCCACGCACTCTGGTGACATGCTCGCTCGACGTCAACAATCTGCTTGACCTGCGTCCAGCCGGAGCGCGCGCCCGCGCTGGGCTCACCATCCAGGACCTCACCTCACCCACGAATGACCCCCAGGCTTACGCCAAGTGCCAACAGGTCGCGCTCGTCGCGCACCAGCTGCGTCATCACGGCATCGTGGCTCCGGCTGCGACAGGCATCGGCGAGACGATTGCTCTGTTCATGGACGTGCTGCCGGCCGCCCAACATCCCGTCGCATTGGGCGAACCTCAGGTGTGGAGTCGGCTGCCTGCCGACCCTCGCCGACCCAGCAAGCCAGCGCTGAGAGTCGTCCGACCAGAGGCCTAGAGCGCTTTCTGGGCGGTGTCCGAGTTCCCGGGGCAGGTCAGCGACAAAGCGCCTCTCTTATCCCAGGGGACGGCCCGACCCGGGCCGTAGCTGGAATCCGCCCGGGGCAGGCTCAGCCCGAGCCGCGGCCGCGGTTCCACGACCTGCGCCCATACGTGCGTCACTTGCTGCTCAACGAGGGGGGTGGCCCCGCACATCGTCCAGGAGATCGCCGGCCACAGTGCCATCGACGTCACGATAACCATCTACGCGCACACCTCGCTGGAGGAGAAGCGCAAGGCAATGGGCCTGCTCAGGGAGCGTCTGGCATGACACTTTTCGGCCCCGCTGTCCGCCCCGCGTTGGTGTCAATTACTTGTGTCAACGACCCTCTGGATGCACGACCGCAGGCCGCGCAAAGCGCTGACCTGCGGTTTTGGGTGGTGGCCAGGGGCGGGGTCGAACCGCCGACCTTCCGATTTTCAGTCGGACGCTCGTACCAACTGAGCTACCTGGCCGGGCACAACTCGTGGAACTATAGCGGACCCCCGCGCGGAATCCCCAACCGGCCGGGGCGGCCACGCCAGCCCAAAGTCGGCCCCCCACGGACCGCTCCCGCGAGAGGGGCGCCGCCACCGACAGCCGCGTCCCCGTGGGCACCACGACCGAAGAGGAAGTGGACGGCATACGGCCTCTAGATCCAGCCCCGGCGCCGAAACACCGCATACAGCCCGATCGACATCCCGACGATCAGCACGACGCTCAGCCACAGGCCGGCGGGCTGCTGGAAACCGGGATAGGGCACGTTCTGGCCGAACCAGCCGGTGACCGCGGTCGGCACGGCGATGATGGCGGCCCACGCGGCGAGCTGCTTCATGATGGAGTTGAGGCGGGCGTCCTGGAGCGAGAGGTTCGTCTCGAAGATCGAGGTCACCATGTCGCGCAGCGACTCGGTCCACTCCGAGGCTCGCAGCACGTGGTCGTAGAGGTCGTCGAACCACCCGTCGAGCTCGCTGCCGGTCGGAGGGTGGTGGCGCAGCATCCCGTTGACGAGCTCACGCATCGGCAGCACGACCCGGCGCAGCGCGACGATGTCCTTGCGCACCCGGTAGACCCGCCGCAGGAAGCCCCGCCCCGTGCGGCGCTCCTCGAAGAGCACGTCCTCCAGGCTCTCGATCTCGTCGTCGAAGCACTGGATCGTCTCGAAGTGCCCGTCGACGACAGCGTCGAGCAGGCCGTGCACGAGCGCGACGGGGCCATGGCGCAGCAGGTCGGCGTTGTCCTCCCAGGACCGCTGCACCCGCTCGATGGGGAACGCCGCGTCGCGGATCGTGATGAGCGCACTGGGCAGCACGAAGCCGGAGATCCGGCTGAGCTCGAGCCGGTCCCCGCCGTCCGGAGGCGCGGTGCCGTCGCGCAGGGAGGTTGCGTATGCCGTGAAGAAGACGTGCTCGCCGTGACGGGAGACCTTGGGCCGCTCATGCAGGGCCAGGGCATCCTCGACCTCGGTCGCTTGCAGCGAGAACTCCTGCGCCACCCACGCGATGTGGTCCTTGTCGGCCTCCTCGAGGTCGAGCCACACGAGGGTCTCCGGGTCCCGCAGCGCGGCGGAGAGCGTCTCGTGAGAGGCCGGCGCCGACGTTGCCGCGCCGTCCCGGAAGATGGTG
>NZ_DASSMH010000061.1:0-2986 GCF_035688975.1 Intrasporangium sp. | reverse complement strand
AGGTCGGGGAGTTCGCCCACCTGCACCCGGAGTACGACGGCTCGCTCCACCTCGCCCTGCCCGCACCGCTCGCGGCCGATCTGGTCGTGCGCGGTTGGGGCACACCGCACCCCTGGGCAGGGATGAGGCTGGCTCCGGGCTTCGTGATGCTCTTCGGAGCGCGGACCGCCGACGAGCTCGAAACCGTGGTGGGCATCGTCACCACCGCGCACGCGCTCGCCACGCCCACTACGTCCTGAGCGACGCCGCCGGTCGCGCCGGGAGGAGCGCGTCTGGCGGCGAAGATCCCGGCAGCCACGGCATACGAGGAGGCGAGCTCCCGGGGCCCGCCACAACCCCGTGACTCGGGAAGGTGCGACCACCTGGTCGACCTACCTTCCCGCTGGTGAGTGGATCGAGGTGTGGTCCAGCGAGAGCCACGACGGCGGCCGGGTCGTCACCACCGGCCCCATCCCCAACCACACTCGGCTCACCGTGCCTGTCCTGACAGAGGCGAGGGTCCCCGGCGTGGTGCGCGGATCGTCGTCACCCGGGGCGGGAGGCTGCCAGTTCTGTCAGTCGGCGTTCGAGGAAGCGGCGTTCGGCGCCCTCGTCGGTGAGTTCCATGGCACGTCGATAGGCCGCGCGCGCCTCGTCGGTCCTTCCGAGGCGCCGCAGGAGCTCCGCTCTCGTCGAGTGCAGGTAGCGGAAGTCGGGCAGGGCGAGCCCGTCGACGATACGCAGCCCGGCCTCTGGGCCTTCGGTCTCGGCGATGGCGATGGCGATGGCGCGGTTCAACTCCACGACGGGCGAGCCGGTCAGGCGGCCCAGCTCGCCGTATAGCTCGGCGATCTGCGCCCAGTCGCACGGCAGCTCGGCGTGCAACGACGCGATGGCGGCCTGCAGGAGATACGGCCCGCGGCCCCCCAGCGCCAGCCCGCGCTCGAGCTCGGCGCGCCCGGCTGCGATCTGCGTCGAGTTCCACCGTGATCGGTCCTGATCGCTCAGCAACACCAGCTCGCCGCCGCGAAACCGGGCCTCGTGGCGAGAGTCATGCAAGAGCATCATCGCCAGCAGCCCGTGAACCTCGGCGTCGTCGGGCAGCAGGTCGGTGAGCGCGCGCGCCAGCCAGATGGCCTCTGCCGCGAGCTCACGGCGGCCGCCGTAGCCCTCGTTGAAGATCAGGTAGACGACGGCGAGAACGGCGTCGAGGCGTTTGCGGAGCAGGTGAGCCGGTGGTACCCGAAACGGGATCTTCGCTGCCTTGATCTTGCGCTTGGCGCGCACCAGCCGTTGCGCCATCGTGCGTTCCGGCACGAGGAAGGCGCGGGCAATCTCGCCGGTGGTCAGCCCGCCCAGAGCGCGCAGGGTGAGCGCCACCTGTGCGTCGATGGCGAGCGCCGGGTGACAGCAGGTGAAGAGGAGCTCCAGGCGCTCGTCAGGGAACCTCGTGGTGTTCATCGGCGCCTCGACACGATGGTCAGCAACGAGCAGGTCGAGCTTGGCGGCAAGGGTCCGGTCGCGGCGGATGCGGTCCGTGGCTCGGTTCCGAGCAGTCGTGATCAACCAGGCGCGCGGGTTGGTCGGTACGCCGTCGCGTGGCCATCGGTCGGCGGCCGTCGCAAAGGCTTCCTGTGCGGCTTCCTCGGCAAGGTCAAAGTCACCGAGGAAGCCGATCAGGGTGGCAAGCACGCGGCCCCATTCCTCGCGGAAGGCCTGCTCGAGCGTCGCTACCAATACACCTCGGAGGGTCGGATCTCAACGGCACCACCGTAACGCGCTGCCGGGACTCGGGCCGCAACTTCGATCGCCGCGTCGAGGTCCTCGGCCTCGAGGATGAACAAGCCGCCCACGGCTTCTTTCATGCCGACGAAGGGTCCGTCGGTTGTCAGGGTCTTGCCACCCTCGACTCGGACCGTCGTCGCGTTCTGCGGGAGTCCCATCGGCGGCATTGTCGTGACGCCGGGCGTCTCGTTGATCCGCTGGTAGTCGGCCTGAACCTGCCGCTGCTCCTCCTCGGACAGCGCGGCCTGCCGCTCGAGCGCGTCGCCTTGGTAGATCACCATGACGTACTTCATGAGCTCCTCCTCGTGGTTTCGGGTGGTTGCGACGTAAGACGAACGGCGTGCCTCGAAAACGACAGCTCGACGCCAAGATCGTGGCACGAGTGGCCATCATCGGAATCGAACGGCTCTCAAACGGCGACCTCTCGGGCGCGCGGCATACGCAGCAGATCGCCGACGGGGAGTGCGTTCGCCGGTCGACCGCAACGGCCCTGACCCGGTCCGGGTTGCACTCGCGCAGTCATGTGGAGGTCGCGCCGACCGGCATACGGGCCGGCAGTCAGAACCAGCGGCGCACCCGGCGCTTGTAGTCGTCGTACGGAGCACCGAACCGCTCGTGCAGGAACCGCTCCTCGGGGCGAATCGCCCCCCAGAGGACGAGCAGCACCGCGGCCGGGAAGAGTACGAGTCCCCAGATGGTGGGCGTCAGCAAGGCCAGCCCGAGGTAGAGCGCGAGCAGGCCGACGTACAAGGGGTTACGGGAGTGGCGGTATGGCCCCTCCTCGATGATGGCGTGTGTCGCCTGCCCGGGAAGCAGCCCGGTCTCGTGCCGGTGGAACAGCCACAGCGACCAGCCGTTGCAGCCGACGAAGAACAGCACCAGCGCCCAGCCGAGCGGGACCCGCCATCCGCCGAGGTCGAGCGGGTCACCCCAGAGCAGCGTGGCCATCCAGCCAAGGAGCAGAGGCGCGCCGATCGCGACCGGCGGCCACAGCCGGAACGAGACGGTGTCGTCCGAACCCTGCCCCATGCCCTCATTGTCGCGTTGGGGTGGCGGCGCCGGTCAGGATGGCAGCGCCGACGACACCGACACGGACGCCGTCGACCGTGCGGGTGACGTTCATGGACGGGCCGGCCTTCGGCGGCCGGTGCCAGGGTGGGTCAGCGGTGATGAGGACCCTGGCGAGCGTGCCGTCGGCGAAGAGGGCGAACGCCTCGTTGGC
>NZ_DASSMH010000060.1:0-2655 GCF_035688975.1 Intrasporangium sp. | reverse complement strand
GGCCGGCTGCGGCGCGCGGTTTCGGTGCCGTTCTCGGGGCGATCCCAGGTCATTGAGAGGTTCATCGTCGTCATCGGTGCTGTGGATCCTGTGGACGGCGGGCGTCTGCGCAGGTCGCCTCGGCGTGCCGCGCCGCGCGATGCTGTGGGCGGCCTCGGGACAGCACCGACCGCGCTGTGGAAGCGCCCAGCGGCTGCACATCGTCCACACAGGTTTGCAGAGGGTTGTCCGCATTTGGCGGTGCGATGCCACCGCTTGTCCACAGCCGCTGTGGGCAAGCGCGCGCGGCGGGGTGGCGACAGGCGGGGCGGTGCCGGCGGCGCGGTCCACATGGTTTTCCACAGGTGGTGGACAAGATCCGTATGCCGTCGGGGCCGCAGGGCTTCGCGTGCTGACCGGACCGGGGCTGGCCGGACGGCACGCAGGGTCACGGTCCGGTCACGCTGTGTACCCAGCTGTGGACAGGGCTGTGGACGGCGAGGCCCTGGGCGACCCGCACGCGGGGACCCCGAGAGCCGCCGCCGCGACCGCGGCTACTGGGACTTCTGCTGCCGGATGCGGTTGGTCAGCTCGGTGACCTGGTTGTAGATGGCGCGGCGCTCCCCCATGAGCTCGCGGATCTTGCGGTCGGCGTGCATGACCGTGGTGTGGTCGCGGCCTCCGAAGTTCTGCCCGATCTTCGGCAGGGACAGGTCGGTCATCTCCCGGCAGAGGTACATGGCGATCTGCCGGGCCGTGACGAGCTGGCGCGACCGCGAGGACCCGCACAGGTCCTCCATCGTCACCGCGTAGTACGCGGCGGTCACCGCCATGATCGTGGCCGCGGTCACCTGGTTGGGCGTCTCGTTGGGCAGGACGTCCTTGAGGACGATCTCCGCGAGCGGCAGGTCGACCGGCTGGCGGTTGAGGTTGGAGAAGGCGGTGACGCGGATGAGGGCGCCCTCGAGCTCGCGGATGTTGGTCGAGAAGTTCGAGGCGATGTACTCCAGGACGTCGTCCGGGACCTTCATCCGCTCCTGGATCGCCTTCTTGCGCAGGATCGCGATGCGGGTCTCGAGGTCGGGGGGCTGGACGTCGGTGAGCAGGCCGGACTCGAAGCGGGTCCGCATCCGGTCCTCGAAGCCCGACAGCGCCTTGGGCGGCAGGTCCGAGGTGATGACGATCTGCTTGTTCGCGTTGTGCAGCGTGTTGAAGGTGTGGAAGAACTCCTCCTGGGTCTGCAGCTTGCCCTGGAGGAACTGGATGTCGTCGATGAGCAGCACGTCGACGCTGCGGTGCCGCGCCTGGAACGCGCTCGCCTTGTCGTCGCGGATGCTGTTGATGAAGTCGTTGGTGAACTCCTCGGAGTTCACGTAGCGCACCCGCACGTTCGGGAACATGGTGCGCGCGTAGTGGCCGATCGCGTGGAGCAGGTGCGTCTTGCCCAGACCGGACTCGCCGTAGACGAAGAGCGGGTTGTACGCCTTCGCCGGCGCCTCGGCGACCGCGACCGCCGCCGCGTGGGCGAAGCGGTTGCTCGCGCCGATGACGAAGGTGTCGAACGTGTACTTCGGGTTGAGTCGCGTGTCGCCGGGCGAGCTGGGCTCGGGACGCTGCTGGAGACGGAGCGGGCCGCTCTCGCCGCCGCTCAGCGGGTCGGGGCCGAGCTCCATCTGCGTCTGCACGTCGGGGTATGCCGGCCGGGCGGGTTCGTCGAGGTCGGCGCCGTTGAGGGCGGGCGCGCTCTCGGCGAGGTCGCGCAGCGGGTTGTGCTGGGCGTGGTGCGCCTGCGGGTGCGTGCCGGGGTGGGCGGGGCTGCCGAAGCCTGCGGATCCGGTTGCCGCGCCACCCTGGGCGAGGCCGTTGTGATGCCCCGCCGAGCCGTTGCTGTCGGAGCCGGCCTGGCGGCGGCCGTCGTTGACCTGGCCGGTGGGCTCGTCGCTGATCATGCCGAGGTCGGTCTCGAGACTCTCGTCGACCGATACCGCGACCTGGACGGGGTGCCCGAGCTGGTCGGCGAGAGCGGTGTGGACCTGCTCGCGCACGCGCGTCTCGAGGAAGTCCTTGGTGAAGGTGTTGGGAGCGCGCACCAGCGCGATCTGGTCGAGCACCCCGACGAGGCGGCAGAGCCGGACGAAGGCGCGCTCCTGGTTCGACAGCCCCGAGTCGAGTGTGCCGAGCGTCTGCTGCCAGATCTGCGCGTAGTCGACGCCTGTCTCGGCCACCAATCCCACCTGCCCTGACTTCAATTCCGTTGCACTTGTTGCGATCCCGGCGCTGAGCGCACTCGAGCTGGCCGGAGCGGGAGCTCGACCGTGCCGGGTCGGACGACTGGGGACGTCCGGTGCCTTGGTGAACGATGCCCTGTTGTCCACACGTTTGTCCACAGCCTGTGCATGGGTCGGGCGAGGATCGTGAAGTCGAAAACCTACCCCGGCTGAGCCGCCGTGACAATCACGTCCGGAAGAGAACTTTCTCGTCGTCGGCGTGTCGCCTTGCAATCGTCCACCGACGTTCGAAGATCGTCGGTTCTGCCCTCATCGGCGCGACTCCTCCCACCGGTTTGACCCTTCTTCCGGGCGCCCGTATCGTTGACCGAGCGTGTCTGCGACCTCTTTCGCATGCCCATGGCCCCGGGCCCGGTTCGTCCGGTTCCCGGTCCTCCCTGGGCTTGCC
>NZ_DASSMH010000059.1:0-64629 GCF_035688975.1 Intrasporangium sp. | reverse complement strand
GCGTCCCCCGGCCTGCTGCCCGAGAGTCCGCGGGACCGGCTGGCGTTCTGCCCGTCGTTGTCGAAGGTGACGTCGACGTTCTCGAACCCCTTGGCCTGCTGGGCTCGTGCGGCGTCCGAGTAGATCCGACGGTCGCCGCGGGTGAGGTCGACGTCGTCGGTGAACGGAGTGAGCAGCGCGCGTGGCCAGAGGCGCTTGGTGAGCACGACGTTGACCTCGACGGCGAGGACGATCGCGGTCCCGGCGACGAAGAGCCAGGCGAGGAGCCCGAGGACGAGGCCGAACACGCCGCCCAGGACCGTGGCGTTCTTGAGCTCGTGGCCGACGAGGAACGCGCCGAACCACTGCAGCAGCTGCCACGCCAGGGCAGCCAGGAGCGCTCCCGGCACGGAGTCCCGCCACCGCAGGTCCCGGGCGGTGGCGATGTGGAAGGCCAGCAGAAACACGCCCGCGTTGACGACGACCGAGGCGAGGGTGAGCAGCACCGTGAGGCCAGCGCCCACCGTCGTCGCACCGAACGCGTCGGCGCTGGCGCCGAGGGCCGACAGGACCGTCGTGGCGGCCACCGCCAGCCCGGCGGTCCCGAGCAGGAGCAAGCTGCGGGCCCGGGCGAGGAGGGGGTTGGGGCGCCGGTGCACGGGGACGCCCCACGCGACGTTCATGACGTGCTGCACGGCCTGGGCCACGCCGAGGCCGCCGTAGACGGACCCGAGCAGCCCGATGACGAGGCCGGTTCCGCTGCCGGTCAGCCCGGTCGTGCGCAGCTGGTCGCCGATGACGGGGAACTGGCTGAGGGTCGACGTCAGGATCTGGTGCTGCAGGTCGGGGTTGCCCTGCAGGGCGAAGCCGAGGACGGAGGTGAGCAGGAGGAGCAGCGGAAACAGCGACAGGAAGCCGTAGTGCGCCACGAGCGCGGCAAGGTAGGTGCCCTGGTCGTCCACGAACTTGTAGACCACCGCGATCGGGAAGCCGGCCCAGTGCCGCCGGCGCTGGAACGCGTCCAGCCGCTCGGTCACGGACACCCTCGTGGAGCTCACATCACGCCGTCCCGCTCTCGTCAGGGGTCTGCGTGGACTCGTGCCGCGTCCGCTCGGGATGCTCGGTGCGGTCGTCGGACTCCTCGAGGATCACGCGGGCCTGCTCCTCGGCGTCCTCGGTGCCGGCGGCCAGCTCCTCGGGCAGGAGCTCCGCACGGTGCTCGATGCGCGACTCGTCCGGTGCCTCAGTCATGTCCCGAACCTACCAACCGGGCGAGGCACGTGAGCGGCCCGCGCTGCTACCGCCGGACCTCCCGGTGCGAGCCGTCGAGACGCCGGGTCCAGCCGCGCCCGTCGAGGTGCTCGAGCAGCGGGATGACGACGCGTCGAGTGGTGTCGAGCGCCTGCCGGGCCTGGCTGGTGGTGAAGGGCTGGGGAAGCCGGGCGAGGACCTGCATCGCCCGGGCCGGCGAGCTCGGCAGGAGCAGCACGTCACCCTCGAACCGGATCAACCGACCGGTCCGCACGGCAGCCGCGACCTCGCGCGTGCCGAGTCCTGCCGCCTCCAGATCGGGCCGCTCCGGCGCCGCGAACGGCTCCTCCCGGAGCCGCGCCTCGAGCGTCCGCAGTCCGGCCTCGGCACGGTCACCCAGGCGGGGCCGGACTTCCGGAGCTCCAACCCTCCCGCCGGCCACGTGCAGCCCGGCTGCGTTCGCCACCGGCGGAACGAGCACGCGGTCCGCGACTCCGGCTGCCACGCGCGCCGCCTCCAGCGTGAGGGTGGGCTCCAGGGGGTCCCGGGCCGCCTGCGCCCGGACCGCTGCACGGAGTGCGTCCGCCCAGCCGTGCCAAGTGCTCACGGAGATGAGCCAATCCCCTTCTCGGACAATCGAGTCGGTGGAGCCGAGCGTGTCGTCGTCGACCGCGAGCCCGAGTGCGACGGCGTCTTGGCGCAGCATGGCCCCACGCCTCGCGACCTCTCGGCCCAGGTCGAGGCTGCCGTTCGCGTGCGCGAGCTCCTGGCCCCGACGAGCGGCAGCACCGCGCCGGCGCAGCGGCGGTGGGTCCGCGTCGACCACGGTCGCGCCCGCCAGCACGTGCTGGGCGCCGGGGTCGCGCAGGATCATCCGGTCCCCCGCGCGCAGCGGCAGCGGTGCGGTGGTCGTGAGGCGCAGCGCCTCAGCCCCGAGGGGCCGCACCCTCGCCTGGGTCCCGACGGTGCCCACGTGGACCATCAGGGAAGCGGGCAGGCGCTCCACCACGCGGGAGAGGCGCACGTCGACGGACGACGTGACGGGCCAGGCCCCGGGCGTGAGCAGCACGTCGCCGCGATGGACCTCGTGCGCGCCGACGCCGCGCAGGTTGACGGCCACCCGGGCCACGGCCGAGACGGAGTCTCGGGCCCGCCCCAAGGACTGCACACCGCGCACCCGCACGGTCTCCCTCCCAAGCTGCAGCTGGTCGCCCACCGCGATCGTGCCCTCCCCGAGGGTGCCCGTGACGACCGTGCCGCTGCCGCGGATGGTGAAGGAGCGGTCGACCCAGAGCCGGACGCGTCCCCCGGTCACCGGGTCGGGTAGCCGCGACACGAGCCGGTCGAGGGCTGCGCGCAGCTCAGCCAGGCCCTCTCCGGTGCGAGCCGAGACGGCCACGGCCTGGCACGCACCGAGGCTCGACGCCGCGAGCCGCTGTGCGGCGTCTTCGAGCGCCGCCGCGGGATCGGCGAGGTCACAGCGGGTGACGACGAGGAGGCCGTGCCGCAGGCCGAGGGCGTCGACGGCGGCCAGGTGCTCCCCCGACTGCTGGCGCCACCCCTCGTCCGCGGCCACGACGAAGAGCACGGCCGGGGCCGGGCCGAGGCCCGCCAGCATGTTGCCGATGAACCGCTGGTGCCCGGGCACGTCGACGAAGGCGAGCTCCTCCCCGGAAGCCAGCGTGGTCCACGCGTAGCCCAGGTCGATGGTCATGCCGCGCCGGTGCTCCTCCTCCCACCGGTCGGGCTCGATGCCCGTGAGGGCCCGGACGAGCGCGGACTTGCCGTGGTCGACGTGTCCGGCGGTGGCGATGACCCGCATCGCTGCTCAGCCTCCAGCACTCAGGGCGGCCAGCGCCGCCCGCAGAGCGCGTTCGACCAGGGCGTCGCTCTCCGGGGGGACGCAGCGCAGGTCGACCAGGCACCGGCCGCGCTCGACGCGGGCGACGACACCCGGATCCCCCTGGCGGAGCAGCTCGGCACAGCGTGGGGGCAGCTCGACGGCGCAGCCCGGCAGCGCCTGGCCCGGTGCCCCTCCCCCGCCGACCGCTCCCGACACGTCCACGACGGACCTGCCGACCGCGTCCGCGAGCCGCTCGGTGCGGGCACGAAGCTGCGGAAGGTCGGCGTGCAGGTATGCCGCGACCGGGGGCCGGGGACCGCGCACCGTCGCCTCGAGCGCCGCGAGGGTCAGCTTGTCGACCCGCAGCGCGCGGGCCAGCGGGTGGCGGCGCAGGCGCTCCACGGTGGCCGACTCGCCCAGCACGATGCCGGCCTGTGGGCCGCCGAGCAGCTTGTCGCCGCTGGCCGTCACGATGGTCGCCCCCGCGGAGAGGGCCGTGCTCGCGTCCGGCTCGGCCGGCAGGAGTGGGTCGCGGCGGAGCAGGCCGCTGCCGATGTCCATGACGACCGGCACCGCCAGCGTGCGCAGGTCGGCGAGGCCGACCGACGCCGTGAACCCCTCCACCCGGAAGTTGCTGGGGTGCACCTTGAGGACGCACCCGGTGTCGGGGCCCACCGCGTCGGCGTAGTCCCGCAGCGTCGTGCGGTTCGTCGTGCCCACCTCGCGCAGCTTCGCACCGGTGGAGGCGATGAGGTCGGGCAGCCGGAAGCCGTCGCCGATCTCGACCATCTCGCCCCGACTCACGACGACCTCTCGACCGGCGGCGAGGGCGGTGGTCGCGAGGACGAGGGCTGCGGCGCCGTTGTTGACCACGAGCGCCGCCTCCGCGGCCGGCACGGCCTCGCGCAGCGCCGCCAGCGTGCCTCGGCCGCGGCGTGCCCGCTCGCCGGTCTCGGTGTCGTACTCCACGTCGACATAGCCCGCGGCGAGCCCCATGGCCTCGACCGCGGCCTGCGAGAGCGGGGCCCGGCCGATGTTGGTGTGCACGACCACCCCGGTGGCGTTGACCAGCGGGCGCAGGGTCGTGGCGGAGGACGGCAACGCGTCGTATGCCGCCGCTGCTACCTGCTCGGGGGGGAGGTCACCGGCGCGGGCGCGGGCCTGCGCCCCAGCGACCGCCGCCTTGACGGCGCTCTCGCCGTGACGGCGCACCGCGTCCGCGAGCTCGGGCAGGGCGAGCAGCACGTCGGTGCGCGGGATGCGGCGTCTCGGGTCCTCCGTTTCGGCGCGGTTGCCCACCGAGTGGCCCAACTGATTGCCCAACTGATTGCCCACCTGGTTGCCCACCTGGTTGCCCACGTGGCTGCCCACGTGGCCCTCCCCTCTTCGCGGCTGACGAGTGGCGGAGGTGGACGGGAATCGAACCCGCCAGACCGAGATGCTCGGTCTCACCGGTTTTGAAGACCGGGGGGACCACCAGGAGCCCACACACCTCCACGGGTCACCGTACCTGTCCGGTGGGCGTGCTTGGTGGGCACACCGGTCGGCGACCCGGTGGTCCGGGGTCGCCGACCGGTGCGTGTCTTGCCGGTGTGCCGGTCAGGCGCTCGTGGGGCGGTGTTCCGGCTTCTTGGTGAACATGGGGATGGCCATGCCGGCGAGGGCCACGATCCCGACGGCGGTGAAGCCGAGCGTGTAGGCCTTGTTCTCGCCGATGAGGGAGGAGATGAGCAACGGTCCGACGACGCCCCCGATGCTCCAGCCGATGAGCATGAGGCCGTAGATGGCGCCGGCGTTGCGGACCCCGAAGAAGCGCCCGGCCGTCGAGGGCATCGTGCCGAAAGCGCCGCCGTAGCAGGTGTAGACGAGGGCCGCGAGGACGGCGAACAGGAACGCGGAGCCGACGTGCGGGATGAGCAGGAGGCAGACCCCCTGGATGCCGAGGATCCCCATGAAGGCGGGCATCTTGCCGATCCGGTCCGACAGCCAGCCCCACAGGATGCGGCCGCCTCCGTTGAAGAGCCCGAGGACCCCCACGAGAGTCGCAGCACCCGCGGCGGAGTAGTGGGCGATGTCGGCGGCGCTCCCGGCGGCGACGGAGATGAGCGAGATGCCCGCCGTGACGCTCAGGGTGAGGATCGCGGTGAGCATGTACCACTGCGGGGTGCGCATGGCCTCCTGCTGGCTGAAGTCCGCCGCCACGGACGGCTGGGCGGCCCCGGCCCGGCCCGCGGCGGCCTTGGCCTCGACCGGCGCCATTCCCGGCGGGCGGTACCCGGGCGGCGGGTTGCGGAACCTGCTGGCGCCGATGAGGATCGCGATGAGGTAGCCGATGCCGAGCGGCAGGAAGGCCTTCGTCGGCAGGGACGGGCTGGCCTCGATGAGGCGCTGGCCGACCGGGGCGGTGATGACCGCCCCGAACCCGAAGCCGGCCACCGCGATCCCGGTGATGAGCCCGGGCTTGTCCGGGAACCACTTCTGCAGCATGGCGATCGGCACGATGTAGGCCATCCCGAGGCCGAAGCCGCCGAGCACGCCGTAGCCGAGGATGAGCAGCCAGAACCGGTCGCCGTCGGCGAAGGAGGCCAGGATGACGCCGAGGCTGTAGATGACGCCGCCGACGAGCGCCACGATGCGCGGCCCCTTGCGGTCCTGGATGCGACCGCCGACGTAGGAACCGACGAAGATCATCCCGATGGCGACCTCGAAGGGGATGCTCGCCTTCGCCTTGCTCCACCCGAACGCCTGGTCACTCTGGACCGCCTTGCCGAAGACACTCCAGGCGTAGACCGCGCCGATGGCGAGCTGGACGAGGACCCCGGCGACGAGGATGAGCCACCGGTTGGGCGTCACGCCGGGTGGCGAGGAGGCGGTCGAATCGGCTCTGGCACTGCGGATATCGCTCAACACGAACCTCCTGGTCGGGCCGGGAGCACCTGCTCACCGGCTCGTGGTGATGGAATCGTCGGTGATCCCGGCAGCCCGACGCCGCTCGAGACGCTCCTTCTGTGGCTCGACGGTGTAGCGCGGGTCCTTGGCCGACTCGATACCCGCCTCGAACACCCCGAAACGCGTGCACACCGAGCCGGCCATGAGCGCCAGCCCGCTCGCCGCCGCGGCGGCCCGGTTGCGTCCGAAGAGCGCGGCGCCCACGGCTCCTCCGATCGTGAGGATCTTGCTCGCCTTGATGAGCGCGCCCGCCCGTCCCTCGTGGAGCGGCTCGGTCAGCGTCTCGCCCATGGTGTGCTGCATCTTCTCGAAGGCGAGCACCTCCACGGCCGCGCTCACGGCGGCGAGCTTGCGCGCCGGCCCGTTCTGCGCCGACGGTGCAGCGAGCAGGGCCAGGCCCGACGCCGCCGCGTTGGCCGAGCTGACGAAGACGAAGGGCAGCTCGCGGTAGGACTCGTGCCATGTCGGCGTCGCCGTGTCGGCGAGGAGCACGGCGGTGTATGCCGCGAGCGGCGCCGAGAAGAGCGCCGACCCGATGGTCGCCGGCGGGTCCGCGACGCGCAGCGCCTTGGCCACGATCGAGTCCTGCCGGGGAAGGCTCTTGCCGAGCTCGGTCGCGAGCGCCAGTCCGGAGAACCCGCCGAACGCGGTCAGGATCCAGCTGCCGACCGACATGGGCGAGGTCAGCTTGACGGTGCGCATCATGTTGAGCGCGCGCGAGGGCCGGCCGAGGTCCCTGGCCAGGGCGGCCCCGCCGAGCGCCGCTGCCCCGACCGAGGCGAAGCGCCCGAGACGGCGCAGCGCCGGGTAGCCGGCGGCGGCGCCGCCGGCGGCGATGAGGCCCGATCCGGCGGCGAGACCACCGAGGAAGAGGTAGGCCGCGATGTCGGCCTCCCAGGGCGCCGGCTTGACGACGCGGTGCCCGTAGTAGCTCTGGAACTCGGCCTCCGGCACCATGAGCGACTCGTCGCGGCGACGCCTGCCACCCCGTCGCCGCCTGCCGTTGCGGGGCTGCTCGGGGGGCCGGTCGGCGTCGAACGGGTTGGTCGTCATCGGCGCCTCCCGAGGAAGGAGACGGCCGCCATGGCGAGCATCGCCACGCCGGCGAAGCCCGCCCTGCGGAACATGTCGGGAAGGTCGGCCGTGGTGACGCGCGGGTCCGGCGGCAGCCCGTAGACCTCCGGCTCGTCGAGGAGGAGGAACACCGAGCCGGTGCCTCCGACGCCGTCATTGGGGTCGGCGCCGTAGAGACGGGCCTCCGGGTAGCCGTTGCCGTGCAGCGTCTGCACGCGCTCCGACGCGAGGTCGCGCATCTCGTCGAGATCACCGAACTTGATCGACGTCGTGGGGCAGGCCTGGGCACAGGCGGGGGTCTGGCCGTCGCCGATCCGGTCGTAGCACAGCGTGCACTTCTGGGCCACGCCGACGTTCTTGACGGTGGGCTCTCCCGCCCGTCGCTCGATGACCCCGAACGGGCAGGCGGCCACGCAGTAGCCGCAGCCGTTGCACACGTCGTCCTGGACGACGACGGTGCCGAACTCCGTGCGGAACAGGGCCCCGGTCGGGCACACGTCGAGGCAGGCGGCGTGGGTGCAGTGCTTGCACACGTCCGAGGCCATGAGCCAGCGGAAGTCAGGCACGGTGCCGAGTGCCTGCGCGGCATCGGCCTGCGCCACCGCGGCAGCGCGGTCCGCCACCGGGTCCATGCCGGCGGGCACGGGCGCGGCGACCTCGGCGGTGCGCAGGGACGGCATACCGAGGTCGACGAGGCGGCGACCCGACTCCCGCGCCGCCGCGATCCGCTCGCTCGTCTGCTCGATGAAGGCCACGTGGCGCCACGTGCTCGCACCCAGGGACCCGGTGTTGTCGTAGGAGGTGCCGAGCAGCTGCAGGCCGTCCTCGGGGATGGCGTTCCACTCCTTGCACGCCACCTCGCACGCCTTGCAGCCGATGCAGATCGACGTGTCGGTGAAGAAACCCTTGCGCGGCTCCTGCCTGTCCCAGGCGGCATCGGCTGCCGGGTCGGTCGGCCCGGCCAGCTGGTTGCTCCAGAAGCCCATCAGTGGTCACCGTCCGTCGTCGTCGTGAGCTGGTTGCCGGTCTGGACCGTGCTGCCCGACCGGGACTGGTACTCGGCCACGAGACGAAGCAGCGCCTCTCCCTGGGGACGGCGCCCGGGCAGGATGTCGCACGACCCGGCCTTGGACTCCTGGATCTGCACGTTAGGGTCGAGCGCCACGCCGAGCAGGTCGTTGGCCGCGTCGCCCGAGACGACGGCGTGGCGCCCCACCCCCCAGTGGTACGGCAGCCCGATCTGGTGGATCGTGCGGCCCCCGATCTGCAGGGGCGTCATCCGCTCGGTGACGAGCACGCGAGCCTCGACGGCGGTGCGAGCCGAGACGATGGTGGCCCACCCGGCGTTCTCCAGCCCGCGCTCGGCGGCGAGCTCCGGCGAGACCTCGCAGAAGAACTCGGGCTGCAGCTCGGCGAGATACGGCAGCCAGCGGCTCATGCCGCCCGCGGTGTGATGCTCGGTGAGCCGGTACGTCGTGAAGACGTAGGGGTAGACGTCCGAGCCCGGGGCCCCCGCGGACGGGCTCCACAGGTTGTCCTTGCGCGCGAAGACGATCCGGGCCGGGTTGGACTGCTGGCCGTAGAGCGGGTTGGCGACCGGTGACTCCTGCGGCTCGTAGTGCGTCGGCAGCGGGCCGTCGACCATGCCCTTGGGCGTGAAGAGCCAGCCCTTGCCGTCGGCCTGCATGATGAACGGGTCGTCCCCGGCGAGCCCCGCCGGCCCGCCGACCCCTTCCTCGGGCCGGTAGCTCGGCGGCTTGTCGACGGGGAAGTCCGGGACGTCGTCACCCGTCCACCGCTGTGCGGTCTCGTCCCACCAGATGTAGGCCTTGCGCTCGCTCCACGGCCGGCCCTCCGGGTCGGCCGAGGCGCGGTTGTAGAGGATGCGGCGGTTGGCGGGCCAGGCCCAGCCCCACTCGAGCGCGGCGGGGCTCTGCTCTCGGCCCGGCTTGCGGTTGGCCGACCGGTTGACCCCGCCCGCGAAGACGCCGGTGTAGATCCAGCAGCCACCGCTCGTGGACCCGTCGGCCTTCATCTGGACGAAGGAGTCGAGCAGCTGCCCCTGCTTCTCACCCGTGAGGTGGTAGCCGTTGATCTCCTTCAGGACCGCCTCGCCGTCGATCTCGCCGTGCTCGTCCACGGGGTAGTCCCACGTGAGGTCGAGCAGCGGTCGGTCACGCTCGTCGGTCGAGTCCGCAAGCCGGGCACGCAGCCGGTTGCCGAGCTCGTAGAAGAACTGCAGCTCGCTCTGGCACTCGCCCGGCGGTTGGACGGCCTGGTGGCGCCACTGGAGCATCCGGTGGGTCTGGGTGAAGGTGCCGGCCTTCTCGACGTGCGAGGCGGGCGGCAGGAAGAAGACCTCCGTCTGGATGTCCTCCGTCTTCAGCTCGCCGGTGGCGATCTCCGGGCTGTCCTTCCAGAACGTCGCGGACTCGATCATGTTGAGGTCGCGCACGACGAGCCACTTGAGGTGGGCGAGCCCGAGCCGCTGCATCCGACCGTGGGCCGAGCCGACCGCTGGGTTCTGGCCGAGGAGGAAGTACCCCTCCACCTCGTCGTCGAGCATCCCCATGACGGTCTGGTAGGTCCCGTGCGCACCGCTCAGGCGGGGCAGGTAGTCGTAGCCCCAGCTGTTGGCGGGCGTCGACTTCTCGCCCCACCAGGCCTTGAGCAGGCTCACGGCATACGTGTCCGCGTTGGCCCAGAACCCCTTCTGCTCCTTGCTGCCGATACTGCCGATGTAGTCGTCCCACGTGTCGTGCTGGCCCGCGACCGGCATGGCGAGGTAGCCGGGGAGGAGGTTGTAGAGGGTCGGGATGTCGGTCGAGCCCTGGATGCTGGCGTGGCCCCGCATCGCCATGATGCCGCCGCCGGGCCGGCCCATGTTGCCGAGGAGCAGCTGGATGATCGCGGAGGTGCGGATGAACTGGGCGCCCAGGGTGTGCTGGGTCCAGCCCACGGCATAGACGAATGCCGTCGTGCGCTCGCGGCCGCTGTTCTCGGTGACCGCCTTGGCGACGTAGGCGAAGTCGTCGACGGAGATGCCGCACGCGTCGACGACCATCTCCGGCGTGTACCGGGCGTAGTGCCGCTTGAGGATCTGGAAGACCGTCCGGGGGTCCTGCAACGTCTCGTCGCGCAGCACCCGGGCGTGCTCGAGCGGCGGCCCACCGGAGCCGTACGTATGCCCCGCGGAGCGCTCCGCCTGCGAGACGCCGTGCTCTTCCCCGCCGTCCGTCGGGTCGCCGATCTTGCCGTTGCCCTCCTCGGTCGCGTAGGCCCACGACTTCAGGTCGTAGTGGCCGACCTCAGGGTCATAGCCGGAGAAGAGCCCGTCGAGATCCTCGGTGTCGCGGAAGTCCTCGTTGACGAGCGTCGCGGCGTTCGTGTACGCGACGACGTACTCCTTGAAGTACAGCTCGTTGCTGAGGATGTGGTTGACGAGGGCGCCGAGGAAGACGATGTCGCTGCCGGCCCGGATCGGGATGTGCTTGTCGGCCGTGGCGGACGTGCGGGTGAACCGCGGGTCGATGTGGATGACCTTGGCGCCCTTCAGGCGCGCCTCCGTCACCCACTGGTAGGCCACCGGGTGGCACTCGGCCATGTTGGAGCCCTGGATGACGATGCAGTCGGAGTTGGCCAGGTCCTGCTCGTACTGCGTCGCGCCGCCGCGTCCGAACGAGGCCCCCAGACTGGGGACCGTGGCGGAGTGTCAAATACGGGCCTGGTTCTCGATCTGGATGGCACCGGCGGCGGTGAACAGCTTCTTGATGAGGTAGTTCTCCTCGTTGTCCAGCGTCGCGCCGCCGAGCGAGGCGATGCCCATCGTGCGCCGCAAGGGGCGGCCGTGGGCATCGCTGTCCTGCCACGTGCGACGGCGGGTCTCGAGGAATCGGTCGGTGATCATGTCGATCGCCGTGTCGAGGTCGAGCGGCTCCCAGTCGGCGCCGCCCGGGCGCCGGTAGAGCACCTTGGTCTGGCGGCCGGGACTGTTGACGAGCTGCTCGCTGGCAGACCCCTTGGGGCACAGGCGGCCACGGGAGACCGGCGAGTCGGGGTCGCCCTCGATCTGCGTCACCCGGCCGTCCTTGACGAAGACCCGCTGCCCGCAGCCGACGGCGCAGTAGGGGCAGACGCTCTGGACCACCTTGTCCGCGGTCGTGGTGCGCGGCGTGAGCGTGCGGGTGCGCTCTGACGTGACGGCGGGCCCGCGGCCGAGGAAGTCACCGGTCTGCACCTGGCGTACGACCGGCCACGAGAGGAAGGTCTGCTTCAGGTCCACGGGTCTCTCCTTCGCGGCATACCGGGTCGTTCGGCCATCTCAGCACGCGGGGTGGGCGGCGGCAAGGGGACCCGCCGACCGTGGGCACCCGCGATCCGCGCCGCCCATACCCTGTCGACGTGACCTTCATGCGCGCCCTGCTCGTGCTGGTGGGGCGGCGCGGTTTCCGACGGCTGCTCGGCAGCCGGATCGCGTCGCAGGGCAGCGACGGGGTGTTCCAGGTGGCCCTCGCCAGCCACGTCCTGTTCAACCCGGAGCAGGCGGCGGACGCGCGGAGCATCGCCGCCGCCTTCGCCGTCGTGCTTCTGCCCTACAGCGCGCTCGGGCCCTTCACCGGGGTGCTGCTCGACCGCTGGCAGCGCCGTGGCGTCATCGTCGTGTCACAGCTCGTGCGGGCGGGCGCCATGGTGGCCGTGACCGCGCTCGTCGGCCAGCGGGTCACGGGGGCGGCGTTCTTCGCCGCGGTCCTGCTCGTCTTCTCGGTCAACCGCTTCGTCCTCGCCGGCCTGTCGGCCGCCACGCCCCACGTCGTGGAGCGGGACCTGCTCGTCAGCGCCAACTCCATCGGCCCGACGTGCGGCTCGATCGCCTACCTGCTGGGTGGTGTGGTCGGGGGCGGTCTGCGCGCCGTGACCTCGGACCGCTTCGTCGTCGTCGCGGCGACCGTCGGGGTGGCCGTGGCGGCGTGGTCGGCGTGGCGGCTGCCACCCGTGGGGCCCGACCGCGACCGACCCGGTCCGCGGGCCGCCGAGGTGCTGCCTGCGGTGCTGGCGGGCTTCGTCGAGGCGGCCCGGACGCTGCCGCGCCGGGCCAGGCTGCTGCTCCTGCTCATCTTCGTCACCCGCCTGCCGCTCGGCTTCGTCCTGCTCCAGACGCTGCTGCTCTTCCGGGGTGCGTTCGCCCGGCCGGGAGACTCCGCCGGCGACGTCCTCGGCTTCGGGCTGGCGGCGGTCGCCTCCGCTGCCGGCTTCACGCTCGCCGCCTTCGTCACCCCCTGGCTGGCGCCGCGCTGGGGCTCCGTGCTGCACGCCGCACGGGCGCTCGGGCTCGCGGGGATCGGCTGCGTCGGGCTCGGGCCGTGGCTGACGCCGTGGACGGTGACGGCCGTCGGCTTCGTCGTGTCCTTCTCCTCGCAGTCGGTCAAGATCAACGTCGACACGCTCCTGCAGGAGCACGTGGTCGACGGCCTCCTGGGTCGGGCCTTCTCCATCTACGACGTGCTCTACAACGCCGGCCTCGTCGCGGCCGCCGCGCTCGCCGCTGCCACGCTGCCGCCGGACGGCGCGAGCAGCTGGCCGTTCCCGGTCGCCGCGGTCGGGTATGCCGCCGTCGCGCTCGCGCTCGGGCCCCTTTGGCGTCGGGCGGGCCGAGGCGACGACCGCGCCGGCCTCTAGGCTTGGCCGCGTGCTGCCCGTGCTCACCACCACCCGGTACGTCACGCCGCTGCGGGAGGGCGGCTCACTGCCGGGGCTCGTGGAGGCCGACGACGACGGCACCTATGTCCTGAAGCTCCGGGGCGCCGGCCAGGGCCTCAAGGTGCTCGTCGCCGAGGTCCTCGTGGCCGCGCTCGCCCGCCGGATCGGGGTGCCGGTGCCGGAGCTCGCCGTCCTCACGCTCGACGAGCGCATCGCGAAATACGAGGCGGACGAGGAGGTCCAGGACCTGCTCACGGCCTCGGTCGGGACGAACCTCGGCGTGGACTTCCTGCCCGGTTCGCTCGGCTACGACGGGTCCCGGCCGCCCGACCCCGACCTGGCCGAGCGCATCCTGTGGCTCGACGCCCTCACCGCCAACGTGGACCGGACGTGGTCCAACCCCAACCTCCTCGTCTGGCACGGCAGGACCTGGGCCATCGACCACGGGGCGGCCCTCTACTTCCACCACTCCTGGCCCAGCCGGCCGCCGTCCCCCGAGCGCTTCGCCGCCCAGCCCTTCGACGCGAGCCGCCACGTGCTGCGAGACGTCGCCGGTGACGTGGCGGCGCGCCACGAGGAGCTGGCCGCAAGCCTCGGCCCGGCCGGGCTGGACGCGGCCGTGGCCGACGTCCCGGACGAGTGGCTCGAGCCGACCGCGGAGCTGTCCGACCCGCCCGCGGTGCGCGCGGCATACGTCGACCTGCTCACGGCGCGCCTCGGTCGGCCGTCCGCGTGGGTGCCCACAGGAGGCGCCCGGTGACCCCGTACCAGTATGTCCTGCTGCGCCTCGTGCCCCGCGTGGACCGGGAGGAGTTCATCAACGTCGGCGTCGTGCTCTACGCGCAGGCCAGCGGGTTCCTCGACGCCGCGTGGGAGCTCGACGACACGCGGGTCGCCGCCCTCTTCCCGGGCTGCGAGCTCGACGGCGTGCGCTCGATGCTCGAGCACGTGCGCGCCGTCTGCCACGGCGACACCGGCCCTGGGCTGCCGAGGCTGGACCGCCCGGGTCA
The DNA here is from genome assembly GCF_035688975.1 of Intrasporangium sp. Classification (GTDB taxonomy): domain Bacteria; phylum Actinomycetota; class Actinomycetes; order Actinomycetales; family Dermatophilaceae; genus CALMNV01. The sequence goes on along the minus strand of NZ_DASSMH010000059.1, from coordinate 50,826 downwards.
GCGCTTCGGCTGGATCATCGCCCCGCGCTCGACCGTGCTGCAGCCCGGCCCGGTGCATGGCGGGCTCTGTGCGGACCCCGCCACCGAGCTGCAGCGGCTGCTCGGCCGCTTGGTGCGGATCGCCTGACTCCGGCCGCCGACACGGGCCCCGGACCGGCGCCCGCGCACAACCGACGATGCCGATCGGCTACGCACGCTCCGGACGAGCGGGTCAGAGCCACGATCGGACCAGTGCGCCGCGCGCAGACTCAGCCGAGTTCGCTGTCCCGGAGCCGGTCCGCGTGCTCCTTCTCCTCTGGTCGAATGTCGCCTGCCTCCGTCGTGAGCAACTGCCAGCGGGCGGTCGCGCCGCCCGGCCCTTGCGCCTCTTCTCGGGACAGCACGGAGACGATGCGTGCGCGGACGTCGTCCTCACGGTGCGGTTCGACCGCGAACAGGATCCGCACCACGACCCGGTCGCCGGAGCGGTCGGCACCAGTGTGATGCGGCGCCACGGGACAGGGTCCCTCGTGATCCCAGTGGCCGCACAGCGCCTGGGTGACCGCCGCCCCGGGGACGCGGTGATCGGCGGCGCGGTCCATGAGCAGGATCGCGTCCTGCGCGTATGCCGCCCGCATGCGATCAGTGTAGGAGGAAGGCGGCCGGTAGGCTCGCGGCCATGGCCGAGCGAGCCGAGACCACCGGGGACCTCCACCTCGCGACCGTCGTCGTCAACGTCCAGGACATGCAGCGTGCCGTCGCCTTCTGGTCCGCGGCCCTCGGGTACCAGCCGCGCGAGGCCGAGTGGGACCCGAGCTTCATGATGCTCGTGGACCCCCAAGGCCGGCGAGTGCCGGTCTCCCTGCAGCTGACGGACGCGCCACCGCGGGAGCCGGCGCGAGTCCACGTCGACCTCTACACCCGGGAGCAGGGACGCCACGTCGATCGGCTCGTCGCACTCGGGGCGACCCGAGTGGACGACTGGCCCTACCCGCAGGACGCCGACTTCATCGTCCTGCGCGACACAGAGGGCAACGCGTTCTGCGTCATCGACCACCCCGAGCTGTAGGGACGGTCCCCCTCGCGCATGGACGTCGCCACGGGTCAATAGGCCCGGGCTGCCTCTTCGGGCGGGGTGCGCGGGACTCGGCCGAGCGGCGGAGGCTCCCCCGGCTCGTCGGCACCCGGTAGGTGCCCGGCCGCGGCGTCACCCGAGGGGCCGAAGGGGCCGGGCGCGATGGGCCGTCCTCCCGACGTCAGGAACACCAGGCCGTCATGACGCCTCGGGTCCCCAGCGATCCGGAACTCACCCCGGTGGTGAGCGTGGTGGTGGAAGGGGCACAGGCTGCACAGGTTGTCCACGTCTGTCGGACCCCGGGCAGCCGCGATCACGGTCCAGCACCAGCCGCCTGGTCCGCTCCGGCACCGTGCGCCGTCCGCGGCCGACGTTGACCGGCTGCCCCTCGCGCAGCCGCACCGGCACCAGCTCGCCGTCACACGTGAGCGACTCGAGCACGTGGCGCGGCAGGCGCGGCCGGCCCAGCAGCCACCTGCCCTCGGTGTCGAGAAAGACGTGCACCCGGTACTTCGCCCGCCGGCTGGAGACCTGCACCGTGTCCAACGACCGGTCCGCCAGCACCCCCATCGCTTCCGCGAGCGTCGCCTGGCCCCCGCGCTGCTGGAAGAGCCAGTCCTTGGCCTCGGCCAACGCGGTCTCCACCAACGCCCTCACCTCGGCTGGGGCCTCGTAGCGCAGGACGAACCGATCGTCGTCTCGGAACATGACCAGGCTCGCTGGGGCGACCGGCTCGACAGGGAGCCCGCCGCCGCCTTCGTCGGCGCCACTGCCCCAGTCGCGGGCTGGGCGCTGCAGGTCGGCGCCATCGTCAGCCGCCGTCGCCGGAGCGGCTAGCGGGAAGTCGTACCTACCGACGCTTCGCTGCAGCCGCGGCACCGTCGCGTGCTGGGCGAACTCTGCCACCGTCGCATCACACTCCGCAGGAACGTGGCGGGCCACCAACGCCGCCTGGTCCAGGCTCAACCGGCCAGCCCGCAGACCCGCCACGGTCACCGGCAGCTCTGCCGCCCGCCGCGCGAGCAGGACGACCGCTCGTGCATGCGTCGGGCTGAGGCCCGCCCGCACCACCAACCAGTGCTCCGGCGAGCGGAGCCCGGCCCCTTCCCACGACCCCGACTCGATGACCCGCACCATGAGGTTGACCAGCCGCGCGTGGGCGTCGTGGAGGTCGGCCGCCAGCCGGGCCACCAGCTCCCAGTCCTCCTGGGTGAGCACCTCCGCCATAGGGCTTATCGTACATGTGTTCGAACTGCCTGACAAGCCCCCCCCGTCCCCGGCAGCACCGCGCGGTCCAGGGTGGGACGGCACGGCATACGGCAACGGGTCAGCCTCTCGTGGCGTAGAACGCCACCGCCGCCGCGGCCGCCACGTTGAGCGAGTCCACTCCCCCGCTCATCGGGATGCGCACCGACAGGTCGGCCCCCGCCACCGTGGCGGCTCGGAGCCCGTCCCCCTCGGTGCCGAGGATCAAGGCGAGCTTGTCGTGCTGCGCAGCCGCGAGCGCGTCGAGCGGAAGGGCGTCGTCGCTCAGGTTGAGGGCGGCCACGACGAAGCCGTCCGCACGCAGCAGCTCCAGCCCACCCGGCCAGGGCTCGATCCGCGTCCACGGCACCTGGAAGACCGTGCCCATGGAGACGCGGATGGACCTGCGGTACAGCGGATCCGCGCACCGCGGTGTCACGAGGACGGCATCGACACCGAGGGCGGCGGCGCTCCGGAAGGCGGCCCCGACATTCGTGTGGTCGACGACGTCCTCGAGCACCACGACGCGCCGTGCGCCCGAGACGACCTCGGCGACGGAGGACAGGACCGGTCGCTGCATCGAGGCGAGCGCCCCACGGTGCAGGTGGAACCCGGTGCGGGCCTCGATGACGTCGTGCGGTGCGACGTACACCGGGATGCCTTCGGTCTCTGCCCGGTCGACGAGGTCGGTGAGCTCGGTGACCCATCGCTCCGCCATGAGGTAGGACCGAGGCCGGTGGCCCGCGGCGAGCGCCCTGCGGATGACCTTCTCGCTCTCGGCGATGTAGAGGCCCTGCGCCGGCTCGGTGCGCCGGCGCAGGGCCACGTCGGTCAGCGAGACGTAGTCCGCGAGCCTCGGGTCGGCAGGGTCGCGGATCGGGACGGGCACGGGGCTCAGGCTAGTCCGCCCGCGCCCCGCGCCCGTCCCGCGTCAGGCCTCGTATGCCGGGTCGTCGAGATCGAGGACGACCAGGGCGGCGATCGTCTCGGCCGCGTCGGCGTCGTCGGAGCTGACGACGACCTCGTCACCGTGCGAGGCGCCCAGCGTCATGATGAGCAGCGACGAGTCCGCGTCGACCGGCTCCCCGCCCGGCACCGAGAGCGTGACCGGCACGCCGAGCTCCTCCGCCTTCTCGGAGATGATCTGGGCGGGCCGGGCGTGCAGGCCGACCGAGGAGCCGACCTTCACGGTGATGCTCGTCATGGGGGTTCCTTCCGGAGACGTCGTGGACGTCGATCGTGTCAGGCGGCCGCCGGTGCCGCCACCGCTTCCTTCCGCGTGTCGGTGTCGCGGTGCCAGTAGCGCTTGGCGGCCACGACGGCGGCCGACCCGACGACCGTGCCGACGACGAGCGAGAGGAGGAAGAGCAGCACACCGGTGATGGCGAAGAGGACGAAGATCCCCCCGTGGGGCGCGCTGAGCTGGACGCCGGACGCCATGCTGACGGCACCGGTGACGGCCCCGCCGAGCATCATCGGCGGGATGACCCGCAGGGGGTCCGCCGCGGCGAAGGGGATGGCGCCCTCCGAGATGAAGGAGGCCCCGAGCAGCCAGGCCGCCTTGCCGTTCTCGCGCTCCGCCGGTGTGAAGAGGCCGGGCGCCACGGCCGAGGCCAGGGCGAGGGCGAGGGGCGGCACCATGCCGGCGGCCATGACGGCGGCCATGATCTTGAGCGTGGCGGGGTTCTGCAGGTTGAGCCCGGTCGTGGCGAAGACGTAGGCCGCCTTGTTGACGGGCCCGCCCATGTCGAAGCACATCATCGCGCCGAGGATGATCCCGAGGATGATCGCCGAGCTGCCGGACAGGCCGCTCAGCCAGGTGGTCAGGGCCTTGGTGAGGGCGGCGATCGGTCGGCCGAGCACGAGGATCATCAGGCCGCTCGAGATGACGGTGGCGAACAGCGGGATGACGACGACGGGCATGAGCCCGCGGGCGAAGGCCGGCACCTTGAACCGGCTGATCCACAGGGCCACCGCGCCGGCCAGCAGACCGCCGATGAGGCCACCGAGGAAGCCCGCGCCGATCTGGCCGGCCACGAACCCGATGACGAATCCGGGGGCGATGCCGGGGCGGTCGGCGATGGCGTAGGCGATGTAGCCGGCCAGTGCCGGCACGAGGAAGGCGAACGCCCAGGCGCCGACCTGGAAGAGGAGGGCACCCAGGTACTGCGACAGCCCACCCGCAGGCAGGTCCCACAACGAGTTGCCGAGGACCACCTTTTCGGCGGTCGCGGTGATCTTGTACCCGCCGACGAGGAACCCGAGCGCGATGAGCAGGCCGCCCGCGGCGACGAAGGGGATCATGTAGCTCACGCCGGTGAGCAGCGCCGTGCGGATCCGGACGCCGATGTGCTGGGAGGCGGCCGACGGGCCCGGCTCACCGCTGTCCGCCGTCGCGGCCACGCGCGGGGCGCTCGGGTCCTTGGCCGCCGCGATGGCGCGCGCGACCAGGCTGTCGGCCTCGTGGATCCCGGCCTTGACGCCGCTGTTGATCTCGGCCAGCCCGGCGAACCGGTGCTTGTCGCGCACGCCCACGTCGGTGGCGAAGATGACTGCGCTCGCGGCGCGGATCACCGCCGGGTCGAGGGTCTCGGCGCCGACCGAGCCCTGCGGCTCCACGTGGACCTCCACGCCGGCCTTCTTGCCCGCGTGCTCGAGCGCCTCGGCCGCCATGTAGGTGTGCGCGATGCCCGTGGGGCAAGAGGTGACGGCGACGATGGAGAGCGGCCCCTCCCCGTGGTCGGCCGAGGCGGCCGTCGGCCGGTCCTCGGTCACCGTGGACGTCGCGCCGCCTCCGGCAGCCGCGGCCGCCGCTCCCGTCCCGGCCGCAGCCGTGACGCCGGTGGGCTGCGCAGCGGGCGCCGCGGCGGCTGACGGAGCGGCCGGGGGCTTGACGACCTCAGACACCAGCCGCACGACCTCGTCCCTGCTCGTCGCCGACCGCAGTGAATCGGTGAAGTCCTTGCGCACCAGGGCCCGAGCGAGCTGGGTCAGCAGCTTCATGTGCTCCTGGTCACCCGCCGCGGGAGCGGCGATCATGAAGACGAGGTCCGCTGGTCCGTCCTTCGCGCCGAAGTCGACGGCGGGCGCCAGGCGCGCGAAGACCAGCGTCGACTCGGAGACGTGCTCCGAGCGGCAGTGCGGGATGGCGAGGCCACCCGGCATACCGGTCGCCGACTTCGACTCGCGGGCGTAGGCGTCCTGGGTGAGCCCGGCCGGGTCGTCGCTGCGGCCGGCGGCCGCCACGAGCCCGGCGAGCGAGGCGATGACCTCGTCCTTGCTGGTACCGAGCGGTTCGTCGAGCGACACCAGCCCGGAGGTGATGAGTTGTGACACGCGCATTCCTTCCTGGGGGTGCTGCTCAGCGAGCAGCGTCGAACGCGGAGACGACGACGCCGTCCCGGTCAAGATCGGATTCCCGCGGCATCGTCGAGCCGGGGAGTGAGGCCGCGGCCGCGCCGAAGGCGACGGCCTCGGACAGGCAGGTCGGGGCGTCGGCGCCCCGGTCCTCGGCAAGCAGGTAGCCGGCGAGGCTGGAGTCGCCCGCGCCGACCGTGCTGCGCACCCGGATCCGCGGCGGCGTGGCCTGCCACGTGCCCTCGGCCGTGACGAGGAGGGCACCGGACGCTCCGAGGGTGAGCAGGATCGCGCCCACGCCCTCGGACACCAGGCGCCGCGCCGCCTGCTCGGCCCGGCGCACGTCGCCCTCGAGCTGCGCGGGGTCGTCCCCGGTCAACGAGGCGAGCTCGTCGGCGTTGGGCTTGAGCAGGTCGGGCCGGCGCCCCGAGCGGCGGACGGTCTCGGTCAGCGGACGGCCCGACGTGTCGACGGCCACGCGCCGCCCGGCGGACTGCAGGCGCTCGGTCAGCACGGCATACCAGTCCTCGGGCACACCGGGGGGCAGGGAGCCGGCGAGGACCACCCAGCCACCCGGCAGCGACGCCTCGAGCAGTCGGTCACCGAGCGCGTCCAGCACCTTCGCGGGCAGGGGTCGCCCGGCGTCGTTGACCTTCGTCGTCGTCCCGTCCGGCTCGGTGATGGTGATGTTGACCCTGGCCGCTCGCCCGACCGGCACGGGCACCGGCTGCACCCCGGCCGCGGACAAGCCGGCGAGCAGCGGGTCGCCGGCGTCCGCGGGCAGGACCGCGGTGGCGGCGGCACCGGCGAGCGAGAGCACCCTGGCGACGTTGACGCCCTTGCCCCCGGGCTCGTCCGTCACCGACGCGGCGGACACCACCCCGCCGCGCTCGAGCGGGCGCCCGAGGGCCATCGTCCGGTCGATCGACGGGTTCGCGGTCAGCGTGACGATCATGCGACCACCACGTCGATGTCGCGTGCCTCCAGGGCCGCCACGACGTCCGGCGGGGCGCCCGCGTCGGTGACCACCACGTCGACCTGGTCGAGTCTCCCGAAGCGGATGAGGCTCTCCCGGCCGAGCTTGCTGGAGTCGGCGAGGACGACGACTCGCCTCGCGGCCGCGATCATGGCCGTCTTGACGGCCGCCTCGTCGGGGTCCGGGGTGGACAGGCCGTGCTCGAGGCTGAGGCCGTTGGTGCCGAGGAAGGCGACGTCGACCCGCAGGTCGGAGAGCACCGTGAGGGTGCGCGGACCGACGGCGGCCCGGGTCGTCGGCCGGACCCGGCCGCCGAGCTGGTAGAGCTCGAGCCCGCGGTGCTCGTTGAGCCGCTCGACGACCGCGCCGTCGTTGGTGATGACGGTCAGCCTCGAGTCCGCGGGGATCGCGGCGGCGAGCTGGGCGGTGGTCGTCCCAGCGTCGAGCAGGATGCTGCCCTCCGGGCCGGGAAGCAGGTCGAGCGCCGCCTTGCCGATGCGCGCCTTCTCCGCCTCGGCCGCGCGGCGGCGCTGCGGCACGTCGAGCTCGACGGTGGTGAGGACATCGGCCGGCACCGCTCCCCCGTGGACCCGGCGCACGAGGTTGAGGCGCTCGAGGGTCGCGAGGTCGCGGCGCACCGTCTCGGTCGTGACGCCGAAATGCTCTGCCGCGTCACTCACCACAATCCGGCGGTCCCGGAGGACCATGGATGCCAAGGCCTGTTGGCGCTCTTCGGCGTACATCCGGCCCTCCTCGATGCGCAGTCGATGTTGTAATCGTTTGTTTTACGCCCGGATCTCTTGACCTGTCAAGGGTCTGGGCCGTAATTTCACGAAGAGCCCACGCAAACCAACACCACGACCCGCGGCGATGTCGCCGTGCGGCGGACGGAGGACGCGATGACCGAGCCGACGACCAGCTCGCCCAGCACGACGACAGGAGCCTCGGCCGTCCCGCCCGCCGTGCCGCTTCCGGGATCCCTGCGTGACGTGCTCTCGGGGCGCCGGACCGGGACGCCGGTCGTGGGCGGCATCGCCTTCGGGCCGGTCATCCGGCCCGCGCCCCCGGTCGACCTCGCGGGTGTGCTCACCCTCCCCGGCGGCGAGCCCGAGCACGAGATCGCGCGGTATGCCGCGGCGGTGGACGCCGTGTCCGCGCGCCTGCGGGCGCGGGCCGAGGCCGCCTCGGGAGTCGTCGCCGAGGTGCTCGTCGCCCAGGTCGGTCTGGTCGGCGACAAGGGCCTGCGCAAGGCCGTCGAGAAGGCGGTGCGCGGCGGTGCCAGTGCGGAGGCCGCGACGGTGACCGCCGTCGACCAGTTCGCGGCCATGCTCGAGAAGCTCGGTGGGCTCATGGCCGAGCGCGTCACCGACCTGCGCGACCTGTGCGGGCGCCTCGTCGCCGAGCTGCGGGGCCTGCCGGAGCCCGGCATCACCATTCCGCCCGAGCCGTCCGTGCTCCTCGCCCCCGACCTCGCACCGGCGGACACCGCGACGCTCGACCCCACCCGCGTCGTCGCCCTCGCGACGAGCCTCGGTGGGCCGACGAGCCACACGGCGATCATCGCCCGGCAGCTCGGGATCCCCTGCGTGGTGGCCGTCCCCGTCGACGACATCCCGGTCGGCACCCAGGTCCTCGTCAACGGCACCGCCGGCGAGGTGCTCCTGCACCCCGACCCGCAGGAGGTCGAGCGGCTGGTCACCGCGGACCGCTCCGAGCGCGCCGCGGCCGAGGCGTGGCGTGGTCCCGGCCAGACCGCGGACGGGCGGCGGGTGGCGATCTACGCCAACGTGCAGGACGGCCCCACCGCGCGCTTGGCGGCGGCGGAGCCCAGCGAGGGGGTCGGGCTCTTCCGCAGCGAGCTGGCCTTCCTCGGCCGCGACACCGAGCCCTCCGTCGAGGAGCAGGCCCGGCTGTATGCCGATGTGCTCGACGCGTTCGGTGGCCGCCGCGTCGTCATCCGGACGCTCGACGCCGGGTCCGACAAGCCGATGAAGTTCGCCACGCTGCCCAACGAGGAGAACCCGGCCCTCGGCGTCCGGGGGCTGCGCCTCGCCAGCCGGAACCCGGGGCTGCTCTCCCGCCAGCTCGACGCGATCGCCCAGGCCGCGGCCGAGACCAGCACGACGCCGTGGGTCATGGCCCCCATGGTGGCGACCGTCTCGGAGGCCGAGGCCTTCGCCGCGCTCTGCCGGACCCGCTCGCTCGTGCCGGGCGTCATGATCGAGATCCCGTCCGCGGCGCTGCTCGCGCACCGCCTGCTCGAGCACGTCGACTTCCTGTCGATCGGCACCAACGACCTGTCGCAGTACACCATGGCGGCCGACCGGCTGAGCGCCGACCTCGCGAGCCTCACCGACACGTGGCAGCCGGCGGTGCTCCACCTGGTGGCCATCACGGCGGCGGCCGGCCGCGCCGTGGGCAAGCCCGTCGGGGTCTGCGGCGAGGCCGCGGCCGACCCGCTCCTCGCCTGCGTGCTCGTCGGCCTCGGGGTGACCAGCCTGTCGATGGCCGTGTCCGCGCTGCGTCGGGTCGGCACGTCCATCGGCTCGGTGTCGGTGGCGCAGTGCGAGCAGGCCGCGGAGGTCGCGCTCGCGGCCCCCGACCCGGCGGCGGCCCGCGCGGCCGCTGCCGAGGCGCTCGGCAGGTAGGCGCCGCCGCCACCGCGCACCGCAGCTGCGCCGGTGCCCGCCTCCACCGCTACGTCACTGCTCCCGCTGGGGCAGCAGTGGCGTAGCGGGGAGGCGACCTACCCGCACGGGCGCGGGCGCGCCGACCGTCACGAGAACCAGCCGACCCTCACGAGAACCAGAGGAGCCTGACGACCGCGACGACGCCGATGGTCACGATGATCCCGCGCAGGACCGCCGGCGGGATCCGTCGACCGACATGGGCCCCGAGCACGCCGCCGGCGAAGGCCCCCACTGCGACGAGGCCGACGATCGGCCAGTCGATCGAGCTGCGCGCGAAGAGGACGAAGACGACGGCGGCGACGACGTTGACGATGAGCGCGAGGACGTTCTTGTAGGCGTTGAGCCGTTGCAGCGGCTCCGCGCTGAGCAGGCTGAAGAGGCCCATGAGCAGCACGCCCTGAGCGGCCCCGAAGTAGCCGCCGTACATGCCCGCGACGAAGACCCCGGCGCCGAGGACCGGCGCGTGCCAGGGCGGGTCGGCGCCGTCGTGCCGCACCGCCATCCGGGCCTGCAGCCGCGGCCCCACGAGGACCAGCGCGAGCGCGATCAGGATGAGGACGGGCACGATGGACCGGAAGGCGCTCGCCGGCAGCACGAGGAGCAGCCCCGCCCCGACGACCGAGCCGGCGAACGACAGGGGCATGAGCCGCCGCAGGGTCGGGGCCTGGCCGGTCAGCTCCGCGCGGTAGCCCCATGACCCGGTGATGCCCCCGGCGACGAGTCCGATGTTGTTGGACACGTTGGCGACGAGCGGGCTCACCCCGAAGAAGAGCAGCGTGGGGAAGGTGAGCAGCGTGCCCGATCCGACGATTGTGTTGATCAGCCCCGCCCCGGTGCCGGCCAGCGCGATGAGCAGGGCCGTCCAGACAGACACCCGGCCACCCTACAAGGGTGACCGGGTGTCCGCCCGGCCGGTCGCCGTCAGGCGACCTCAGCGGCCGGGCGCCTGCGCCGCGTCGGGCAGCGCGTGCGGCGGCTGCTGCGCCTGTGGTGGCTGCTGGATCGGTGTCTCGACCGACGGCTCGGGCGACGTGGGCCGCACCGGCACCTGGTCGGCCGGCGGCTGGATCGGCGGCTGCGCCCGATGCGCCGGGGACGCGTGCTCGGTCGACTCGGCGCTGGCCTGGGCAGCCTGCCCGCGTGCCTCGGCGAGCGCTTTGGCCGAGTCCTCGAGGATCGTCTCCGCGAAGGCGTCGTCGTCGAGGGCGCCGGGGTCGAGCCACTCGTCCTCCTCGTCGGTCTGCGCGCTCGACCCGTTGAGCCCGCCCAGCGCCCCGCCGATGCCGCGCAGGGCCTCGGTGAGCTCAGAGGGGACGATCCACATCTTGTTCGAGTCGCCCCGGGCGAGCTGGGGAAGCACCTGCAGGTACTGGTAGGCGAGCAGCTTCTGGGTCGGCTTGCCGCGGTGGATGGCACCGAAGACCTGCTGGATGGCACGTGCCTGCCCTTGGGCTTCGAGGATCCGGGCCTGCGCCGAGCCCTCGGCGCGCAGGATCTGGCTCTGCTTCTCGCCCTCGGCCGTGAGGATGGCGGACTGCTTGAACCCTTCGGCGGTGAGGATGGCGGCCCGGCGGTCACGCTCGGCCCGCATCTGCTTCTCCATCGAGTCCTGCACCGAGTGGGGCGGGTCGATGGCCTTGAGCTCGACCCGGTTGACGCGGATGCCCCACCTGCCGGTCGCCTCGTCGAGCACCCCGCGCAGCTGGCCGTTGATCTGGTCACGGCTGGTCAGCGTCTGCTCGAGGTCGAGGGAGCCGATGACGTTGCGCAGCGTCGTCACGGTGAGCTGCTCGATGCCCTGGATGAAGTTCGCGATCTCGTAGACGGCGTCCTTGGCGGCCGTCACCGAGTAGTAGATGACCGTGTCGATGCTCACGACGAGGTTGTCGGAGGTGATGACCGGCTGCGGCGGGAAGGTCACCACCTGCTCGCGCAGGTCGATGGTGGCGCGCACCTTGTCGACGAACGGGATCAGGAAGTGGATCCCCGCCGTCAGCGTCCGGTCATAGCTGCCGAGGCGCTCGATGATCTGCGCGGTCTGCTGCGGAACGATCCGCACCGTGCGCAGCACGATGATGAGCGCCACCACAACGATGAGCACTGGAATGATGACTACCGGATCCACGTCAACCTTCTCCCTCGTTCCCTGCGCCCCAGCGTCGAGGGCGCCCGATGCAGGAGGCCGGGACGGCCGCCCGCGAGTTCTGGCCCGTCAGCCGCCGGCCACCCTCGCCCGGCTCACCACCGCGGTGGCTCCGTCGATCGACTCGACGATGACCTCCTCGCCCGGCTCGATGGTCGCGCCGGTGCTGCGCGCACTCCACGTCTCACCGGCCAGCTTGATCCGCCCGCTCGCCGGCCCGACCCGGTCGAGGACGTATGCCGATCGCCCGACGTTGGCCTGCGCGCCCATGAGCTCTCGGTGGGCGACGGTGAAGTGCTCCTTGAGCCAGGGGCGCACGGTGAGCAGGAGCACGACGGCGACGACGGCGGACACGACCGCCTGCGCGGCGAACGGAGCCCCCATGGCCGCGGCCACCGTGCCGCCCAGCGCACCGCCGGCCAGCATGAGGAAGGTGAAGTCGACGGTGGCCGCCTCGACGCCGACGAGGACGAGCGCCAGCCCAAGCCAGACCACCCACGCCTGATCGTCGAACACCGTCCCACCTGGCTTCCGTCTCGGGCCGCGGGTCGAGCTGCAGGTCGCACCGCGGGGCCGTCGTGTCGTCGAACACCTCGGACGTCGTCCATTCTCCTCTGGTTCCCTGCGCAGGGAGGAGAACCTGCGAACTGGCCGTCCGCGGGCGCCACCGGGGCCGTGGCTCGGGCCGAGGGGTCAGGTCAGCGTCAGCGTCAGGTGAGCGGTCAGGTCCGGGCTCGGGCGGACCAGCGGTCGCCGTGACGCTCGAGCACGAGCGGCAGCCCGAAGGTCTGGGACAGGTTGGCCTCGGTCATCGTCAGCTCGAGCGGGCCGGCGGCGACGACCCGCCCCTCGCGGACCATGAGCACGTCCGTGAACGACGGCGGGATCTCCTCGACGTGGTGGGTCACGAGGACAAGAGCGGGCGCCTCCGTGTCCGCCGCGAGCTCACCGAGGCGGCGCACGAGGTCCTCGCGTCCGCCGAGGTCGAGGCCGGCCGCCGGCTCGTCGAGCAGCATGAGCTCGGGATCGGTCATCAGGGCCCGGGCGATCTGCACGCGCTTGCGCTCGCCCTCGCTCAGGGTGCGGAAGCGACGGTCGGCGAGGTGCTCGGCGCCGAGCGCGCGCAGCAGCCCCCCGGCGCGTGCATGGTCGAGCTGGTCGTAGCTCTCGCGCCACCGGCCGACGATGCCGTAGGAGGCGGTGACCACGACGTCGGCGACGACCTCGTCCCCGGGGATCCGCTCGGCCATCGCCGAGCTCGCCAGACCGATCCGCGGCCGCAGCTCGAAGACGTCGACGGCCCCGAGCACCTCTCCGAGGACTCCCGCCACGCCCGTCGTGGGGTGCATCCGGGCGGACGCGATCTGCAGCAGCGTCGTCTTGCCGGCGCCGTTGGGGCCGAGCACGACCCAGCGCTCACCCTCCTCGACCTCCCACGTCACGTCGTCGAGGAGGGTGACGGCACCGCGTCGCACCGTGACACCCGCGAAGGCCAGGACGTCGCTCATGGGCACGACCCTAGGGCACGCCGTGGGGGCATCCCGGGGTCCCCAGGTGGCGCGACCCGCTGACGAGCGATCAACTGGCGGATCAACTGGCGAGAGGTGTCGCCATAGCAGCACCGTCCGCCAGTTGATCCGCCAGTTGATCCGCCAGTTGATCCGCCAGTTGATCCGCCAGGTGATCCCCCAGGTGATCTGCGGGTCGACCTCCGCGGCGCGTCCGGACCGGGCACGGGGCCCCTACGATGACGCGATGGCCGTGCTGCCCGCCTCCGTGCGCCTCGCCCTCTGGGCGACGGCCGCCTGGCACGGCCACCTGCCGTCCGACCGGGTCGTGGCCCGAGCGCTGCCGGACGTCGACCACGTCGCCGGTGACCTCGACCGGCTGGAGCTGTGGCGTGAGCTCGGCGAGGGTGCGCTCTTCGTGGCCCTGCCCCGGCCGGGCGACCCGACCTCGGTGCCCCGGTCCTCGCCGGAGGCGCTGGCTGCCGCGGTCGACGCCGGCGAGTGCGTCTTCGTGGCCGGGATCGGCGGCCTCCTCGTCCCGAGCCTCTCGGACTACGGCACGGCGGGCGACACCGGCCTGCGGGCCGACTGGACGGCATACGACTGCGACCCGACGCCGCGGCACCGGCTCGAGATGCTCGACCTGCGCCACACCGAGCGGACGCTCCTTGAGTCGGTGCGACGGTATGCCGAGCAGCTCGAGGCGGTCGGCGGTGCGCCCTGGGACGAGCACCACCGCGAGGCGGCGGAGGGCGCCGTGCGGCGCGCGGTGTGGGGCCTGCCGGACGTGACGCCGGACCGGGCGGTCCGCGTGCTCACGCTCGCCGCCCGGGTCGCGGCGCTGGCCGACACGGCCCGCGTCGGTGCGGCGCTGCCCCGCGGACCCGTGGCCGCGGACGCCACCGCGCGTCGTGAGGCGCTGCTCCGGTCTGTGCGTGGGGACGCCGACACCGCGCTCGGGGAGGCCGCCAACGTCGCGGTGATGGCCATCGCCGGCTGGCGCCCGGCCTGAGGTGGCGGTCCAGCGGACTCAGCCGGCCGCTCAGCGGTCGAGCACGGAGCGGTAGACGGCGAGGGTGCGTTCGCCGATCGAGGCCCACGAGAAGGAGTCGACGGCGCGCTGGCGCCCTGCCGCCCCCATCCGGCCGGCCCGGTCGACGTCGGACACCGCGTCGGTGAGCGCGGCGGCGAGGTCGGCGACGAAGCGGTCCGGGTCGACCGGCGTGCCCGTGCCGTCCGTCAGCTGCTGGATGGGCACGAGCCACCCGGTCTCGCCGTCGACGACGACCTCCGGGATGCCCCCCGTCGCCGTCGCGACGACCGGCAGGCCGCAGGCCATCGCCTCGAGGTTGACGATGCCGAGCGGCTCGTAGACCGACGGGCAGGCGAAGACCGTGCCGTGGCTGAGCAGCGCCACGACCTCGGCTCGCGGCAGCATGTCGGGGATCCAGACGACGCCCTCCCGGCCGGACCGCAGCCGCTCCACGAGGCCCTCGACCTCTGCGAGGATCTCCGGTGTGTCCGGAGCGCCCGCGCAGAGCACGATCTGCACGGCGGGTGGCAGCTGCTCGCAGGCACGGAGCAGGTAGGGCAGCCCCTTCTGCCGGGTGATCCGGCCGACGAAGACGACCGAGGGACGCTCCGGGTCGACGCCGTGGCGCTGGACGACGGCCCGCGCGTCGTCGGACCGGTCCGGCTGCCACAGGTCGGCGTCGATGCCGTTGTGGACGACGTGGACCGCGGCCGGGTCGAGCGAGGGGTAGCTGCGCAGGATGTCGTCCCGCATGCCCGCGCTGACGGCGACGACGGCGGCCGCCGCCTCGTAGGCCGTGCGCTCCACGTAGCTCGAGACCCGGTAGCCGCCGCCCAGCTGCTCGGCCTTCCACGGCCGCATGGGCTCCAGCGAGTGGGCGGTCACGACGTGCGGCATACCGCCGAGGAGCGAGGCCAGGTGCCCACCGAAGTTGGCGTACCACGTGTGCGAGTGGACGAGGTCGGCGCCGACGCAGTCGCCGGCCAGGGCGAGATCGACCCCGAGGGTCTTGATCGCGGCGTTGTGGTCGGCGAGCTCGGCGAGGTCCGCGTATGCCGTCGTGCCGGCCTCGTCCCGCGGCTCGCCGAAGCACCTCACCCGCACGTCGAGGTCACCGCGGGCCCGCAGCGCGCGGACCAGCTCGGCCACGTGGACGCCGGCGCCGCCGTAGATGGCCGGGGGGTACTCCTTGCTGAGGATGTCTACGCGCACGCGACCGAGCGTAGCCGTGCGGACGGGTGGAGGCAGGGGATGCTGCCTCCGTCCCCCTCGCGCGCCTCTGTGCCCCTAGGGTGTGGCCATGGCGCGACGTAGCCCCTCCTCCGGTTCCCAGGTCCTTGCCATCGTGCTCGCCGGAGGGGAGGGCAAGCGCCTCATGCCGCTCACCGCGGACCGTGCGAAGCCGGCCGTCCCGTTCGGCGGCATCTACCGCCTCATCGACTTCGCCCTGAGCAACGTCGTCAACTCGGGCTACCTCAAGGTGGTCGTGCTCACGCAGTACAAGTCGCACAGCCTCGACGCCCACGTGACGAAGACGTGGCGCATGTCGACGCTCCTCGGCAACTACGTCACCACCGTGCCGGCGCAGCAGCGCGTCGACAAGAACTGGTATCTCGGCAGCGCGGACGCGATCTACCAGAGCCTCAACCTCGTGCACGACGAGCGGCCCGAGATCGTCGTCGTCGTGGGCGCCGACCACGTCTACCGCATGGACTTCAGCCACATGGTGGAGCAGCACATCAAGTCCGGAGTGGGGGTCACCGTCGCCGCCATCCGGCAGCCGATCTCCATGGCCGACCAGTTCGGGGTGATCGAGGTCGACGAGCAGGACCCGACCCGCATCTCGGCCTTCCTCGAGAAGCCCACCGACGCGCGCGGCCTCCCCGACGCCCCGCACGAGATCCTCGCCTCGATGGGCAACTACGTCTTCACCGCGAGCGCCCTCGAGGAGGCCGTGACCCGCGACCACGACCGCGAGGGCAGCAAGCACGACATGGGCGGGGACATCGTGCCCGACTTCGTCAGCCGGGGGGACGCCGGGGTCTACGACTTCAAGAACAACCCGGTGCCGGGCTCCACCGACCGCGACCGCGGCTACTGGCGTGACGTGGGGACCATCGAGTCGTACTACGAGGCGCACATGGACCTGGTCTCCATCCACCCGGTGTTCAACCTCTACAACTACGAGTGGCCGATGTACACCCAGTACCAGCCGCTTCCGCCGGCGAAGTTCGTCCACGGCAGCGGGGACCGGATCGGCGAGGCGCTCAACTCGGCCGTCTCCCCCGGCGTCGTGGTCTCGGGCGGGCACGTCTACGGATCGGTGCTCTCCCCGCTCGTCAAGGTGCACAGCTACGCCCACATCGAGGCGTCGGTGCTCCTCGACGGGGTGGAGGTGGGCCGGCAGGCCAAGGTCCGCCGGGCCATCCTCGACAAGAACGTGACCGTCCCGCCCAACGCCCAGGTCGGCTACGACCACGACCACGACCGCGCCCGGGGCTTCCACGTGACGGACTCGGGCATCGTCGTCGTCGGCAAGGGCCAGACGGTGACGGAGTGACCGGCGCTCCTCGGCCGGACGACCTGCCGGAGGAGCCGGGGCCGCCCGCGAGCGCCGCCGACCCCAGACCAGCCCGCGTGGGCGTCCAGGTCCCACCCCAGCACGCGGCATACGGGGACATCCGGCGCACGTGCGCCGCGCTCGAGGAGCTCGGCGTCGACATCGTCTTCACGTGGGACCATTTCTTCCCCCTGAGCGGTGACCGCGGCGGGCGGCACTTCGAGTGCTGGACGATGCTCGGGGCCTGGGCGGAGGCCACGGAGCGCGTCGAGATCGGCGCGCTCGTGACGTGCAACTCCTACCGCAACCCCCACCTGCTGGCCGACATGGCGCGCACCGTGGACCACATCAGCGACGGCCGGCTGATCCTCGGGATCGGCTCCGGGTGGTTCGAGCACGACTACGACGAGTACGGCTACGACTTCGGGACCGCCGGGGCCCGGCTCGACGCGCTCGCCCGCGACCTGCCGGTGATCCGCGAGCGTTGGTCGCGCCTCAACCCGCCGCCGACGCGGCAGATCCCGATCCTCATCGGCGGCGGCGGCGAGCGCAAGACGCTGCGCATCGTCGCCGAGCACGCGGCGATCTGGCACGGCTTCGGCGGGCCGGAGGCGATCGCGCACAAGCACCGCGTCCTCGACGCCTGGTGCGCGCGCAGGGGCAGGGACCCGCTCGAGATCGAGCGGTCCGCCGGAGTGGCCTTCGTCCCGGGCCGCAATCCCGACCAGTCGGGCGACTACGCCGGCAACGCGCAGCAGCTGCACGACATCGGGACCCGGCTCTTCACCGCGAGCGTCGCGGCCGTCGACCCCGACCTCGGCCGGGTCAGGGACCTGCTCGCCTGGCGGGACGAGGTCAACCGCGCCTGAGGCGCCGTATGCCGTATGCCGGATGCGCCGCCCTGGCTGCTCGGCCCGCTCACTAGCCTGATCGTCGTGGACGACGCGACGACGCAGGCGACGGAGACGACGGAGACGACGGAGACGAAGGAGACGCTGAGCATCACGGTCACCGGTGCGGACCGGCCGGGCGTCACCGGCACGCTCCTCGCCGCGGTCACCGAGGTCGGCGCGGGTGCCGAGGTGATCGACATCCAGCAGGTCGTCGTCCACGGCCACCTCACCCTCGCCCTCGTGCTGGCACCGGGCGACGCGGCGGACGCGGTGCGCGCGGCCGCGCGCTCGGTCGCCGAGCGGCTGGGGCTCGCCGTGTCCTTCGGCGCCGGCCCGGCAGATGGTCCGCGACCGCGCCACGGGCGCGCCGCGGTCGTCGTCCTCGGCCGCCCCCTCGGCGCGGACGCCGTGTCGGCGGTGACCGGGCGGATCGCCGAGCACGGCGCCAACATCGACCGCATCCGCCGGCTGTCGCGGTATCCGGTGACGACGGTCGAGTTCGACGTGTCCGGTGCCGACGTTGCAGGGCTGCGCACCGAGCTCAGCCTCGTCGCCGCGGCGAACGGCATCGACGTCGCCGTCGCTCCCGGTGGCCTTGCTCGTCGCGGACGCCGTCTCGTCGTCCTCGACGTCGACTCGACCCTCATCCGGCAGGAGGTCATCGAGATGCTGGCCGCGCACTGCGGGCGGGAGGAGGAGGTCGCCGCGGTGACGGCCCGGGCGATGGCCGGTGAGCTCGACTTCGAGCAGTCGCTCCGGGCCCGGGTGGCGACGCTGGCCGGCCTGCCGGCCTCGGTGCTGCAGGAGGTGCGTCGCGACATCGTCCTGACGCCGGGGGCCCGCACGTTGGTGCGTACCCTGAAGCGGCTCGGCTTCACCGTCGGTCTCGTCTCCGGTGGTTTTGTCGAGATCGTCGGCGGCCTCGCTGCGGAGCTCGGCATCGACCACGCCCGTGCGAACCGCCTGGAGATCCGCGACGGTCGCCTCACGGGCCGCGTCCTCGGCGAGGTCGTCGACCGGGCCGGCAAGGCGCGCGCCCTTCGCGACTTCGCCGCCTCCGAGGGGCTGCCCCTCAGCCGGACCGTCGCCATCGGCGACGGGGCCAACGACCTCGACATGCTGGCCGCCGCCGGCCTCGGCGTCGCCTTCAACGCCAAGCCGGTCGTGCGCGAGCAGGCCCACACGTCGGTGAACGTGCCCTACCTCGACTCGGTGCTCTACCTGCTCGGCCTCACGCGCGAGGAGATCGAGGAGGCGGATGCCGCGGACGGCACGCCGACGGCCGTGCCAGCGGTCCCCCCCGCCCCTCACTAGGCTGACGCAATGGCGACGAGCGGCATACCGTCCGGAGCGCGAGCAGATGGGCGGGTCCCGCGCACCCTGCTCATCATCGGAGGCGCCGAGGACCGGATGGGCCGCTCGGTGGTGCTCAAGCGGTTCGTCAAGCTCGCGGGGGGCCGACGCTCACGCATCGTCGTCATCCCGACCGCGTCGTCCGTGCCGGAGGAGGTGGCGGAGGCCTACCGCGACACCTTCACCCGGTTGCGTGGCGGCGAGGTCTCCGTCGTCCACCCGCGGACCCGACGCGACGCCGTCGACCCCGGCATGGTCCGGCTGCTGGACGACGCGACGGGCGTCTTCCTCACCGGCGGCAGCCAGAACAAGCTGGCCCAGAACATCGTCGGGACCCCCGTCGGCGACGCCGTCCACCGGGCCTACGACCGGGGCGCGGTCGTCGCCGGCACGTCGGCGGGGGCGTCCGTCATGAGCCGCTTCATGATCTCCCTCGGCGAGGAGGGGCTGACCCCACGACAGCGGGCGAGCCAGATCTCCGCGGGTCTCGACCTCGTGCCGGACGTCATCATCGACCAGCACTTCGACCAGCGGGGCCGATACGGCCGGCTCATGTCCATGGTGGCCGCGTCCCCCCACCTGCTCGGCATGGGCGTCGACGAGAACACGGCCGCCGAGGTCCGCGACGGCCGGATCCTCTCCGTCATCGGCACCGGCGCGGTGTTCCTGGTCAACGCCCGCAACGCGATCACGGACGCCCCGGACGCGCGCCGCGGGGCCCCGCTGCTCGTCTCCGGGGCGGTGGTGCACACCCTGCCCGCGGGCAGTACGTTCGACCTCGAGCACGTCGAGCTCACCGACTTCGTCGAACGTCACCCGGACGTCGAGGTGTCGGTCCTGCCGGCGCAGGTCCGCGCGGCGCGCTCGGGCGCACCGGCGGGATCGGGTGCGCCGGCGGGATCGGGCGCGCCGGCGGGCTCCTGAGGACCCCGCTCCAGCAACCCGGACCCCGGCGTTCCGCCACCGGGCGCGTCACTCCCGACGAGCCCGCTCTCACCCCCAGCTGAGGAGCTGCCATGGCCGTCGAGGTGCCGACTCCCACCGGTCCCGCACGTCCGGACCTGCGCATCGTGTCGACCCGGATCTACCGCGGCCCCAACGTGTGGTCCTACCAGCAGGCGATCCACCTCGTGGTCGACCTGGGCAGCCTGGAGATGTATCCCACCGTCGCGCTGCCCGGCTTCACCGACCGGCTCCTCGAGGCCGTGCCGGGCCTGGACCGGCATACGTGCTCGCTCGGACGACGCGGGGGTTTCGTCGAGCGCCTCCGGGAGGGCACCTGGCTCGGCCACGTCGCGGAGCACGTCGCCCTGCAGCTGCAGACGCTGGCCGGCCACGACCAGCGCCGGGGCAAGACACGTGGCGTCAGGGGCCGGCCGGGACGCTACAACGTCATCTACGGCTACACCGACGAGACGGTGGGGGTGGCGGCGGGCCGACTCGCCGTGAGCCTCGTCAACCATCTCGTGGAGCCGGCCGACGGCTTCGACGTCGAGGCAGAGTTCAACGCCTTCCTGCGCGCCGCCGAGCGGGCGTCCTTCGGGCCTTCCACGGCCGCGATCCTCGAGGAGGCGGCCTCCCGCGACATCCCCTTCATCCGGCTCAACTCCGCCTCGCTGGTCCAGCTCGGCCAGGGCGTGCACGCTCAGCGCATCCGGGCCACGATGACGTCGAAGACGAGCGCCCTCGCCGTCGACATCGCGTGTGACAAGGACCTGACCACCACGCTGCTCGCCTCCGCCGGCCTGCCGGTCCCCAGGCAGGAGTCGGTGCGCACCGCGGAGGCGGCCGTGGCAGCGGCCCGCCGCATCGGCTTCCCGGTGGTGCTCAAGCCGCTCGACGGCAACCACGGCCGCGGCGTGTGCCTCGACCTGCGCAGCGACGCCGAGGTGGAGAAGGCCTTTTCGACCGCCCGGTCCGAGACGCGCCGCGGCATCGTGGTCGTCGAGTCCTTCGTCACCGGCCGCGACTACCGGTGCCTCATCGTCGGCGGCCGCATGCAGGCCATCGCCGAGCGCGTGCCCGCCCACGTCGTCGGCGACGGCACCTCGACGGTGGCAGAGCTCGTCGAGCTCACCAACGCGGACCCCCGGCGCGGGGTCGGTCACGAGAAGGTGCTCACCAGGATCACGGTCGACGAGACGGCCGAGGAGGTCCTCGCGGGTCAGGGGCACTCGCTCCACTCGGTCCCCGCCGAGGGCGAGATGGTCAAGCTGGCGCTCACCGGCAACATGTCGACGGGGGGCATCTCCATCGACCGCACGTTCGACGCGCATCCCGACAACGTCGAGATCGCGGAGGAGGCGGCCCGCCTCGTCGGGCTCGACGTGGCCGGGATCGACTTCATCTGCCCGGACATCACCTTCCCGGTCCGGGAGACCGGCGGTGCGATCTGCGAGGTGAACGCCGCCCCAGGGTTCCGCATGCACACCCACCCGACGGTCGGGGAGCCGCAGTTCATCGCCAAGCCCGTCGTGGACCTGCTCTTCCCGCCGGGTGCCACCTCGCGCGTGCCGATCGTCGCGGTCACCGGCACGAACGGCAAGACGACCACGGCCCGGATGATCGCCCACATCTTCAAGGGCCTCGGGCGCAAGGTCGGGATGACCTCGACCGACGGCGTCGTCATCGACGAGCGTCTCGTCATCAAGGCCGACGCGTCGGGTCCCCGGTCGGCGCGCATGGTGCTGCAGAACCCCCGCGTCGACTTCGCCGTCATGGAGGTCGCCCGGGGCGGCATACTGCGCGAGGGCCTCGGCTACGACCGCAACGACATCGCCGTCGTGACCAACGTGGCCCCGGACCACCTCGGCATGCAGGGCATCGACACCCTGCGGCAGCTCGCCGACGTCAAGGCGGTCATCGTCGAGGCCGTGCCCCGGGACGGCTTCGCGGTGCTCAACGCCGACGACGTCAACGTGCGCACCATGCGCCGCCGATGCTCCGGCGGGGTGGTGTGGTTCTCGATGTCGCCGCCCGGCAGCGAGGTGCGCGAGTTCGTCGACGACTACTGCCGTCGAGGCGGGCGAGCGGTGGTGCTCGACCCGAGCGACAAGGGCGACATGATCGTCATCAACCACGGGCGCCGCAGCATCCAGCTGGCCTGGACCCACCTGCTGCCCTCGACCTTCGGCGGGGCCGCCCGGTTCAACGTGGCCAACGCGATGGCCGCCACCGGCGCGGCGTTCGCCGCGGGCGCCCCGCTCCACGACATCCGCCAAGGCCTGCGCACCTTCGCGACGACCTACTACCTGTCGCCCGGCCGGCTCAACCTCGTCCGGGTGGACAACGCCGACGTCTTCCTCGACTACTGCCACAACGCCGCCGGGATGCGGGAGCTGGGCAGCTTCGTCGACCGGTATGCCGACCAGAAGGCGGGCACGGCGGAGCTGGGCCGCGCGTCGCGGATCGGGATGATCGGTGCCGCGGGCGACCGGCGCGACGACGACATGCGTGAGCTCGGCGCGGTCGCGGCGGAGCACTTCGACGTCATCGTCGTGCGCGAGGACATGCGCCTGCGGGGCCGTCGACGCGGAGAGACCGCGGAGCTCGTGGCACAGGGCGCCCGGTCCCGGATGGGGCAGGGTGCCCGCTGCCGTCAGGTCGATGTCGTCCTCGACGAGCTCGAGGCCACGCGCAGCGTCCTCGCGCGGGCGAACCCCGGCGACCTGGTCGTCCTCTGCGTCGACAACCACGCCCTCGTGGCGGCCGAGCTCGAGGACCGCACCAAGAGCGCGCAGGCCGGCTCGCGGGCCGGCACGGCCATCAGCGACCCGGACCTCGACCCGGCGGACCTCACCGAGTCGGCGGCGGCGGAGGGCGCCGAGGCCACCACCGAGGCCTTCGCCACCGCGGGCGTCGACCGGGTGACGGGTGACGACGGAGCCGCCTGAGGCGCCGCCTCAGGCAAGCGGTCGCGCCGGCTCGGGAGCCAGCTCGGCGGCATACCGCGCCAGGGTGTCCCGGTAGTGCTGCGTGTCCGGGTCCGCGCTGGCCTCGAGGAGGGCGCGGATGAGGTCGCCGACGGCCCGGCGGTCCTGGCCGAGGTCGGCCAGCACGAGCGCCCGGAGGATCAGGGCTGCGGCGTTGCCCGGGCGAGCCGACGAGACGGCGTCGAGCAGGCCGAGCGCCTCGTCCAGGCGCCCCCCCGAGCGCAGGCACGCGGCGAGCTGCAGCTGGCCGCGGTGTCGGTGCGGCTCCCGCAGCCCGGCCGCCAGCGCTCGCTCGTAAAGCCCGATCGCCTCGGCCTCGCGGCCGGCCGCGTCGAGGGTCGCGGCATACTCGTGCAGCAGGCGCGCGTCTCCCGGGCCCGCGGCGAGGAGGCGGCGGGCAGCCTCGACCCGCGCGGTGGGGTCCTCGAGGGACCAGACCCCGGCGATCTCGCCCTCCAGCTCGTGCTCGCCCCGGGCCGTGACGACCTTGCAGCGGATGGCGCGCGCGTCGTCGACACGGCCACCCCGAGCGCGCACCCAGCCGTCGACCTCGACCCGCTCGGAATGGCACATGACCGCGACCGTGTCTCCGTCCACGGCGTGGGCGGCGAGGTGCGCGAGCGACTCGACCTCCGTGTCGAGCTCGGGGACGCCGAGGACGCCGGCGCGGGCCAGCCCCGCCCGCAGCAGGTCCGCGAGCTCCTCGGGCGCACGGCCCCGCAGGTAGTGCGCCGTCCCCTTGATGACGACCTCGTCTGCGCCCCGCCCGGCGAGCTCGCCCATCCCCGCGATGGCCTCGTCGGGCCGGTCACCGGCGCATCCCAGCGCGAGCCGCACGTAGCCGCCGGGCGCCGTGAGGCCCCGGGCCACCTCGAGGAGCGCCTCGAGACCCGCCTCGTTGTGCGCCATGTCCATGATCACCGTGGCGCTGCCCCCCGACGGCAGGGGCAGGGAGTAGGTGTTGAGCCGGCCCCAGTTGTGCACCGGGTCCGGCGAGAAGGTCCGCAGCCCCTCCACCACGGCGGCACGGGGCACTCCCAGGCCGAGGGCGGCGGCCGTGCCGGCCAGCGCGTTGGCGACGTTGTGCCGGGACAGGCCGCTCATCGTCATGGGCACGTCGACGACCTTGACCAACCGGTCCGGGTCGCCGTTCGGCGAGAGGACCACGATCTCGCCCTCGAGCACGGTGATGCCGCGCCCGCCGCTGTTGAGCGACTCCCAGAGGGCTGGCGAGTCCGGGTCCAGCGTGAAGGCCCACGGCTTGGCCTTGGCCCTGGCGCGCATGGCCCAGACCCGGGGGTCCTCGCCGTTGAGCACGACCCACCCTCCGGGCCGGGTGACCGTCGTGATGATCGCCTTGACCTCGGCGAGCTGGTCGAGGGTGTCGATGCCCTGCAGGCCGAGGTGGTCGGCGCTGACGTTGGTCACCACGCTCACGTCGTTGACCGTGACGCCCATTCCCTTCAGGAGCAGCCCACCGCGGGCGGTCTCGAGGATGCCCACGTCGAGGCCCGGGGTCGCCAGCACGGCCTGGGCCCCGGCCGGTCCGGAGTAGTCGCCGGCCTGGACGGTCCTGCCCATCACGACGACCCCGTCGGTGGAGCTCCAGGCCGTCGTCATTCCGGCCGTCATGCACATGTGGGCGAGCAGCCGGGTCGTCGTCGTCTTGCCGTTCGTCCCCGTCACGGAGACGACCGGCACGGCGGGAGCGACCAGGGCCGGACCGGAGCCCTCGGGAGCGTCGAGGATCGTCTCCGCCGCCGCCTCGATGGCGCGGCGGGCCTGCCCGCCGTCGGACAGGAGCGCGAGCAGGACCTCCCCCAGCTGCTCCCCCGCCATCCGGCCGCGTGTCCGGTCCGCCCATGGGAAGGCCACGACGACGTCGGCCGGCGTGGCCCCCGCCCGCACCTTGACCCCGTGGCGCCCGGCCCCGATCCCGGAGGCGAGCCGACGCATGACCGTGCGGGTGAGCCGCATGACGAAGCGCTGCCGCAGGGCCGTGCCCGCCCCACCGGGCCGTGCGGAGCGCAGCCCGACCCGGTCGGCGACGTCGAGCGCCTCGTCCTTGCTGAGCTGCACGTATCCCGGCAGGTGCAGGCTGACCTTGATCGCCGGTCGGGTGAAGTAGAGGTTCGGCCCGTCGAGGACGCGCACCTCGCCGACCCTCACGGGGGGCCCCACCGGGGCCGAGGAGGCGTTGGGCGGCATACTCGGCGGGTGACTCGGCGGGGGGCTCGGGGGCGTCACGGTGCGGCGCCCGTCGTCAGGCATGGTTGGACTCTAGCGAGCCGGGCTGCGGGCGACCGACGTCAGAGGCCCATCGCGTGCACGCCGCCGTCGACGTGCACGATCTCCCCCGTCGTGGCCGGGAACCAGTCGGACAGCAGGGCCGCGCAGGCCCGCGCGGCGGGCACCGGGTCGCCCACGTCCCAGCCGAGCGGGGCGCGGCTGTCCCAGGCCTCCTCGAACCTCTCGAAGCCGGGGATCGACTTCGCGGCCGTGGTCCGGATGGGGCCCGCGGCGACGAGGTTGCAGCGCACCTTCTTGGGGCCGAGGTCACGGGCGAGGTAGCGGTTGGTGGACTCGAACGCCGCCTTCGCCACGCCCATCCAGTCGTAGACCGGCCAGGCGAAGCTCGCGTCGAAGGTGAGCCCGACCACCGCACCACCCCCGGACATGAGCGGCAGGGCCGCCGCGGCAAGGCTCTTGAGGCTGTATGCCGACACGTGCAGTGCCGTCGACACGTCCTCCCAGGTGCCCTCCATGAAGTTGAAGGCGCCCTGGGGGGCGAAGCCGATGGAGTGCAGCACGCCGTCGAGCCGGTCGACCGAGGCCGACGCCCGCTCGCCGAGCGTGTCGAGGTGCTCCGTGTTCGTCACGTCGAGCTCGATGACCTCGGGCGTGCTGGGCAGCCGCTTGGCGATCGTCTGGGTGATCCGCATCGTCCGGCCGAACGACGTGAGCAGGACCTCCGCTCCCTCCTCCTGCGCGATGCGTGCCACGTGGAAGGCGATGGAGCTGTCCATGAGGACGCCGGTCACCAGCAGCTTCTTGCCTTCGAGGATGCCCATGAGAGTGCCCTTCGTATCGTCGGGAGGTCGTATGCCGGGTGGCTGATCGTGGTGAGATCCGGGCGGGACCGGCTCAGTGGCCCATGCCGAGCCCGCCGTCGACCGGGATGACGGCGCCGCTGATGTAGCCGGCCGCGTCGCTGGCGAGGAAGCGCACCGCCTCCGCGACCTCCTCGGCCCGCGCGAAGCGGCCGGCGGGGATGCTCGCGAGATAGGCCTTCTGCTGCGCCTCGGGCAGGGCTGCCGTCATGTCGGTCTCGACGAACCCGGGCGCCACGACGTTCGCGGTGATCCCCCGGCCGCCCAGCTCGCGGGTGATCGAGCGCGCCAGGCCGACGAGCCCGGCCTTGGAGGCGGCGTAGTTGGTCTGGCCCGGCGAGCCGTAGAGCCCGACGACGCTCGAGATGAGGATGATCCGGCCCCGTCGTTTGCGGATCATGCCGGTGGCCGCGCGCCGTGCGCACCGGAACGCGCCCGCGAGGTTGGTGTCGAGCACCGCGTCGAAGTCGTCGTCGCTCATGCGCATCAGCAGCGTGTCACGGGTCACCCCCGCGTTGGCCACGAGGACCTCGACCGGTCCGCCGAGGATGCCCTCGGCCTCGGTGAACGCCTGGTCCACGGAGGCGCTGTCGGTGACCTCACAGCGCACTGCCGACAGCCCCTCCGGCGGCTCGCCGGAGCGGTTGGTGATGACGACCTTGTCGCCGGCGTCGGCGAAGGCGCGCGCGATGGCGAGCCCGATCCCCCGGTTGCCGCCCGTCACGAGCACGTTCCGTGGCTCCGTCGCTCCCACCAGGGCTCCTCGCATCCGTGCCGGGCGGCTCCCGGTCGACAGGGCGAACCTAACGGACTACCCGTGGGTATGCCGCACGACGGGGCTTAGAGTTGGCAGGTGGGAGAGTCTGAGCGGCCGGTGGTCTACACCGTCACGTCGGCGCGTTCGTCGACGACGGACAACCAGGCCGAGCGCATGCGGCGCTACCTGACCATGATGGGGATTCGCGTCGGCTGTTTCGCCCTCCTGTTCGTGACATCGGGGTGGATGAGGTGGGTCTGCGTCGTCGGCGCCGTCGCCCTGCCCTACTTCGCGGTCGTCATCGCCAACGCCGTGCGACCCCCCCAGCAGGGGCGCGTCGAGCCGGTGACTCCCCCGCTCGACCGCACCCGTCAGCTCGGCCAGTGACTGACACGGACACCGCGGTCTGCAGCGCGAAGGGGTGCCGTCGCCCGGCTCGGTATGCCGTGGTCTGGCGCAACCCCAAGCTCCATGCCCCCGACCGGCGCAAGGTCTGGCTCGCGTGTGACGAGCACCGTCAGCCGCTTGCCGACTTCGTCTCGGCGCGAGGCTTTCTCCTCGAGGTCATCGGCGTCGAGGCCCTCACCGCCGCCGACGGCTGACCCGTCACCCCCACCCCGGTCGAGTGGCCACTTGCGCACACCCTCACCCGGTCGAGTGGCCACGTGCGCACACCCCCACCCGGTCGAGTGGCCACGTCCGCGCACCCTCACCCGGTCGAGTGGCCACGTGCGCACACCCCCACCCGGTCGAGTGGCCACGTCCGCACATTCAGCCGCCGATCGCCGACATCGGGCGGTCCGGCTGCACGAATCCAGGGTCGCCGATGCCGTGGCCCCGCCGCTTGCGCCACATCTCCCCGCGCATCAGCCCGAGCAGCTCCTCGTCGCTCGCGCCCTCGCGCAGCGGCGTCCGCAGGTCCGTCTCGGTGCGAGAGAAGAGGCAGTTGCGGACCTGGCCGTCCGCGGTGAGCCGGGCCCGGTCGCACGCGGCGCAGAAGGGAGCGGTGACGCTCGCGATGATGCCCACGGTGGCGGGGCCGCCATCGACGAGGAAGCGCTCGGCCGGAGCGCTGCCCCGCTCCGCCGCCGGGAGGGGGGTCAGGGTGTAGCGCTCCGACAGCCGGGCCCTGATCTCGTCGGCGGTGACCATGTCGCGCCGGTCCCAGGCGTGCTGGGCGTCGAGCGGCATCTGCTCGATGAAGCGCAGCTCGTACCCTCGCTCAAGGCACCACTGCAGCACGTCGCCCACCGAGGCGTCGTTGACGCCGCGCATGGCGACGGCGTTCACCTTGACCGGCGTCAGTCCGGCAGCCGCCGCCGCGGCGAGACCGGCCTCGACGTCGGCCAGCCGGTCACGACGGGCGAGTTGCGTGAACGTCTCCGCGTCAATGGTGTCGAGACTCACGTTGACCCGGTCCAGCCCAGCCGCGGCGAGGGCCCCGGCCATCCGCTCCAGCCCGACCCCGTTGGTGGTCATGGCGATCCGGGGCCGTGGGTCGAATGCGGCGATGCCGGCCACGAGCTCAACCAGGGAGCGCCGCAGCAGCGGCTCGCCTCCGGTCAGCCGCACCTGCGTGATGCCGTCACGCACGAAGAGTCCGATGATCCGCAGCATCTCCTCGTCGGTGAGCATTTCCTGCTTCGGCATCCAGGGCAGGCCCTCGGCGGGCATGCAGTACGTGCAGCGCAGGTTGCACCGGTCGGTCACCGAGACGCGCAGGTCGCGGGCCACCCTGCCGAACTGGTCCGCCAGTTGGGTCGGCCGGACGGTCGGAAGTGGCAGGTGGGTCATGGCACCCAGAATAGGCCGGGTACCGTCAGGGAGTGCTTCGGCTGTGGCTCACGCGTCGGTGGATCGTCGCCACCGTGATCGCGATCGGGTTCGGCGTGGCGTGCTTCTTCCTCGGCAGCTGGCAGTGGCACCGCCACCTCGAGCAGCGCACCAAGGTGGCCGCGATCGAGCACAACTACGGAGCGGCACCCGTGCCGGTCTCGGACGTGCTCACCGGCGCGGAGCTGCCTCCAGAGCGCCAGTGGACGCACGTGCGTGTGCGCGGGTCGTATGCCGCTGACGGCGACCTGCTCGTGCGCAACCGGACGCTCGACTCGGCGGTGGGCTTCGAGGTGCTGACCCCCTTCGACACCGAAGACGGCACCGTGCTGGTCGACCGCGGCTGGGTGCCCAACGCTCGTTCAGCGGCCACCATGCCCGAGGTGGACCCTCCCCCCCGCGGTCCGGTGGAGATCATCGGGTGGCTGCGCACCGGGGAGCCCTCGCTCGGCCGCGACCTGCCGGCCGGCCAGCTTGCGAGCATCAGCGTCGCCGACGCCCGGGCACAACGACCCCTGCTGGCCTCGCGGGACGTCTACGTCACGCTCGGGTCCCAGTCCCCCGCCGCGCCAACTTCGGGCCATCCGGTGCAGCCGCTGCCGCAGCCGGACGAGGGCTTGGGCCCGCACCAGGCCTATGCCTACCAGTGGTGGCTCACCATGCCCGGCGGCCTTGTGTTCGTCATCTGGGCGATGCGCCGGGAGCTCGCGCACGGAGACGAGCGCGGACCGCTCGAGCCAGCGACCCCGCGGCCGAGGAAGGTGCGGATCTGGGACGAGGAAGACGCCTGACCCTCCGGGTCTCCTGGGACTCCCACCCCCGTCGAGTGGCCACTTCCGCACGGGCCTCATCCGCATCATCGCGCGGTTCCACCTGACCGTCCCTCCCCCCAACCGTCGAGTGGCCACTTCCGCACAAGGCGGCCGCACCGAACTGGCCACTCGACCATCGAAGGGCCGCTTCCGCACAGGCCGGCCGTACGGAACTGGCCACTCGACGGGGAGCAGGACCGTACGGAAGTGGCCACTCGACCAGGGAGGCAGGTCCGTACGGAAGTGGCCACTCGACCGGGAGCAGGACCGTACGGAACTGGCCACTCGACTTAGGGGCGGGTCAGCGACGGGCTCGCCATCGCGTCGGCGTGGGAGCGACTCAGCGGGTCGAACTGCGTGGCGTGCAGGTCGGCGTAGAGTCCGCCGGCGGCGAGCAGCTCCTCGTGCCGCCCAGCCTCGACGACCCGGCCGTGGTCGAGCACGACGATGAGGTCGGCCTGCCGGATCGTGGAGAGGCGATGCGCGATGACGATGGACGTGCGGCCGGCCAGGGCAGCGTCCAGAGCCCGCTGCACCGCGACCTCGGACTCGGAGTCGAGGTGGGCGGTCGCCTCGTCGAGGACGACGACGTCGGGAGCCTTGAGCAGGAGCCGGGCGATCGCGATGCGCTGCTTCTCGCCGCCGCTCAGGCGGTGGCCGCGGTCTCCGACGACGGTGTCGAGGCCCTGCGGCAGCTCCTCGATGAGGCCGCTGATCTGGGCGGCGCGCAGGGCGGCGTCGATCTGTTCGTCCGTGGCGTCCGGACGGGCGTAGCGCAGGTTGGCCCCGATGGTGTCGTGGAACAGGTGGGCGTCCTGGGTCACCACCCCGACCCGGTCGCGCAGCGAGCGCATGGTGACGTCGCGCAGGTCGAGGCCGCCGATGCGGACACTGCCGGAGGACGGGTCGTAGAGTCGCGCGACGAGCGAGGTGACGGTCGTCTTGCCGGCCCCGGAGGGTCCGACGAGGGCCACGAGCTGACCTGGCGCCGCCCGGAGGGTGACGTCGTGCAGGACCGGACCACCGGCCTTGCGGTCCCCGGATGCCGTCGACTCGAGGGAGGCGAGGGACACCTCGTCCGCCGACGGGTAGCGGAACGAGACGTGGTCGATCTCGACGGCGAGCGGGCCCTCGGGGAGCGGCGACGCGCCGGGACGCTCCGCGACGAGCGGCTGCAGGTCCAGCACCTCGAAGACCCGCTCGAAGGAGATCAGGGCTGTCATGACGTCGACCCGCACGTTGGACAGCGAGGTCAACGGCCCGTAGAGCCGAGCAAGCAGGGCCGAGAGGGCGAGCAGGGTCCCCACGGAGAGGCTTCCCTGGACGGCCATGACCCCGCCGAAGCCGTAGACCATGGCCGTGGCGAGAGCTGCCACGAGCGTCAGGGCCGCCATGAAGAAGGACCGGTTGAGCGCGATGCTCACGCCGATGTCACGCACCCGGCCCGCGCGATCGGCATACTCCGCCTCCTCCTGGTCGGGGCGGCCGAAGAGCTTGACGAGCAGCGCGCCGGCGACGTTGAAGCGCTCGGTCATGCGGCTGCCCATGTCGGCGTTGAGGACCATCTGCCGGGAAGCCAGGCCGGCGAGCCGGCGGCCCATGACCCGGGCGGGAAGGAGGAACAACGGCACGAGGAGCAGCGCCCCGAGGGTGAGCTGCCACGACAGTGCGAGCATCGCTGCGACGACGAGGACGACGGAGACGATGTTGCTCACGACGTTGGACAGCACGGACGTGAAGGCCTGCTGGGCGCCGATGACGTCGTTGTTGAGGCGGGACACGAGCGACCCGGTCTGGGCGCGGGTGAAGAACGCGATGGGTTGACGCAGGACGTGGGCGAAGACCTGGTTGCGCAGGTCGTTGATGAGGCCCTCCCCGATCCGGGCGGAGTACCACCGCTGGACCACCGTGAGCAGACCGTCGAGGACCGAGATGCCGGCCACGAGGAGGGCGAGGCGCACCACGACCCCGGAGTCCTTGGGGATGACGCCCTCGTCGACGAGCTGGCGCAGCAGGAGCGGGACGGCCACGACGAGCACGGAGTCGACGACCACGAGGAGCAGGAAGGCGGCGATCGCCCGACGGTACGGCCCGGCATACGACAGGACGCGCCGCCGCGTGCCGGGTGCGAGCGTCTTCTCCGTCACCGACACGTCGCGCGACATCGCGCGCATCATCATCCACGGCTGCATGCTCACCCGCGCAGTCCTCCTTCGTCCCCCGGTCAACCCCGCGGAAGCAGCGGGGATTCCCGCGGCCGGTGGCCGGTCAGCGGCCGGTGGCCGGTCAGCGGCCGGCCGCGGCGAGCAGCCCCAGGAGCAGGTCGGCCTGCGCCTCGCGCTCGCGGCGACACTGCGCGGCGAGGTCCGAGCCGACCGCCTGGCGCAGCAGCGGCTTGAGG
Organism: Intrasporangium sp.; assembly: GCF_035688975.1. Lineage (GTDB taxonomy): Bacteria > Actinomycetota > Actinomycetes > Actinomycetales > Dermatophilaceae > CALMNV01. The sequence continues at coordinate 19,169 of NZ_DASSMH010000059.1, read as the reverse complement.
GCGCGCAGCGCCGGCGCGGGCGCGGCGACGAGGGACTCGGCGAGCGAGGACGTGGCGGTGTCGAGCTCGGCGGCGGCGACGACGACGGTGGCCAGGCCGAGCCGGTGGGCCTCCGCCGCGCCGACGGGCCGCCCGCTGGCGCAGATCTCCAGGGCCCGGGCGTAGCCGACGAGGTCGACGAGCGCCTTGGTCCCGCCGAGGTCCGGGACGAGTCCGAAGCCGATCTCCCGCATGGCGAGCGTCGCGTCGTCGGCGAGGACGCGCAGGTCCGCCGCGAGGGCCAGCTGGAACCCGGCTCCGAGCGCGTGGCCCTGCACGGCCGCCACGACGACGGCGTGGCACTCGCTCCACGCCGTGAACCCCTCCTGGTAGCGCGTCACCGCCGCCAGCAACGCCTCCCGGCCCTGCCGGGCCAGCTCCGTCAGCCGCTCCTCGCCCGGCACGCCGGCGGGCGTCAACATCCGCGTGTCGATCCCGGCCGAGAAGGAGGGGCCCGCCCCTCGCAGGACGACTACGCGGACCTCGTCCGGCACCGACCGGGCCTCCTCGGCCAGGGCCGCCCACAGCGAGGGCGTCTGCGCGTTGTGCCGCTCGGCGTGGTCGAGCGTGACGGTCCGCACGGCCCCGTCGGTCTCCACCCGCAGGTGGGGGTGACTCGTCATGGGCGCAGGGTAACCGTCACGCGAGCGAGACGAGCTCCCGGTAGTCCGGCCCCCACAGGTCCTCGACGCCGTCCGGCAGGAGCAGGATCCGCTCGGGCTCGAGCGCCTCGACCGCGCCCTCGTCGTGCGTCACGAGCACGACCGCTCCCTCGTAGGTGCGCAGCGCGCCGAGGATCTCTTCGCGGGAGGCCGGGTCCAGGTTGTTGGTGGGCTCGTCGAGGAGCAGCACGTTCGCCGAGGACACGACGAGCATCGCCAGCGACAGCCGCGTCTTCTCCCCGCCGGAGAGCACCCGGGCCGGCTTGGCCACGTCGTCACCCGAGAAGAGGAAGGAGCCGAGGACCTTGCGGACGTCGGTCTCCCCCAGGTCGGGGGCGGACGACTTCATGTTCTCCAGCACGGTCCGGTCGACGTCGAGGTTCTCGTGCTCCTGGGCGTAGTAGCCGAGCCGCAGCCCGTGCCCCGGCTCGACCTGGCCGGTGTCCGGCTCGTCCACCCCGGCGAGCATCCGCAGCAGCGTCGTCTTGCCCGCGCCGTTGAGCCCGAGGACCACGACCCGCGAGCCGCGGTCGATGGCGAGGTCGACGTCGGTGAAGACCTCGAGGGAGCCGTAGGACCGCGACAGGCCCGAGGCGCGCAGCGGCGTCTTGCCGCACGGCGCTGGCTTGGGGAACCGCAGCCGGGCCACCTTGTCGGAGACCCGCTCGCCCTCGACACCGGCGAGGAGCCGCTCGGCCCGCCTGGCCATGTTCTGCGCGGCGACCGCCTTGGTTGCCTTGGCCCGCATCTTGTCCGCCTGCGCGAGAAGGGCCCCCGCCTTCTTCTGGGCGTTGGCGAGCTCCCGCTTGCGGCGCCGCTCGTCGGTCTCGCGCTGCTGGAGGTAGGTCTTCCAGCCGACGTTGTAGACGTCGAGGGCGGCCCGGTTGGCGTCGAGGTGGAGCACCTTGTTGACGACGGCGTCGAGGAGGTCCCCGTCGTGACTGATGACGACGAGCCCGCCCTTGTAGGCGCGCAGGTACTCGCGCAGCCACACGATGGAGTCGGCGTCGAGGTGGTTGGTCGGCTCGTCGAGCAGCAGCGTCTCCGCGCCCGAGAAGAGGATCCGGGAGAGCTCCACGCGCCGGCGCTGCCCTCCCGACAGCGTCCCGAGCGGCTGCCCGAGCACCCGGTCGTCGAGCGCGAGGGCGCTCGCGATGGCCGCGGCCTCCGACTCGGCGGCATACCCACCCTGCGCGTCGAACTCCGCCTCGAGGCGGGCGTAGCGGCGCATCGCCTTGTCCCGCACCGCCTCGTCGTCGCTGCCCATGCGCGCCTCGGCCTCGCGCCGCTGCCGGACGATGACGTCGAGGCCGCGGGCGCTGAGCACGCGGTCCCGGGCCAGCATGTCGAGGTCGCCCGTGCGCGGGTCCTGCGGCAGGTAGCCCACGTCACCGGTCCGCGTCACCGTGCCGCCGGCCGGCTGCGCCTCGCCCGCCAGCACCTTGGTCAGCGTCGTCTTGCCCGCGCCGTTGCGCCCGACGAGCCCGATCCGGTCACCCGCGGAGACGCGGAAGCTGACGTCCTCCATGAGCAGGCGGGCCCCCGCCCGCAGCTCGATCCCGGTGGCGACGATCACGGCATACCCCTTTCGCGTGCCGCACTTCGTCAGCGGCCGACATCCCCCCTATTCTGCCAGCCCGTATGCCGTGCCCCGCACGCGTCGGGCGCGCACCCGGCGGGGGACGGCCTCTCCGGTAGCGTGGCCCAGCGTGACCGCCGCACTCACCGTCCGTGACATCTCCCCCGCCGAGCACCTCGCGTGGGTGCGTGCGCAGCCCTCCGTGAGCTTCCTGCAGACCCCGGCCTGGGGGGTCGTCAAGAGGGAGTGGCGGGCCGAGTCGATCGGGTGGTTCGACGGCGAGGAGCTGGTCGGGGCGGCGCTCGTGCTGCACCGGTCGCTGCCGAGGATCGGGCGGTCGCTCGCCTACATCCCGGAGGGGCCGTGCCTCGACTGGTCGTCTCCGCGGCTGCTGGAGATGCTCCGGGCACTGCGGGACCACCTCAAGGGCAAGAAGGCGTTCGCGCTGCGGATGGGGCCGCCCGTCGCGACCCACCGGTGGCGGCCCCTGACGATCAAGGAGTCGATCAGCGACGGCGGCGTGAGCCGCTACGACGAGGCCACGCCCGACGTCGTCGAGCCGGTCGGCACGGCCGTCGTCGAGCTGCTGCGCCGGCTCGGCTTCGAGCACCTCTCCACCGACGACGGCTTCACCGCCGGGCAGCCGGAGTACGTCTTCCAGATCCCGCTGGCGGGCCGGTCGGAGTCCGACCTGCTCGCCGGCATGAACCAGCTCTGGCGGCGCAACATCAAGAAGACGGAGCGCAACGGCGTGAGCGTCCGGGTCGGGGGGCCGGAGGACGTCGCGGCCTTCCACCGGGTCTACCTCGAGACCGCCGAGCGCGACCGGTTCACCCCGCGCCCACTCGAGTACTTCACCCGGATGTATGCCGCCCTCTCGGCCGAGGACCCGGACCGCATCCGCGTCTACCTCGCCGAGCACGACGGCGACGTCGTGGCCGGGGCGCTCTGGATCCGCGTCGGCGGCCACGCGTGGTATGCCTACGGCGCCTCGACCTCGGACAAGCGGGAGCTGCAGGGCTCGACCGCCCTGCAGTGGCGGATGATCCGCGACTCCCTGGCGGCCGGCGCCGCCGTCTACGACCTGCGGGGCATCACGACCACCCTCGACGCGGACAACCCGCACATTGGCCTCATCCGCTTCAAGGTGGGCACGGGCGGCGAGGCGGTGCGCCTCGCGGGCGAGTGGGACCTGCCGCTCAACCGCCTGCTCTACGCGGCCTTCTCGCTCTACCTGAGGAGGCGATGACCCGGTGAGCCTCACCCTCGTCGTCGACGTCGAGCGGTGGCGGGCGGCCCACGAGCGGGCATGCACCGAGCTGCCGGGCATCGTGCCCGTGGTCAAGGGCAACGGCTACGGCTTCGGCCGGGAGCTGCTGTGCCGGGAGGCCCAGCGCCTCGCCGTCCCCGTCATCGCGGTGGGGACGTATGCCGAGCTGCCCGACGCCCTCGCGGCCTTCGGGCACGACGTCCTCGTCCTCGAGCCCTACCGGCCGCCGGTCCACGGCGGCCTCAGCGACCTCGCGCACGAGCGCGTGCTGCACACCCTCACCTCGTCGGCCGACGTCGCCGACCTGCGGGACCGGGCCCCGGGGAGCCGCGTCGTCGTCGAAGGCCTCACGTCGATGAACCGCTTCGGCGCTCCGGTCGCCGGCCTCGGCGAGCTCGTGGGCGCCGCCGGCGCCGAGGGCGCGACCCTGCACCTGCCGCTCGGGACCGGGCACGTCGCCGAGATCAGCCGCTTCGTCGAGGCCGCGCCGCAGGTCACGCGGTGGTACGTCTCGCACGTCACCGGCCCCGAGCTGCTCGAGCTGGCGCGCCGCTTCCCCGACCGCGACTTCCTGCCCCGGGTCGGCACGGCGCTGTGGCTCGCCGACCGCACGGCATACGAGGTCCGGGCCCACGTGCTCGACGTGCGCCCGGTCGCCAGAGGTGACCGGGCCGGCTACCGCCAACGGCGGCTGCCGGCCGGCCACCTCGTCGTCGTCAGCGGCGGGACGTCGCACGGGGTGGCCATGGAGTCCCCGGCAGCCGCGGCGACGGTCCGCTCCCGGGCCGTCGCCGTCGCGGAGGGGCTGCTGGAGGCCGCCCACCGCGTGCGCTCACCCTTCACCGTGTCCGGCACGACGCCGCGGTTCGCCGAGCCGCCGCACATGCAGTGCAGCCTCCTCGCGCTGCCGGCCGGCGTGCCGCCCCCCGAGGTGGGCGACACGGTGCCCGTGCGGATGCGCCTGACCACCGCCTACCCGGATGCCGTCGAGCTCGCCTGAGACGACCGGCACCGGCTCGTCCTCGTCGGAGGATCTCCTCCGGTCCGCACGCTCGCTCCCCAGCAGGGCACGCCAAGGACTCGCGTTCTGCACCGTGCTCCGCCCTAGGGTGCTGGGCCGCCTCAGTCAGCGGCCCAGCGAGACGTCCACCAGGCGGAAGGCGCTGCACTCCGGGGGCAGCAGTGACGCATGGCCCCCCACGTCCTGACGCTGCTCGCTTCCGCCCTCGACCGCCTCACCGATCCGGACCGAGTGCCCGCCGCTCTCCACGCGAAGGTCGGCGCCTTCCCCCTGCAGGGTGGTGCCGGGCGGCCACACGATGACGCGCCCTGGCGAGTCTGCGGTGGCAGCCAGCCCGACGCACCGGCCGCCGAGCAGCCCCAGCCGGCCGCTGATGCCGACGCCGCTGGACGCCTGCACCAGAGACAGCGACCGACCGTCGACCACGGCCACGGCGCCACCGGACTCCTCGAGTCGGGGGGATGTCCACCATCTGAGGAAGAGCAGGACCACCGCCGCCAGGCCAATCACGGCGCCCGCGGCCACCAGCCACCTTCTCTTCACCATGCTTCCGGCCGCCTGCCGTTGCATCTCGACTCCCCTGTCTCCTCGTCCATGATCAAAGCCGTCCTGATCTGCCAGTGAAGGTCGAAGGGGTGCAATGTCCGGCGGTCAATGCCGTGCCCCATCGTGTCGTCCGATCGGAACTCCGATAGAGCAGCAGCCATCAACGCAGTTGAGGCGACCACCCACGGACCGAAGGGGGCCCATCGGGGGGCCTCGTTCCTGCATTCTCGCCTGTGCCCGCGGGCCGGAAACGCACGCGCATGCTGTCCCCGACAATGGCGCGCACGGCATCAACATCTGGGCCGCGCTGGGCCAGAACCTCGGAAGGGTCCCCGGCCCGTGAGGACAGTCGCACCAGCAGTCCGTCGTGGAGGATATCCGGCCCCCACCCGTCCACTGCGGAGGCAAAGTCCGGGTCACCTCGGAGGCGGCGTGCTTCCGCGAGCAGGTCCTCCAACGAATGAGTCACCGACCGCACGTGCACCGTAGCCGCACCAGCCGCGCGGGCCCGGATGTCGTTGACCTTGTCAAGGGCTGGCCCTGCCTCCTTGACGAAGACCTCGACTCCCGAGTAGTCCGAGCAGAATGCCACCCCGCTCAGGGAGCCAGGGAAGTCGTTTGCCTCACCCTGCAGCTCGTCGGCCGTGGCGGCCAGGGCCGGGGTCGGTTCACCAACCCAGCGCCGGCCCGCCATCCCATCGGAGAGATCCTGACAGTCACCCGCCGCGGACGCGACGCCCGCTGCCGGAGCGCCGAAACTGAAGGCGGCAAGGAGCCCCGCGGCCACCGCGATCCAATCCCTTCGTCTCCTGACCACGGACTGAGTCTCACAGGTTGCCGGCAGCCCCGTGGTGCTTGCACAGATCTTCGTCCCCGACGCTGGGGTCACAGGGGAGGCCGCACGGCACCGTAACGTGTCGCCGGTGAGCGACCCGTCGATCCCGGCCCAGCGCGACGCCTCGAGCAGGCCGACGCGGCTCTACGCGGCGTCGACCGCGGCCGTGCCCAACCCGGACCGAGGGTTCTACCACCACACCGAGACGCACGCGCGCGACGACGACTCCGGCTCGGTCGCCCTGGACGCGGAGCGGACGGGCCGGTGGCGGACCGAGGAGGGGGTGACCCTCGTGCACCGCACCTTCTATCTCGAGCGGTTCGTGGCCACGGACACCATCGACCGTCGCTTCCTGGCCTCGGTGGCCGCCGACCTCGCCGCCGCCCGCGGCGCGGGCGTCAAGCTCGTGGTCCGGTTCGCCTACTCCGCCGACTCCAGCCGCGACGCCCCCGTCGATCGCGTGGTGCGCCACATCGGCCAGCTCGCGCCGGTCCTCGGCGCGGACGCCGACGTCATCTCCGCGCTGCAGGCAGGTTTCATCGGGCGCTGGGGCGAGTGGTACTACACCGACAGCTTCTCCAGCGACCCGTCCAGGCCGTGGATGCTCACCGAGGCCGACTGGCAGGCCCGCTCCGCCGTGCTCACCACGCTGCTGGACGCGACGGATGCGACGGTGCCCGTGCAGGTGCGCTACCCGGGCATCGCCCAGCGCATCCTCGGCAGCGACTCGTCCGCCGGGGCGGCCCGGGTCGGGATCCACGACGACTGCTTCCTCGCTGGCACCGACGACTCCGGCACCTTCCGGTCCGAGGCCGACCGCGCCTGGCTGGCGGAGCGGACCCGCTCGGTCGTCCTCGGCGGTGAGACCTGCAGCGTCAACCCGCCCCGCTCCGAGTGGCCCTCAGCGCGGCGGGAGCTGGCGGCATACCACTGGACCTTCCTCAACGCCGACTACCACCCGGACGTGCTCGCCTCCTGGGGGACCGAGGGCCGGGCGGAGGCGGGGCGGTGCCTCGGCTACCGGCTCGTGCTCACCGAGAGCGCGGCCCCGACGTCGAGCGCCCCTGGCGCACCCGTCGTCCTCGACCTCACCCTGCGCAACGACGGGTATGCCGCGGTCCTGCGGGAGCGCGCGGCATACCTCGTCCTGCACAGCGCAGCGGCCACGTCGGTGGTGCGGCTGCCGCTCGACGTCCGCGCCGTGGCGCCCGGTGCGACGGTGACCTTCTCCGCCACGGTGGCGGCCCCGGCCGCCTCCGGCACCTACGACCTCGCGCTCTGGCTGCCGGACCCGTCGCCGCGGCTGTCGGCGGACCCGGCCTACGCGATCCGGTTGGCCAACGTCGGCACCTGGGACCCCTCCACCGGTCGCAACTCGCTCTGCAGGGGCATCGCGGTGACCGAGCCGATGACCTCGGCGTCGTCCCGCGACTCGACCGGCACGCCCACGAGACCGCCCAGCTCCTTGTAGAGCCGGTTGTAGGCGCCCATGGCGTCCTGCAGCTGGAAGAAGTTCTCGACCCGCGCGCGAGCGTTGTGCGCGAAGCGCACGTAGCCGTCGCGGTCAGCCATGGCGGCCTCCAGGGCGTCCGCCATCCCCGTGACGTCGCCGCCGGGGACGAGGAGGCCGCACGGACCGAGCGTGCGCCCACCTGGGGTCGTCAGCGGGTCCTCGACGAGCTGTTCCATGCCTCCCACGTTCGTGCCGACAACGGGGATCCCGGCGGTCATCGCCTCGAGGACCACCATCGGCTGGGCCTCGTTGTGGCTGGGCAGGACGAGCAGGTCGTAGTCCCCGAGCACCTCGAGGACGTCGACGGTCCCGTGGAAGGCGACGTAGTCCTCGACGCCGAGGGTCCGCACCTTGTCCAGGCAGGTGAGGTAGTAGTCGGGGTGGTGGTCCGTCGGGCCGAGAATGTCGAGCCGCAGGTCCGTGACCCCTCGCTCGACGAGCAGCGCGATGCTGGCGATGAGGTCGGTCAGGCCCTTGATGGGCACGACCCGGCCGACGTACGCCAGCCGCCACGTTCGCTGCGGACCGGCCGCCATGATGTCCGAGAGCGCCTGCATCCGCCGCTGGTAGACGTGCCGGAAGGACTGCACGGTCATCCCGTTGGGGATGACGACGCTCTTCTCGACGGGCGCGCCGAGGTCTGCCGCCTCCGTGATCGCCCGCGGGTACAGGTAGGTGATGGCCTGCGCCGAGGGGTAGCTGAAGCGGCCCATCTCGATCCACCAGGCCATCCACGCGCGCTCGCGGGGCGTCACGTCGGACTCGCGCCAGTCGTTCGCGGCCACCGTCAGGCCCAGGCTGCGGCCGAGCATGAAGTTGATGGTGTCCCGGACGTAGAGGTTGTGCTCCGTGAGCAGGAACGACGTGTCGTGCTGTCGGGCCCCGGCCGCACCGAGAAGGGCCGCGTAACCCGTGGTGTGCGCGTGGTAGACGCGCGCCCGGGGCAGGTCCTCGCCGAGGACGGCGCACGCCAGGGAGAAGAACTCGCGCAGCAGCCAGAACGTGTCGGTGAGGGGCAGGCCGAGGGAGGACAGCCGCTCGCCCGCCGCGACCATGAACTCCTTGGTGCCGAGGAGGGCCCAGAGGGGGTAGCGGCGCGTGCGCGGGTTCATGCCCTCGTCGTAGAGCCGCCAGAGCGGTGCGACGTCGCCCGCGACGGCCGACTGCAGGGCGTCGAGCAGCCGGTGCGACAGCTCCCGGCGGCCTCGCGCCCGCATGCCGAGGTCGCTGGGCGTCAGCCGCCGGAAGTCCTCGTCGTGCTCGGCCATGCTGAGGTAGACGGGCCGCACCCACCGGACGTTGTCCGGGAGTCCGTAGAGGTCCTCGCTCGGCGACGTGGAGTCCCACGTGATGTGGATGATCCCGAAGGTGAGGTCCTGGTTGCTCGAGATGATGTCGTGGATGACGGCCGACACACCGCCCTTGAGGTAGGGGTAGGTGGACTCGGCGATGATGGCCACGTCGACGTCGGGGTAGTCGACGTGGAGCTCGACGTCGCGTGGAGCGGGGGGCACATGCATGACGTTCTCCTTCGGGGAGCCCCAGGGCTCCCTGGACTGAGAGGAGTCCGCGGACTCCGGTACGTGAGGGGCGGCCGAGATGAGCTGGGCCGAGTAGGTGTGGGCGTGCGGGGCGGGCCAGCGGGGCCGCAGCCGGCGCAGCCGCGGAGCTGGCGTCACCATGCTGTGGCGTGGCGCCAGAAGAGGGCGTACTCAGAGGAGCGCCAGTGGCCGAGGCACCGGCTGAGCGCCGTGAGGAAGACGAGCAGCTCGGCGGCGATGAGACCGAGGTAGAGCGTCGGGCCCGGCGGCAGCGCGAGGAACGCCGTGGCCGACACGAGCAGATGGGCCCCGCCGAGCAGGTCCGCCTCGCGGTACTGGCCGACGTACTCGAGCTTGTAGCAGAGCAGCGTCGTCATCAGGAAGAGCCAGGAGGCCGCGGCGACGCTGGCGACGAAGGGCATCGACGCACCGGTCCAGTCCGCGAGCGCCACCGTGAACCCGACGAGGAGGGCGCCCACGAGGGCCGTGCGCCGCAGCGAGCCGGTCACGACACCGGCGAGGACGCGCGAGCGCCGCGCCAGGCCGTCGTGCGGCTCGTTCTCCATCGCGGTCCGGAAGTCAAGCACGGCGTCGTCGAAGTCCGGCGCGAGCCGGACGAAGTAGTAGTTGTAGGCGAGGACGGACGGCAGGATTGCGAGGAACACTGTGCCGACAGCGAATTCGCCCCGCGTCCGCAGGAACAGGAAGACCAGGTGCGACCACAGCACCCCGCCCGCCAGCAGGCCCCGCGCCACGTCGCGTGCCACGCCGCCGTGCGGCAGCCGCACGGGACGGAGCACTCGCCGCAGGGCGTGCCGGAGCGGGACGAGCTGCGTCAGCAACCCGGCCACCGGCGGCAGGAACCATGCCTGCGGGACGAGGAACAGAGCGGCCGCGTAGGCGACCCACGCGCTTGCCCACAGCACGCGGTCCCGAGCGACGTTGGCGAGGACCAGCGACTGGGCGAAGGCCGCGTGCAGCACACCGAGGAGCACGTATGTCGCCATCGCCTGCAGCGGCCAACGCAGCAGGAGCGCGACCGGCAGCGCGAAGGCCAGGAGCACCGGGGCCGTGTGCAGGAACGCGCTCGGCCAGACGTCGCAGAACCGCGACCGGGCGGCCCCGAGGTCGCCGGGCACGAGGTCGGCCAGTGCGCGGTAGAGCGGCAGGCACACGGCCATGCTGAGCCACGGCGCGGCCAGAGATGACGCGAGCAGCAGCGTGGTCAGGGAGACCCCGCCGACCTGCGACGCGCCGATCCGGCCCGCAGCCGCAGGGAAGATCGCGCTGAGCAGCAGCACCGGCGACAGCTGCAGCACGAGCTGGACCGCGGGCCGGGCCACGACCTGGCGGATGAGCAGGAGCAAGGCCGTCAGCGCTGGAGAGGCGGCGTCCTGAGGACGGCGACGGACACGTTCGGGCATGACAAATTCCCCCCGGAAGTCGAAATGACAAAGTTGACCCCAGGCCCGCGTCCACGACGGCCCCCCACCAGGACCCGTGTCGAGCGCGAACCTCATGCGGCCGTCACCTCATGGCGACGACCACGACGCAGCTCGGTTGGGCGCGAACGTTTTCCGCCGACCCGCTGCCGCCAAAGGCGGCAGGACGTGGTCGCAGGTCACGTTGCGCCGTGCCTGAGCTGCATCCCCCGACGTGCCGCGAGGACCGCGACCCGTCATGTACCCCGACGTTCCCCCTGAATCCCGGCTCTCCCACAAGGGCCGAGAAAGATCGTCATTGCCAGCGGCACTGGTGCACCTCCGACAACACGGTCAATCTAGCCCAATTGGTGTTTGTCAAGAGGGAAAATCGCGGAACTCCATCGAAGAGGCCCGGCCGGGACGCCGACTAGTGTGGGCGTGCGACCGAGCCCGAGGGAGAAAGCAGGCAGATGAGCTTCAACGAGGACGCGCAGCTCGACACCTCCCAGGTCGAGAGCGGCGGCGGTGGCGGCTACGGGGGTGGCGGTGGTGGATTCCCGGGAGGCATCCAGGTCGGCGGCGGCATCGGCGGCCTCGTTCTGCTCGTCCTCGCGCTGGTCTTCGGCGGCCAGAACCTGCTCGGTGGAGGCGGGGTCGGCGACACGAGCGGCGGCAATCAGGGGCTGCCCGGGCAGCAGCTGCAGGCCGAGCAGGTGGGCGCGGCCGGAGAGGTGCGCTCCTCGAGCTTCTCCCAGTGCAAGAGCGGCGCCGACGCCAACCGCAACGACGTGTGCCTCATCATCGCGACCGTCAACAGCGTCCAGGACTACTGGGGCAAGACCCTGCCGAAGTACTCGATGAACTACGAGATGGCCCGGACCGTCATCTACCAGGGACGGACGCAGTCGGCGTGCGGCACGGCGAGCAACCAGGTCGGCCCGTTCTACTGCCCGCTCGACGCCAAGGTCTACGTCGACGCCTCCTTCTTCGCCGAGCTGACGAGCAAGTTCGGGGCGGACGGCGGGCAGCTGGCCAAGGAATACGTCATCGCCCACGAGTACGGCCACCACGTCCAGGACCTCCTCGGCATCCTCAACAAGGCCCAGCAGGATCCGCAGGGCCCCAACTCGGGTTCGGTCCGCATGGAGCTCATGGCCGACTGCCTCGCGGGCACGTGGGTCAAGCACGCCACGGAGACGACCGACGCGCAGGGCCGCACCATGCTCAAGCCGATCACCCAGCAGGACATCGAGTCGGCCCTGTCGGCGGCGTCGGCCGTCGGTGACGACCGGATCCAGCAGAAGACCCAGGGCCGGGTCACGCCCGAGTCGTGGACCCACGGCTCGGCGCGGGCGCGGATGACGTGGTTCACCCGGGGCTGGGAGACCGGCGACCTCAACCAGTGCAACACCTTCGGGGTCGACACCGTCAGCTGACCTCTCCCCCCAGTTGTCTGGGAGGTGGGGTATCGCTATAGCGCTACCTGGCCCCCCAGTTGTCTGGGAGGTGGGGATCGGTGAGCACGACGCGCAGCGCCCGGCCGCGCCGCAGCGCCGCCTCGAGGACGGTGCGGTCGGGGTCCCGCAGGTCGGGCAGCTCCCGGCGCGGAAGGACCCGCAGCGCCCGCAGGGCCGGGGCGTCGAGGACCTCCCGGACGAGGGTGCGGTCTCCACCGACGACGAGCCCGTGCGGTATGCCGCTCGCTCCTCGGGACGGGGACTCGGCGTGCCCGAGCAGGATCCGGCGGGCGTGGTCGGCCACGGCGGCCACGAGCTCGTCGGCCTGGTTGCGGCGGCGGCGCGCGTAGCGTTGCTGCGACCACCCACCGGCCGCGGTGCGCGACTGCACCCGGCGGGTGCCCACCTTGGAGGCGAGCAGGCGTGGCCCGCGGGCCAGGCCCACGGCATACCCTCCGCGGCGGACGAGGACCAGCCCGAGGGGGTCGTGCTCGAAGCCCTGGGCGGTGGCCGTGGCGCCGTCCGCGGCGAGGACCCGCAGAAGCGCTGCGTCGCCCGTGGCGGAACGCTCGACGTCGACGGGGCCGTGCCGGGCGACGAAGCCCGCCACCCACCGGTCCCACCGTCCCGGGTCGACCTCGACGACCCGGCCGCTCATGCCCGTCCTGGGCTCCGCCCCAGGGGCGCCCTCAGAGGTTGAAGCCGAGCGCGCGCAGCTGCTCGCGCCCGTCCTCGGTGATCTTGTCCGGGCCCCACGGCGGCATCCACACCCAGTTGATCCGGTGCGTCGCGACCAGGCCCTCGAGGGCCTGCGCGGTCTGGTCCTCGATGACGTCCGTGAGCGGGCACGCCGCCGAGGTCAACGTCATGTCGATGACCGCATGGGCCTGCTGGTCGACGGTGATGCCGTAGACGAGGCCGAGGTCGACGACGTTGATGCCGAGCTCGGGGTCGACGACGTCGCGCAGGGCCTCCTCGACGTCTGCGACGTTGGGCGGCGTGGTGGTCTGGCTCATGACTGCGCTCCTTGCGTGGCGGGGGCGGTGAGGCGGTGGAGGTCGACGCCGGCGCGGGCGAGGGCGTCGGTGAAGGCGGTCCAGCCGAGCAGGGCGCACTTGACCCGCGCGGGATAACGGGAGACACCGGCGAAGGCGACGCCGTCCCCGAGGACCTCCTCGTCGCCCTCGACCTGGCCGCGGGAGGTCAGCATGTCTCGCATCGCGGCGACGGTGTCGAGGGCCTGCGCGACCGGTCGGCCGATGAGCTCCTCGGCGAGCACCGACGTCGACGCGACCGAGATGGAGCAGCCCTGGGCGGCATACGACACGTCCCTGACGACGGCGTCCTCGCCGGTGCCGGCCAGGTCGACGCGGAGGGTCACCTCGTCGCCGCAGGTGGGGTTGATGTGGTGCACCTCGGCGATGTGCGGGTCGCGCAGCCCGGCGTGCCGGGGGCGCTTGGAGTGCTCGAGGATGAGCTCCTGATAGAGGTCCACGTCAACCGACCTCCGCCGCCGTGCGCGGACCGGGGTCCGCCGGCACGTCGATGCCGAAGATGGTGGGCACGCGGTCGAGGGCCTCGACGAGCGTGTCGACGTCCGCCGGAGTGTTGTGCACGGCGAAGGAGGCACGGGTCGTGGCCGTCACGCCGAGGACCCGGTGCAGCGGCCACGCGCAGTGGTGGCCGACGCGCACGGCCACGCCGGCGTCGTCGAGCACCTGGCCGACGTCGTGGGGGTGCACGCCCTCGACGACGAACGCCACCGCACCGCCCCGGGGCACGCCCGCCGGGGGGCCGACGACCCGCACCCACGGACGCGCGGCGAGCGCGGCGAGGAGCCGCTCGACGAGCGCGGCCTCGTGCGCGGCGATCCGCATGAGGCCGATCCGCTCGACCCACGCGACGGCGGCGGCGAGCCCCACGGCCTGCGCGGCGTTGGGCACCCCGGCCTCGAACTTCTGCGGCGCCGGCGCCCACGTCGAGCGCTCCATCGTCACGAGCTCGATCATCGACCCGCCCGTGAGGAACGGCGGCATGACGTCGAGGAGCTCCGCGCGGCCCCACAGGGCGCCCACCCCCATCGGGCCGTACAGCTTGTGGCCGCTGAAGGCGAGGAAGTCGGCGCCGAGCGCCGCGACGTCGACCGGCAGGTGCGGCACGGACTGGCAGGCGTCGACGACGACCAGGGCCCCCACGGCGTGCGCCCGCTCGGCGAGCTGCGCCACGGGGTTGATGGTGCCGAGCACGTTGGACACGTGGGCGACGGCGAAGACCTTGGTGCGCTCGGTGAGCAGCTCGTCGAGGCGCCCGAGGTCGAGCCGGCCGTCCGCGGTGACGGGCACCCACCGCAGGGTCGCCCCGGTGCGCCGGCAGAGCTCCTGCCAGGGAACGAGGTTGGCGTGGTGCTCCATCTCGGTGACGAGCACCTCGTCACCGGGGCCGAGGGTGAAGCGCTCGTCCTTGGGCGCGTCCGTGGGAGCCGTGTTGGAGAAGGCGTAGGCGACGAGGTTGATCGCCTCGGTGGCGTTGCGGGTGAAGACCAGCTCGGCCGCGGGCGCGCCGATGAAGCGCGCGATCGCCTCGCGCGCGCCCTCGAAGGCGTCGGTGGCCTCCTCGGCCAGCTGGTGCGCCCCTCGATGCACCGCCGCGTTGGACCGCTCGTAGAAGCTGCGCTCGGCGTCCAGGACCGCGCGGGGCTTGTGCGACGTGGCGCCCGAGTCGAGATAGACCAGGGGCACGCCGCCGCGCACGGTGCGCTCCAGGATCGGGAACTCGCCGCGGATCGCGGTGAGCTCCCGCTCCGGGAGCAACGTCGGGACGCCGGTCATGTCAGACCCGCGCGGTGGTGAAGCGGTCGTAGCCCTCGTCCTCCAGGCGGTCGGCGAGCTCCGGACCGCCCTCCTCGACGATCCGCCCGTCGACGAACACGTGGACGAAGTCGGGCTGGATGTAGCGCAGGATCCGCGTGTAGTGGGTGATGAGCAGGACCCCCAGCGCGTTGTCGCTCTTGGCGCGGTTGACGCCCTCGGACACGACCTTGAGCGCGTCGACGTCGAGGCCGGAGTCGGTCTCGTCGAGGATGGCCATCTTGGGCTTCAGCAGCTCGAGCTGGAGGATCTCGTGCCGCTTCTTCTCACCACCGGAGAAGCCCTCGTTGACGTTGCGCTCGGCGAAGGTCGGGTCCATGCGCAGGTTACCCATGGCGTCCTTGACGTCCTTGACCCACGTGCGCAGCTTGGGGGCGTGCCCGTCGATGGCGGTCTTGGCGGTGCGCAGGAAGTTGCTCACGGTGACGCCCGGCACCTCGACGGGATACTGCATGGCGAGGAAGAGGCCGGCGCGCGCCCGCTCGTCGACGGTCATGGACAGCACGTCCTCGCCGTCGAGCGTCACGGTGCCGCCCGTGATGGTGTACTTCGGGTGGCCGGCGATGCTGTAGGCGAGCGTGGACTTGCCGGACCCGTTCGGGCCCATGAGGGCGTGGGTCTCCCCCGACCTCACCGTGAGGTCGACCCCGCGCAGGATCTCCTTGGGGCCGTCCTCGGTCGCGACCGAGACCGTCAGCCCCTTGATCTCGAGCGTGTGCTGCGTCGTCATCGGGTCAGTTCTCCTTCGTGGGGGTGCTGTCGGTGGAGGCGTATGCCGTCGCCGCGAGCTCCTGCTCGATCGCGGTGTGCATCGCGTCGCGGAGGTCGGCGAGCGGGATCGCGCGGATGATGTCGGCGAAGAAGCCGCGGACCACGAGCCGTTTCGCCTCGTCTTCCGGTATGCCGCGGGCCTGCAGGTAGAACAGCTGCAGGTCGTCGAACCGGCCCGTGGCCGAGGCGTGTCCGGCGCCGGCGATCTCGCCGGTCTCGATCTCGAGGTTGGGCACCGAGTCGGCGCGGGCGCCCTCGGTGAGGACCAGGTTGCGGTTGACCTCGTAGGTGTCGGTGCCCTCGGCCTCGGCGCGGATGAGCACGTCGCCGACCCAGACGGTGCGAGCGTTCTCACCCTGGAGCGCGCCCTTGTAGGTGATGTGGCTCGCGCACTGCGGCGCGTTGTGGTCGACGAAGGAGCGGTGCTCCAGGTGCTGGCCGGCGTCGGCGAAGTAGACCCCGAGCAGCGTCGCGTCGCCGCCGGGACCGGCATACCGCACGTTGGTCGCGAGCCGGACGAGGCGGCCACCCAGGCTCACGGCGACGTGCCGGAAGGTGGCGTCGCGACCGACGAGCGCGTCGTGCTCGGCGACGTGGATGGCGTCGTCGTCCCAGCGCTGGACCGTGACGAGGGTGAGGTCCGAGCCCTCCCCGGAGACCACGGAGAGCAGCTCGGAGTACTGCGCGCTGCCCTGGTGCTCGACGACGACGGTGGCGCGCGAGTGCCGCCCGGTCCGCACGACGATGTGGCCCTGGGCCGCCTCCGAGCCCTGGCCGGTGAGGCGGATGCGCACCGGCTCGGTCAGCTCCGCCTCGACGGGGACGTCGACGAGCGTGGCGTCACCGGTCCCGGCGGCGAGGGCGGCCGGTCGGTCCTGGGGGGCGAGGATGCCGAGCTCGCGGGCCGCGGCCTCGGGGATCCGGGAGACGGTCACGCCCTCGGGCAGCTCGGCATCCCACCGCAGCTCCCCGGTCGCGCCCTCGGCGAAGAGGGGTGCGAGGGCGCGGACGGGCGTGAAGCGCCACTCCTCCTCGCGGCCGGTCGGGACCGGGAAGTCGGCCACGTCGAAGGACGTGGTGCGCTCCGCGCGCGACGCGGCGGGGACCAGCCCGGCGCCGTCCCCTCTCGCCCCGGTGGGCCGAGTGGGCGGGGCGGACTCCGTGGGCCCACTGGGCGCGGTGGCCCGGGAACGGTCGGCGCGGTCGGCGCCGACCGTCTCGGTCGTGTCAGCCAGCAGACCCATCAGCCGACGGCCCCTTCCATCTGGAGCTCGATGAGGCGGTTGAGCTCGAGGGCGTACTCCATCGGCAGCTCGCGCGCGATGGGCTCGATGAAGCCGCGCACGATCATCGCCATCGCCTCGTCCTCGGCCAGGCCGCGGGACATGAGGTAGAAGAGCTGGTCCTCGCTCACCTTCGACACCGTGGCCTCGTGCCCCATGGACACGTCGTCCTCGCGGATGTCGTTGTAGGGATACGTGTCGGAGCGGCTGATGGTGTCGACGAGCAGCGCGTCGCAGCGCACCGTGGACGCGGAGTGGTGCGCGCCCTCGAGGACCTGGACGAGGCCGCGGTACGAGGCCCGGCCGCCGCCGCGGGCCACCGACTTGCTCACGATCGAGCTGCTCGTGTGCGGGGCGGCGTGGACCATCTTGGAGCCGGTGTCCTGGTGCTGGCCCTCCCCGGCGAAGGCGATCGAGAGCGTCTCGCCCTTGGCGTGCTCGCCGAGGAGGAACACGGCCGGGTACTTCATCGTCACCTTGGAGCCGATGTTGCCGTCGACCCACTCCATCGTCGCGCCCGCTTCGCACGTGGCGCGCTTGGTCACGAGGTTGTAGACGTTGTTGGACCAGTTCTGGATCGTCGTGTAGCGGACCCGGGCGTTCTTCTTGACGATGATCTCGACGACGGCGGAGTGCAGCGAGTCCGACTTGTAGATCGGCGCGGTGCAGCCCTCGACGTAGTGCACGTAGGAGCCCTCGTCGGCGATGATGAGGGTCCGCTCGAACTGGCCCATGTTCTCGGTGTTGATCCGGAAGTAGGCCTGCAGCGGGATGTCGACGTGCACGCCCGGCGGCACGTAGATGAACGACCCCCCGGACCACACGGCCGTGTTGAGCGCGGCGAACTTGTTGTCGCCGACCGGGATCACCGTCGCGAAGTGCTCGCGGAAGACGTCCTCGTGCTCCTTGAGGGCCGTGTCGGTGTCGAGGAAGATCACGCCCTTCGCCTCGAGGTCCTCGCGGATCTGGTGGTAGACGACCTCCGACTCGTACTGCGCGGCGACGCCGGCCACGAGCCGCTGCTTCTCGGCCTCGGGGATGCCCAGCCGGTCGTAGGTGTTCTTGATCTCCTCCGGCAGCTCGTCCCAGGTGGTGGCCTGCTTCTCGGTCGACTTGACGAAGTACTTGATGTTCTGGAAGTCGATGCCGGTGAGGTCAGAGCCCCACGTCGGCATGGGCTTCTTGCCGAAGAGCGAGAGGCCCTTGAGGCGCAGCCTCGTCATCCACTCCGGCTCGCCCTTGCGCGCCGAGATGTCGCGCACGACCTCCTCGTTGAGCCCACGCCGGGCCGCTGACCCCGCCACGTCGGTGTCGGCCCAGCCGTACTCGTAGCGGCCAAGGTCCTTCAGGCCCGGGTTGCGCTCCTCGATGTTGGTGCTCATGAAGAGAACCTCTCCTTGGTGTGATCGGTCTGGGTGCGGACCACGGCGGTGGTCGGGATGAACGTGGTGCAGACGTGGTTGCCGCCGGCGAGCGTGGCGAGGCGCTGGACGTGGACCCCGAGCATCCTCGAGAACGCGTCGGCCTCGGCCTCGCAGAAGGACGGGAACTCCTCGGCGACCGACTGCACCGGGCAGTGACCCTGGCACAGCTGGATGCCGGTGAGCGCGCTGGCCCCGACGGGCCGGGCGGTGGCGGCGAACCCGTCGTCGCTGAGGGCCTGCACGAGCGCCTGGGCCCGTGCAGGCAGGTCGCTGCCGACGGTCGCGAGGCGGGCGGCATACCGCTCTTCGAGGACCGCCAGGCGCTCCCGGGCGAAGCCGGCGACCGCGTCCGGGCCGACCCGCTCGGCGAGGTAGCGCAGCACCTCGACGGCGAGGGCGTCGTAGTCGGTCTCGAGCGAGCGGTGGCCCGCCTCGGAGACGACGTAGGCGCGGGCCGGACGTCCCCGCCCGCGCGGGGCGGACGACGGCTCGTGCGCCACGACCATTCCCTGGTCCACGAGCGCGTCGAGGTGACGCCGGACCGCGGCCGGGGTCAGGTGCAGGTGGCGGCCGAGCTCGGCGGCGGTGATGGGGCCGTCCGCGGACACCATGTGCAGGACGCGCGAGCGGGTGCGCGACTCCAGGGGCGAGGAGTGGTCCCCGTCCCTGGCCGCACGCGTCTCATGCTCGGCGATAAACACAACACCATTGTGACGTAAATACCTGACGGTCTCCACTCCGCCCCCCACGGGGGCATCGCGCGGCGCGGCATACGGGCTAGTACGCCGCCTCGTCCTCGTCGTCCTCGGCGGCGGGCATCAGGACGGACGGGCTCTTGCGGCGCGGGGGCGCGACGGAGTCGGGGCCGAAGAGGCGCCGGCGCACCGGGGCCGTGATCCAGCCCAGGGGCGAGGTGAGGAGGTAGCCGTAGGCGATG
>NZ_DASSMH010000058.1:0-9519 GCF_035688975.1 Intrasporangium sp. | reverse complement strand
GCCGGCGAGGGTGCGCCAGGTGATGGGTTGCTGGCCGGTGGGGGCGCGTTCGGCGGTCCAGGCCCCGGTGGTGCGGAGGTTGTGGTGGCGGCGGTGTTTGGCGGACAGGTCGGTGGGGGTGGTTTGTCCGCGGGGCCAGGGGGTGTCGTGGTCGAGGTCGCAGCGGTTGGCTGGGATGTGGCAGGCGGGGCCGCGGCAGACGCCGTCGACGGCCTCGACGTGGGCGCGCATGGCGGGGGTGGGTCGGTAGGCGTCGGTGTGCAGTTGCAGGGCGGCGCCGGTGTCGAGGTCGACGGCGAGCCGTTGCCAGGTGGACTCGTCGTTGGTGATGATCTGGCGGGCGTGTTCGGCGGTGACCCAGCCGTGTCCGGGTAGCTCGCAGGGGGTGTGGTCGGCGCCGGCGGCGGTGGTGAACGGGACGACGATCCAGACTCGCCCGGCGGGTCGGCGCCCGAGGTGGGGGAACGAGCCACCTGACCGCTGCGCCCCGGGGGCCCCGGCCGGCGGCTGAGCCGACCCTGCTGGTTCGGCTGCCGACTGGTCGGCTGGTTCGGGGGCGGGCGGGTGTGGTGGTGGGTCGTTGGGCCAGCCGAAGATGGCGGTGTCGGTCAGGAAGTCGGCGCGTAGTGCGTCGAGGGGGCGTGGGTCGCCCGCGGCGCGGGCGGTGCGGGCGACGTCTTCGGCGCGGTCGATGGCGGCGACGATCTTGTCGGCGTCGTTGATGATGGTCAGGGTGCCCAGCCCGTCGGTGTCGAGGCGGGCGTAGGCGCCCTTGCGGCGTCGGCGGGCGGCCCGCCGGCGGGCCCCGGCGTCCTGGGGTGCCGGCCCGCTGGCCCGGTCACCGGCGGCGTCGGCCGTGGGGTCGGCGGTGGGGTCGGCGGTGGGGTCGGCGGCGGCGTCGGTGGCGGCCTCGGCGGCCAGGACGGCGCGGCCCAGGCGTTGCCGGAACAGGGTCGGGGAGGGGGCGGAGCCGTCTCGGGGTGGGCGCAGCACGGCCTCGACCACGGGGGCGACCGCGTCACCGGGCAGGTGCGCGGTGGCCGAGGCGATGGCGCACGCCCGGTGCAGGGAGGTGGCGCCGGCACGCAGCCGGTGCCGCAGCGCTGTCCCGCGCGGCCCTGCGGTGGCCAGCGCGAGGCGCTCGCGCACGTCGGTCTCGCCGAGCCCGGTGGCCGTGGTGACCTCCAGGGCGGTCAGCTCGGCCGGGCTGGAGTGCGCCTGGCGGGGCACCAGGCCCAGCTCGGCGAGCCGGACCTGCTCCGCGGACTCGATCCCGTGCTGCAGCCGGGCCAACGCGTCCAGCGCGACGGCGTCGAGCATGGCCTTGAGCTGCTCGACGGCCTCGACCGTTCGCAGGTCGGCCGAGGCCTGCTGCTCGACCGAGCCCTGCGGCGCGGACCGCCGCGACCCGGTGACCGGCGCCTGCGGCACGTCGGCGGCGGCCGCCGCGAGCTGGGCGACCAGCGCCGGCACCTTCACCTCCACCGCCCACCGGGCCAGGTCCCGGCGCGCCAGCCGCTCCAGCGGCGAGAGCCCACCTGGTGCCACCGCACCGGTGGAGACCGGCAACGCGCACACGTCTATGACCGGGTCGGACACCCCACCGACCTGAGCCACCACCGGCCACAGCTCCCGCACCACCATGATCCATTAGAACGCCAGTTCGACTAGGGGTCAAGGGTCAGGAGGAAGAGAAGGTGCGTGCTCTCAGGCGGGCACGGCGCTGTCGCCCGACATCGCGGCGCGGAACTCGATCTTGGGGCACGTGTCCATGACGACGGCCAGGCCCGCGTCGGCGGCCCGCGCGGCTGCCGCCTCGTCGACGACGCCGAGCTGCAGCCAGACCGCCTCGATGCCGAGCCGGTCGCGTTCCTTGATCGCCTCGTCGACGACGTCACCGACATGGGAGCTGTTGACGAAGCAGTCGACCACCGCCACCCGCTCGCCGTCAGGGATGTCGGCAAGCCGGGCGTAGCCCTTCGCGCCGTGCACCGTCGCCGCGCTCGGATGGATCGGGACGAGCCGCATGCCGAGCTCTCGGTGGAGCCACCGGGACACGGCCCATGCGGTGCGGTCCGGGTTGTCGCCGAGGCCCACGACCGCCCACGTCGCGGGCGTCTGGAGCAGGTCGCGGATCACGGCCGGGTCGTTGCGGTGCGCACTCATGGCCCCATCCTCACACGGCAGTCGGACGCGGCGGCGTGACAGGATGACCGGCATGAGACTTGGAATCTTCGTGCCACAGGGCTGGCGGATGGACCTCGTCGGGATCGACCCGGCCCGGCACTGGGAGGTGATGCTCGGGCTGGCGAAGCATGCGGACGACGGCGACGTCTGGGAGTCGGTCTGGGTCTACGACCACTTCCACACGGTCCCCGAGCCGTCTGAGGAGGCCACCCACGAGGCGTGGACCCTCATGGCCGCGTATGCCGCGGCCACCAGCCGCGTGCGCCTCGGCCAGATGTGCACGTGCATGTCCTACCGCGAGCCGACCTACCTGGCCAAGGTCGCCGCGACGGTCGACGTCATCTCGGGCGGCCGCACGGAGATGGGGATCGGCGGCGGGTGGTACGAGCACGAGTGGCGGGCCTACGGCTACGGCTTCCCCTCGGCCGGCGACCGCCTGGGCCGGCTCCGCGAGGGGGTGGAGATCTTCCGCCAGATGTGGATGGACGGCTCGGCGACGCTCGACGGGAAGCACTACCAGGTCGACGGGGCCATCTGCGCGCCGCGGCCGCTGCAGGGCACCTCGGCCCCGGGCTCCGGGCTCAACGGCATACCGATGTGGGTTGCCGGAGGCGGCGAGAAGGTCACGCTCAAGATCGCCGCGGAGTATGCCGACTACACCAACTTCGACGGCACCCCGGAGGGCTTCGACCACAAGAGCGAGGTGCTGCGCGGGCACTGCGAGGCGGCCGGCCGCGACTTCGACTCCATCGTGCGCTCGGCCAACTACAACGTCGTCGTGGCCGAGACCGAGAAGGAGCTGGAGGAGCGCCTGGCCTTCGCCGGCGAGCTCTTCCGCAAGGCCGGCCTGTCGGACAAGAGGGTGGAGGCGCACATCGCCGACCTGCGCTCCCAGCCGGCGGTCGGCACCCCGGAGCAGATCGTCGCGGTGCTGAAGGACATGGAGAGCCGCGGCATGACCTACGCCATCACGTACTTCCCCGAGGCGGCCTACGACCGCTCTGGCATCGAGCTCTTCGAGCGCGCCGTGGCGCCCGAGCTGCGCGGCTGACCCGCCGGCGCCGCGAGCTCCCGCACCGGGTGGCCCGTCGGCCGGCCGCTACGATTGTCGCGCTCACCCGCCCCCCCGTCACGAAGGACAGCCGTGAGGATCACCGTCGTCGGTCTCGGGAAGATCGGCCTCCCGCTCGCCGTCCAGTTCGCGCGTTCGGGACACGAGGTCCTCGGGGCCGACATCAACGCCGAGGTCGTCGACACGGTGAACCGCGGCGTGGAGCCCTTCCCCGGCGAGGCGCACCTCGCCGACCACCTCGCGGAGGTCGTCGGCGCGGGGTCGCTGCGGGCCGTGACGGACACGACGGCGGCCGTGGCGCAGTCGGATGCCGTCGTCGTCGTCGTGCCGCTCTTCGTCGACGAGGAGGCGCGGCCCGACTTCCGGTGGATGGACGACGCGACGGGTGCCATCGCCCGGGGGCTGCAGGCCGCGAACCACACGCTCGTCTCCTACGAGACGACGCTGCCCGTCGGCACGACGCGCACCCGGTGGAAGCCGCTCCTCGAGGAGGCGTCCGGCCTCGTCGAGGGCGAGGACTTCCACGTCGTCTTCTCGCCCGAGCGGGTGCTGACGGGGCGGGTCTTCGCGGACCTGCGCAAGTACCCCAAGCTCGTGGGCGGCCTCTCGCCGGCCGGAGCCGCCCGGGCGCGGGAGTTCTACGAGTCCGTGCTCCAGTTCGACGAGCGCCCCGACCTCGCGCGGGGCAACGGCGTGTGGGACCTCGGCTCCGCGGAGGCCGCGGAGATGGCCAAGCTGGCGGAGACGACCTACCGCGACGTCAACATCGGGCTCGCCAACCAGTTCGGCAGGTTCGCCGCGGCCAACGGGATCGACGTCCACCAGGTCATCGAGGCCTCGAACTCCCAGCCCTACAGCCACATCCACCGGCCCGGCATCGCCGTCGGCGGCCACTGCATCCCGGTCTACCCGCGGCTCTACCTGTGGAACGACCCGGACGCGACGGTCGTGCGGGCGGCGCGGGAGGCGAACGCCGGCATGCCGTCGTATGCCGTCGGGCTCGCCCGGGAGGCCCTCGGCGGCTCGCTCGACGGGGCCACCGTCGCGGTCCTCGGCGCGGCCTACCGTGGCGGCGTCAAGGAGACGGCCTTCTCCGGGGTCTTCCCGGTGGTGGACGCGGTCCGCGCGGCCGGCGGCATACCGCTCGTGCACGACCCGCTCTACACCGACGCGGAGCTCGCCGCCCTCAAGCTCGACGCCTACCACCTGGGGGAGCCGGCCGACGTCGTCATCGTCCAGGCCGACCACGTCGAGTACGCCCACGTCACCTCGGCCGACTTCCCGGGCCTGCGGGCCGTCGTGGACGGCCGGCGCGCGCTCGACCCCACGAAGTTCCCCGACGTCGACCTCGTCGTCATCGGCCGGCCGCGCGGGCAGGCCTTCGCATGACGGTGCGTGTCGTCGACTCGGCCGACGTCTCGCCCGACGCCACGATCGGCGACGGCTCCTCCGTCTGGCATCTGGCCCAGGTGCGCGAGGGCGCGGTCCTCGGCAGGAACTGCATCGTGGGCCGAGGGGCCTACGTCGGGACCGGGGTGCGGATGGGCGACAACTGCAAGCTGCAGAACTACGCCCTCGTCTACGAGCCCGCCGTCCTCGAGGACGGCGTCTTCGTCGGGCCTGCGGTCGTCTTCACCAACGACCACTACCCCCGCTCGGTGGCGCCCGACGGGTCGCTGAAGCGGGGCGAGGACTGGGAGGCCGTCGGCGTGCACTGCCGCGAGGGCGCCTCCATCGGCGCCCGTGCCGTGTGCGTCGCGCCGGTCACGATCGGCCGCTGGGCGCTCGTCGCCGCCGGCTCGGTCGTGACCAAGGACGTGCCCGACTTCGCGCTCGTCGCCGGCGTGCCCGCCCGGCGGGTCCGCTGGGTCGGCCGCGCCGGCGTGCCGCTCGAGCAGACGGGCCCCGACGAGTGGACCTGCCCGCAGACGGGTGCGACGTACCGCCAAGACAACGACACCCTGACGGAGGTCAGCGCATGAACGACTTCATCCCGCCGGCAAAGCCGCTCATCGGCGACGAGGAGCGGGAGGCGGTCGACCGCGTGCTGCGCTCGGGCATGCTCGCCCAGGGGCCGGAGGTCAAGGCCTTCGAGGAGGAGTTCGCGAGCCACTTCCGGCTCGGCCGGGCGTGCGTGGCGGTCAACTCCGGCACGTCGGGGCTGCACCTCGGGCTGCTCTCGAGCGGTGTGGGCGCCGGGGACGAGGTCATCGTGCCGTCCTTCACCTTCGCGGCGACGGCGAACTCCGTCGCCCTCACCGGCGCCACGCCGGTGTTCGCCGACATCGACCCGCGGACGTTCTGCCTCGACCCGGCGTCGGTGGAGGCCGCCATCACGGAGCGGACGGTCGGCATCATGCCGGTCCACCTCTACGGCCACCCGGCAGACATCCCGGCGCTGCGGGCCCTGGCGGACCGGCACGGCCTGGCGCTCTTCGAGGATGCCGCGCAGGCGCACGGCGCATCGCTCGGCGGCGAGCCCGTCGGGTCGTGGGGCCGGTTCGCCATGTTCTCGCTCTACCCGACGAAGAACATGACCTCGGGCGAGGGCGGCATGGTCTCGGTCGCCGACCCGGAGACCGAGCGGATGCTGCGCCTCTACCGCAACCAGGGCATGGAGCGGCAGTACGAGAACGAGGTCGTCGGCTTCAACTGCCGGATGACCGACGTCCACGCCGCCATCGGCCGCGTCCAGCTGACGAAGGTCGACGGGTGGACGGCGACCCGGCAGCGCAACGCCGAGTTCCTCTCCGCGCACCTCGACGGGGTCACCCCGCCCCACGTCGCAGAGGGGGCCGTGCACGTCTACCACCAGTACACCATCCGGGTCCCGGAGGACCGGGACGGCTTCGCCAAGGCCCTCAAGGAGGAGTACAACGTGGGCTCCGGCATGTTCTACCCCGTCCCCAACCACCGCCTCAAGCCGTTCGGGCACGACGTCGACCTGCCGGAGACGGAGCGGGCCGCCCGCGAGTGCCTCTCGCTGCCGGTCCACCCGAGCGTCGACCAGGCCGGTCTCGAGCGCATCGTCGAGGCCGTCAACGCGCTCGCCCGGGTCGGGGCGTGACGGTGGCGAACCTGCGCGCCGGCCTCATCGGGCTCGGCATGATGGGGCGGCACCACGCCCGCGTGCTGTCCTCCCTCGACGGGGTCGACCTCGTCGCCGTCGCGGACGCCGGCGGGGACCCGCACCACGTGGCCCGCGGCCTGCCGCTGCTGTCCAGCGTCGACGAGCTCATCGGCCAGGGCCTCGACTACTGCATGGTCGCGGTGCCCACGGCGCTGCACGAGGAGATCGGGGTCGCGCTCGCCGAGGCGGGCGTCCACGCCATGGTCGAGAAGCCGCTCGCCCAGGACACGCCGTCCGCGGAGCGCCTCGCGGCCGCCTTCGAGGGCCAGGGCCTCGTCGGGGCCGTGGGCCACATCGAGCGCTACAACCCCGCCTTGCGCCAGGCCCGGGCCCGCATCGAGGGCGGCGACCTCGGCAAGATCTACCAGGTGACGACCCGCCGCCAGGGGCCGTTCCCCGGCCGGATCGCCGACGTGGGCGTCGTCAAGGACCTCGCCACCCACGACATCGACCTCACTGCCTGGGTGACCCAGCGGCCCTACGTGTCCGTGTCCGCGCGCACGGCATACCGGTCCGGGCGGGAGTACGAGGACCTCGTCGCCGCCACCTGCGGCCTGGCCGACGGGATCGTCACCAACCACCTCGTCAACTGGCTGTCCCCGCTCAAGGAGCGGGTGACCATCATCACGGGGGAGAAGGGGGCCTTCGTCGCGGACACGCTGACAGCGGACCTCACCTTCCACGCCAACGGCAACGTCGCCACCACCTGGAGCGGCATCGCGCAGTTCCGCGGGGTGAGCGAGGGCGACGTGGTGCGCTACGCCATCGACAAGCCCGAGCCGCTGCGCACCGAGCACGAGCAGTTCCGTGACGCCGTCCTCGGCAAGGACGCCGACATCGTCACGATGCGCCAGGGGCTCGCCACCGTGCGGGTGGCCGAGGCCATGATCGCCTCCGCGAAGGAAGGCCGTGTCGTCACCTTCTCCTGAGCCCACACCTTCTCTCGAGCCCACACCTTCTCCCGAGCGCGCGCCGGGATGACGGCCACCGGGCGTCCCACGCGGCGGGTGACCCGCCTGGTCCGCCACCTGCGTCCGGGGCTGCCGCCGCTCGCCCGCGAGACGGGGGAGTCGCTCGGGGCGCAGGTGGCCCTCTCGACGACCGGCATGGTGCTCGCCGGGGTGGTCCGGTTCGCCTACAGCGTGCTCATCGGGCTCGTGCTCGGCAACCTCGCGGTGGGGGAGGTCAACAGCGGCATCTCCCTGGCCCTCTTCGTCAGCCTGCTCTACCCCAGCGCCACCGCCATGGCCGTGACGAAGTTCCTCGCCCGGGCCCGGGGCGCCGGCCACCTCGACGAGGCGCGCACCGTCACCGGCTACCTGCTGCGCGTCACCTACCTGACCGCGGCGCTGCTGGCGGGCGCCACCCTCGTCGTCACCCCGGGGCTGCTGCACCTGGGGTGGGGGGAGGCGGTCGGGGTGGCCGCCCTCGTGCTCGCCAACTCCGGCTACCTCTTCGCCCGCAGCCTGCTCTTCGGCGCCGGCCGCGTGACGCGGGCCACCGTGTGGGACCTCGCCACGACGGTGCTGTCCCTGGCGCTCCTCGGAGCGGTCCTCGTGGGGCGCCTGTCCTCGCTGCTGCTCGTGCCGCTCACGGCCGGGTATGCCGTCTACGCGCTCGCCAACCTGCCGCGGGGCGCCCGGGGGCGGCCGCCGAGCGCGCTGCGGGCGGAGATGCTCGCCTTCGTCCACATCTCGCTGCTCAACTCGCTCGCCACGAGCGGGGTGCTGCAGCTGGCCATGGTGGCCGCCCAGCACTGGGACCGGCCCCAGGCCGGCTCCTTCGCCGCCGCCATCGCGCTCGCCACCCCGGCGAGCCTCGTGTCCCGCTCGATCAGCAGCGTCCTCTTCCCCACCCTCGCGACCGCGCACGGCCGCGGCGACGCCGAGGGAGCCCGGCGCCAGGTGGACGTGCTGACGCGGTCGCTGCTCGTCATCAGCCTCGGTATCTTCGGCACGCTCATGGTGCTCTCGCCCCTGCTCATCAGGGTCTTCTTCCCCAAGCCGGAGTTCGCCAGCGCCGCCACGGTCCTGCCCATCCTGCTCGCCGCGGTCATGGTGCAGAACATGGTGGTGGCGGCCACGAACATGCAGCTGACCCGCTCCCACGCCGGTGCCCGGGGCGTCATGACCGCGAGCCTCGTCGGTGCCGCCGTGGCGGTGGTGAGCTGGGCGGCCTTCGCGCCCATCGGCGGCTACGTCGCCGTGGCGTGGGGCTTCCTCGCGTCGGCCGTCGTCGCCTCGGCGCTCCCGGCGCTCGCGGTGTGGCGGGCGGACCGGATGCCGTGGCTCTCGCCCCTGCTGCGGGCCGCGGTCGGCGCCGGCGCCGCGGCGGCCCTCGCCGCCTGGATGCTGCGCACGCAGGCCGGGCCGGTCCTGCAGGTCGCGGCCGCCCTCGGCTTCCTCGCCGGGTGGCTGCTCCTCGGCTGGCGGGACACGCTGATGGCGGTGCGGCTGGCGCTGCGGCGGTGACCCCGGGGGCGGCCCCGCGCTCGTGGGAGGATCCCGGGGTGAAGGTCTTGGCAGTCAGCACGTGGTTTCCCACCCCGGCCGCGCCCGTCATGGGCGTCTTCGTCCGCAAGGACGTCCAGGCCCTGGCCCGCGACCACGACGTCACCGTCCTGCACCTGGCCCCGCCGGCGGCATACGCGTCCGCGCCGAGGCAAGAGTGGGACGGGCCGGTGCGGGTGCGCCGGGTCCCGCTCCAGCTCAGCCGTCCCGACCACCTGGTGGGCGCGGCGCGGGCCGTCGCCGAGGCGGTCCGCGACGTCGACGTGCTGCACACCATGGCGTTCTCGACCCTGCTCCCGCTCGCTCTGAGCCGCCCGGGCGTGGCGTGGGTGCACACGGAGCATTGGTCGGGCATCAGCGTGCCGCAGTCGCTCTCGCCCGCCGGGCCCTATCTCATCCCCGCCCTCGCCCAGGTGCTGCGCCGCCCGGACGTCGTCGTGCCGGTCTGCGAGTTCCTCGCGCGCGCCGTCCGCCGCTACCGGCGGGGCCCCGTGACGGTCGTCCCGTGCATCGTGGACCGGCCCGAGGTGACGCCGTCCCGGCCGGCGCCGGGGCCGCAGCTGCGGCTGGTCGCCGTGGGCGGGCTGACGCCGGGCAAGGACCCCGTGCTCGCCGTCGAG
>NZ_DASSMH010000057.1:0-14809 GCF_035688975.1 Intrasporangium sp. | reverse complement strand
GCCACCAACGTCGGGGCGCTGCCCGGCAACGTCTACCGGGGCGGGTCGACCGGCACCGCGGTCTCGGACGAGCTCTTCCGCGTCGGGCTGACCTCCACGGGCGTCAGCTCCAAGCCGGTGGCCGTTCCCAACGGCGCAGTGCCCTGGTCGAGCACCCGGGGGGCCTTCATGGTGGGCAGCAAGGTCTTCTACGCCCTGACCGACGGCTTCCTCTACTCGCGGACCTTCAGCGGCGACACGTGGGGTCCGGCGGTCAAGATCAACCCGTACCACGACCCGACGTGGGCCAACGTCGATGACCACCTCGGCGGCACCTTCGACGGCAACGTGCCGACGCTCTACGGGCAGATTCCCGACCTCACCGGCATGTTCTACGCCGACGGCCGGCTCTACTACACGCTGGCGCGCGACACGCAGCTGCGGTGGAGGTGGTTCTCCCCGGACAGCGGCATCGTCGACGAGCGGACCTTCTTCGCCCCGAGCACCGTGAGCTTCCGCAACGCCCGGGGGATCTTCGTCGCCGGGGACAGCCTCTACTACGCCTCGACGAGCGACGGCTCCCTCAACCGGGTCCGCTGGAGCGGCGGCTCCGTGAGCGGGGTCCCAGTGCCGATCAGCGGTCCTGCGCTCGACGGGGTCACGTGGTCCACCCGGTCGCTCTTCCTCTTCAGCGGCTGAGCGCCGGCGGTGGGCTGCGTCGTACGGTGGGCGCATGATCACCGTCGAGCTGGCCCGCCGCCTGCTGGCCGGTGGCGTGCTCTGGGAGCCTCGTCCGGGTGACCGGTTCGCCATCGACCAGCCGACCATGGCGGGCGAGGTGTTCTGGATCAGCGAACTGACCATCGACGTGCACACCTTCCACGGGCAGCCGCTGCTCGGCTTCAACGGCACGACGGAGTGGGCGCTCGACTCGGTCACCCTCGACGCGGCGGTGTGGCTGCCGCGCGAGGACCAGCTGCGCGAGCTGCTGGGCTCCCGGTTCCGGCGGCTGTCGTGGACCGGCTCGGCGTGGACCGTGACCCTCCTCGACGACGGTGGCCCGGTCGACTTCACCGACGCCGACGTCGAGTGCGCCTACGCCCGGGCGCTGCTCAGCCTGACCTGAGAGGAGATCGCACATGCCCGGCAAGGACGAGCTGCCCTCGACCCTGAAGCGGTCACCGAGAAAGGCTCAGGAGACCTGGGCTGCGACGCACGACGCGGCCGTCGAGGAGTACGGCGAGGGGGAGCGGGCGCACCGAACGGCCTTCGCCTCGCTCAAGCACTCCTTCGAGAAGGTCGGCGACCACTGGGAGCCGAAGGCGAAGAAGGGGCCCTCCGACGCCCAGGCGAGCCGGTCGGGCCGCGCCGCCCGCAAGGGTGGGGACACCGCGGGTGGCGTCGACGCCAACGCGAGCAAGCGCCACCTCTACGAGGTCGCCAGACGGCTCGGCATCCGCGGCCGCTCCCGCATGGGCAAGGCCGAGCTCGTCGACGCCATCCAGCGCGCGAACGACCGCGCCACCCGCCGGGCCCGCTCCTGACGCGCCTTGCGGGGAGCGGCCCGCCGGTCAGCTGCCCCGGCCGGACCGCGCCAGCGTGAGGAAGTCCCGCACGCCCGCGTCGGGCAGGTAGGCGCGGCTGAGGGCCAACCCGATGCGCGGCAGGTCCGCCTCGTCGGGGAAGACGAGGTAGAGCGGCTCCAGGCGCGGCTGGAACTTGGCCTTGAAGGCGTGCAGCGACCGGAACCCGTAGTAGGGCTCGAGGGCGCCGCCCAGCCGGTCCAGGAAGGCGTCCAGCGTCCCGCGGTCGAGGCCCTCGTCCCGGCTGGTGCCCGTCGACCGGGCGAGCGGCGCTCCCGAGAGCGACACGACCCGGCACCCGGCCTCACGGAACGACGTGCACGCCGAGGAGATGAGGAACTCCATCGAGTAGCGGAAGCCACCGGGCAGCCGGCGCATGACGTCGAGCGTCCACCCGACCGGCGAGCCACCGCCGACGTCGTAGATCGGCATCCACGACGTGACGCCGTGCACGGTCGACTCCGGGTCGACGGCGACGCCGACGTGGACGTGCGGGTCGAGTGCCTCGTCGACGCCGCCGAGGGTGAAGCCCATCTCGGGCAGGCCCTTGTCCTCGACCCACGCCGCCGAGATGGCCTGGACCTGCAGCTGGATGCCGCGCGGAGCGTCGGCGAGGGGCCCGAGCCGCAGCGTGATGCCCAGCTTGCTCGCCTGGTTCAGGGCCGTGCGCACGTCCTGCCACGCCTTGCCGGTGAAGGTCAGCCCGGGGAGGTCGATGACGGCCTCCTCGGCCACCTGCAGGCTGTGCCAGCCCTGGGCGCGGGCGTGCCGGGACGCCTCTGCGGTCACGGTGAACAGGCACGGCACGAGCCCGGCCTTCCGGACCGCGTCGGCGAACGAGCCGAGCAGGTCCGCACGGGCCTCGCTCCGGCTCGCCACGGGATCGCACAGACCGATCGCCACGCCGGCGTGCACGCGGTAGGCGACGTAGCCGGCGTCCCGGTGGCTCTCGAACCACCGGTTCTCCGGCCACGTCGTCATCCACGCGAGCCGGTTCACCGTGCCCTCCTGCTGCAGCAGGGCGGTCGCGACCTGGCGCTGCTGCTCGGTGGCGGGGGCGACGAGGCTGCCGTGCGTGCGTCGGGCGCGCCTCGGTGAGGGGTTGCGGAAGGCGTGCCGCCCGACGAGCAGGACGCCGAGCCCGAAGGCGTTGCCGACGACCTCGTAGAGCAGGGCCAGCACGCCGGGCTCGCCGACGATGACGATGAAGATGACCCCGAGGAGCTGCACCGTGATGACGACCCACAGCAGGCCGGTGGCCCACCGCCACGCGCGGCGCCGTCCCTTGTAGAGGCTGCGGGCGAACCACAGCCACACGACCGCTTGGATCAGCCCGGCGAGGAAGGCGCGGTTCGCGAGCTCCTCGGCTCGCCTCTCGCTCGACAACGTGGCCGCGAGCGGTCCGTCGGCGGCCGTGAACGGCTGGATGAGTCCCTCGAGGGCGGCCACGACGAAGAAGCAGCAGGCGAGGAGGCGGAAGTCGCGCCGGGTCAGCGCCCGCCGGGTGAAGCGCGGCCTCCGGCCGACGAGGTAGGGCCCGAGCAGCAGCCCGGCGCCCACGGCGATGACGTGCTCGAGGTCCGCGAGCGAGCCCATGTCGATGACGAAGAGCAGGACGTATGCCGCGAGAGCGGCGCGGAGCCGGCCACGCCACGGCGGCTCGAGGGTCACCGACGCCGCGGCCGCGGCGCCGAGGAAGCCGGCGGACGGCCCGGCGTCGCGCACCTGGGCCAGCTGCGTGGTCCACAGGTAGCCGTGGTCGCGCGTGACCGCGAGGAGGGCGGACGCCCCGAGGACTCCGGTGACGTGCGCGACGAGCAGGGCGACGGCCGCACGCGCAGTTCCCAGCCGCCACTCGCTGAACCCGCCGAAGATGGCCAGCCCTACGAGGATGGGCAGGTATTGCACCGGGATCGCGGCGAAGAACGCTCCCGTGAGCACCGACCACCAGTGCCCGGCGAGGAGCGAGGGCAGGCCATACGTGACGACCTCGCCGAGGGGCCGCGCGAGCAGGGGGTCCCACAAGGAGCCGGTCAGCAGGGACAGGAGGACGACGAGCGCGAGCAGCGCGACCGTCAACGGGATCCGGCGGACCAACAGGCCCCAGGACGCCATGCTCCATGGTCGCGCAGAACCGGTCGACGCGTCCTGCAAATCTCTCGGGGGCTGCGCTGGCGCAACTTCGGCGCCACGTCAACGGCATACGGTCCACGGCATCCGTAGGATTCCCCGCACCACCGGCAGAGAACCGGACCGGCCGACCCCGCCCAACGACGGCCAAGGAGCCTCATGAAGATCGTCGTGACCGGCGCCAGCGGCAACGTCGGCACCGCCCTGCTCGGCGTGCTGCGCGGTCGGGGCCACGAGGTCGGCGCAGTGGTCCGACGCCCACCGCCCCCTGTCGCCCCCTACGACGTGGCGCGCTGGACGGCGCTCGACCTCTCCCAGCCCGCCTCCGAGCCGCGGTTGCGCGAGCTGCTCTCGGAGGCGGACGCGCTGGTGCACCTCGCGTGGGGCTTCCACCCCATGCGGCGTCCGGACTACCTGCGCGCGGTCTCCGTCGGGGTCCTCGAACGGGTCGTCCGGGTCGCCCTCGACGTCGGCGTCGCGCACGTCGCGCACACGTCGTCGGTGGCGGTCTACTCTCCCCGGACGACCCCCTCGCTCGTCGACGAGACGTGGCCACCGGGCGGCATCCCCACGGCCACCTACAGCCAGCACAAGGTGGCCGCCGAGGCGACACTGCGCCGGCTCGCCGCGGCGGCCGGCGCCGAGGACCGGGTCGCCGTGCTCAGGCCGGCCCTGGTCGGTCACTACGCCGCGGGCGGCCCGATGCTGCGGTGCGGGCTGCCCGGCATCGTGCCGGGTGCCGTCCTGCGCCACGTGCCGGTCCTGCCGGTGGACCCGCGCTTCGGCATCCAGCTCGTGCACGCACGGGACCTCGCCGACGCCCTCGTCCGGGTCGTGGAGCGCCGCGCCCACGGACCGTTCAACATCGCCGCCGAGCCGCTGCTGCGCGGTCCCGACATCGCCGCGGCGCTCGGTGCCCGGCCGGTGCCGCTGCGACGGGAGCACGCCCGCGCCCTCCTCGCAGCGGCGTGGCACGCCCACCTGCACCCGCTCGACCCCGGCTGGGTGGACATGGCGCTGGAGGCCCCGTGGGTCGACAGCAGCCGCGCGCGGGAGGAGCTGGGGTGGCACCCGAGGCACACCGCGCTGGACGTGCTGGCCGAGCTGGTCCGCGGCATGTCGGACGGGTCCGGCACCGCGAGCCCGGCCCTGCGCCCCCGCCGCGTCCTCGACGCCTGCGTGCGCGCCGCCCGCGAGGGGACGGTGGCGCGTCGCGCGTTGACGTGACCGCCCCTCGGGCGCTCACCACCCGCCGGCGAGGGGAGACGCCAGCACTCGTGCAACCTGCTCAGGGTGCGTGTAGAGGTTGTTGTGCGAGCCCTCGGGCCGCACCAGTCGCACGGACGGGCTGCGTAGGGCGGCCGCCCGCAGGGCCTGGAGCCACGCAGCCGGCGCGTAGCTGTCCCGCACGCCGGCCGTGAGCACGAGCGGCAGGGTCAGCCCTCGGATGCGCTCCTCCGGGGCGTCGGCGAGGCCCGATCGCAGGACCGCGACGACGCCCACGCGGCCGCGCACGAGGTCGGGCAGCGCCAGGAGCAGTTCCGTGGGCGGGTCCCGGCGGTAGGCGGCCGGCGTGGCGAGCAGCAGCCGGCCCCACCGCCGGTGGGCGGGCCGGAAGGTCGGCCCCGCCATGACGAGCGTGGCGTCGCGGCGGTCGTGCTGGAGCAGGAGCGCGGCACCGAGCGCGGCCTGGGCGGCCGTCGAGTGCCCGGCCACGACGACCGGGCCGGTGACGTGCTGCCCCACCCAGGCCGCGGCGGCCCGCCCGACGGCGTCGACGTCGGGCGGGACCGCGCGGCCTCCGTGCCGCCCGAAGCCTGGCAGGTCGAGCAGCACGCTGCGCATCCCGGCCCTGCCGACCTCCCGGGCGACCCGGAGGGCATACGTCGGCAGGCCCAGGCCGGGCAGCAGCACCACGGTGCCCGGCGCGCCGGCCTGCGGCCCGCACTCCCAGGCGTGCACCCGCGCACGCCCCACCATCGACCAGCTCTCCCGAGTCCCGGCAGCCCGCACGACCGCAGCACGCCTCACAACCCCAGCAGGCCTCACGACTCGCGTACCACGTCGGAGGGGCCCTTGTCGGGCCGCAGCCCCCGCCAGGCGGGGTGGCGCAGGCGCCCGTCCCGGGTCCACTCCCCGAAGCGCACCTCTCCGACGAGCGCGGGCGAGACCCAGTGGGCTTCGCGGGCGTCGGCTGCGGGAACCGTGCCGGCGAAGGGGTCACGAGTTGTCTCCAGCGCCTTCATCCGCGCTGCCAGGTCCTCGAGCATGCGCTCGGAGAAGCCGGTCCCCACCTTGCCGACGTAGTCGAGCCCGTCCCCGGAGGGGATGCCGAGCAGCAGGGAGCCGAAGCTGCCGCTGCGGCGGCCGGCCCCCGGTCTCCAGCCGCCGACGACGACCTCCTGGGTGCGCAGGTGCTTGACCTTGACCCACGACTCGGACCGCCGGCCCGGCTGGTATGTCGAGTCGAGCCGCTTGGCCACGACGCCCTCCAGGGACTGCTCCGCCGCCGCCTCGAGCACCGCCGGCCCGTCACCGAACCACGCCGGGGGAGTGCGCCACGAGCGGCCGTCGAGGCCAAGGCCCTCCAGCAGCCGGCGCCGCTCCCGGTACGGCAGGGCGAGGGTGGACCGGCCGTCGAGGTGCAGCACGTCGAAGACGAGGTAGGTCACCGGCGTCGAGCTCTCGAGCCGGCGGACCTGCGCCGGGTTGGTCACGTGCATGCGCGGCTGGAGCCGGGTGAAGCTCGGGCGCCCGTGCTCGTCGAGGGCCACGATCTCGCCGTCGAGCACG
This sequence comes from Intrasporangium sp., assembly GCF_035688975.1. Classification (GTDB taxonomy): domain Bacteria; phylum Actinomycetota; class Actinomycetes; order Actinomycetales; family Dermatophilaceae; genus CALMNV01. The sequence goes on along the minus strand of NZ_DASSMH010000057.1, from coordinate 8,324 downwards.
ACCTGCCGGGAGCCGAGGGACGCCGCCATGGCTCGCAGCTCGGGGTAGGCGGCGGTCATGTCCTGGTCGTTCCGGGACGTGGCACGCGGTCGCCCGCCGTCGACGTGGACCACGGCACGCACCCCGTCCCACTTCAGCTCGAAGGCCCACCGGTCGTCGTCGGGAGGCAGCTCGTCGCGCAGCACCGCCATCATCGGCCGCACGAGCGCGGGCAGCGGCTCGTGGCCCAGCGCCGCAGGGTGCGGACCCGACGCGTCGGTCCTCACGTGGCGAAGGCTCCCGACACCTCGAAGGGCAGCGCGCTCGACCGCATGACGGACGACGCCGGGCTGCCCGTCGCGGCGCGCAGCTCCACGGCGCCGACGCCCACGATCCGGTGCAGCAGGGCCAGCCCGGCGCCACCCAGCTCCGTGACGTCGGACAGGTCGAGGACCACGGGAGCCTCACCCACGGCCGTGGCCGCGAGGGCGAGGCGGAGGTCCTCGAGCGTGTTCGGCCGCAGCGGTCCGCTGACGAGGAGCACCCGCCGCTCACCCTCCCGGCGCAGGAAGGCCTCGAGCGGCGGAGCCGGGCTGGTGTCGACGGCGAGCTCCTCTGACGGCTGGAAGAGCGTTGGGGCCGAAACGGACTGGCGCAGTCGGACGATCGTGCCCATGCCGTCGTCGGCGTGCCGCACGTCCATGTCGTCGACGAGGTGCAGCATCGGGATGAGGCCGAGCCCCCGCGTCGCGCCAGAGGCGGAGCCGGCGTCACGCGAGGCCGCGCTGCAGCGATGCCGCAGGGTCACGGTGAGGATGCCGTCCTGCCCCAGCGTGGCCTCCACCTGCACCTCGCACGCGGCCCCGACGTGGGCCACGTTGCCCAGGTGGGCGAGGGCGGCAGCGACGGCCTGCTCGATGCCGAAGAGCGTGCCCTCCCCGACGTCGAACTCCTGCAGCCAGGCCCGGAGGGCGACCCGGGCGGCTCGTTGGTCGCCGGTCGAGCGGATTGCACTCTGCCGAAAGGGCGCCCGGGGCTGGGCGCGGTACCGCGCCGCCACGACGGTCGCGTCGTCGGAGCGCCCCCGCTCGTCACGCACGCGGTGGGACAGCACCTGGGACACCGTCTCGGACAGCGACTCGTGCACGTCGTGCGCGACGTCGCGCCGCAGGCGCCGCAGCCGTGGCGTGATCGAGCCGGTGCCGCGGTCGACCAGGGCGTTGCTGAAGAGGACGAGGGTCTCGCCGTCCCCGAGCCGGTCGTCCACGGAGACGGCCTCACCCCGCACGCCGAGCGGCGGGGAGGGGCCCACGGCCACCGAGCGGGGACGGCCGCCCAGGTCGACGACGAGGGGCGGCAGATGGCCACGGTGGCACAGCCGGGCGCGGCCCGTCCGGGTGTCGACGTCGGCCACGACGACGTTGCTGCCCGCGACCTGCGGGGTCTGGGCGGCATACCGCTGCAGCTGCTCGAGCGCCTCCTCCGGGCCCGCCCCGGCCGCCAGCGCCTGGGCGACGACGCCGCGCAGCTGGGCGGCTGCGGAGGCGCCCACGAGCCCCTCGGCCACGGTGTCGCCGACGACGAGCGAGACCCGGTCGGGGGCCGCGACGACCTCGAACCACGCGAAGCCCGGCCCCCGGACGGCACTGGAGGCACACCCCGCACGCACCTGCAGATCCGGCAGGGTCGGCGTCGTGGCCGGCACGAAGAGGCGACGCACGTCGTGCTCCGACAGGACCCGCCCGTCCGGCTGCTCCGGCGGGTCGGGGACAGCCGAGAGCCGTGCCCGTTCTCTGTCAGTCACCGCGCGGCCTCTCCTCGCCTCATCGCTGCTCCTCCACCTGTCCCCGGCCGCCGCCATCCGCAAACCTCGGTCCCGGGTTGCGGCAGCCCACGGCCGGTGCTTGTCTGGGAGTCGCACTGCAGTGGTCCAGCAACGGCGCCACCGTCCCCTGGGAAGGAAAGCCGGTCATGCGCTCGTCGTACGCCGCTCCGCACACGGTCTCTGACGAAGACCCGGACACCGACTGCACCGAGTCGCTCCTGCAGGCCGCCGACACCGCGAGCGACCCAGCCACGCGGGCCCGGCTGCAGCAGGAGGCCGTCCTGCGCAGCCTGCCTCTCGCCGAGTCGGTCGCCCGCCGCTACTACGGGCGGGGCATCGACCTCGACGACCTCGTCCAGGTCGCCAGGATGGCGCTCGTCAAGGCCGTGCGCCGCTACCGGCCCGGCGCGGGGGCCGGCTTCACCGTCTATGCCGTGCCGACGATCTCCGGTGAGATCAAGCGCTACTTCCGCGACAGCGGGTGGTCCGTGCGCCCGCCCCGGCGGCTGCAGGAGCTGCGCGTCGCGCTCGTCGAGCACGAGGAGCGGCTGCTGCACGACCTGCGGCGGGAGCCCACCTTGGGCGACCTCGCCGAGGCGATGTCGCTGCCGCGCACGACGGTCGGCGAGGCCCGGCTGACGTCGGCGGCATACCGCGCGTTGTCCCTCGACGCTCCGGTGCCCGGCAGCGAGGCCCGGGCGGAGCTGCCCGACCCGGCGGACGCGTTCGACGCGCTCGAGACGCACGACGCCCTTCGCCGCGCGCTGGCCCAGCTGACGGACCGGGAGCGGCAGATCGTGCACCTGCGCTTCGTCGACGAGTGCACCCAGGCCCAGATCGGCGCGGCGCTCGGCGTGAGCCAGATGCAGGTGTCCCGGCTCCTCGTGGGCATCCTGCGCAAGCTGCGGGACCGGTTGACCGAGGAGGAGGGCGAGGACGAGGTCGGTATGCCGGCCGCCGGCGTGAGCGCCTGACCCGACGTCCGGCCGCCGGGGCGCGGCGCGCTACGTCCTCGTTTGCCGCCACTTCCCCCGGGTACGCACTGCCCAGACCGGCGGTGCCCGGCCCAACTCCCTGCAGACCGAGGACTACTTCACGATGCCGCGTGGCCTCAAGCAGATCATCGACGCCTTCGCCCTGTCGGGCGAGTACCACTGGGAGATCGCCATGGCGGCCACCCTCATCGCGACGATCCCGATGATCCTCGTGTTCGCCTTCGCCCAGCGCTACATCCTCGACGGCCTCGCCACGAGCGCCAAGCAGGGCTGAGGGCCACCGCCCCACCGCCCAGCGTCCACACCGACACCAACACCCAGGAGGGTTCGTGAACTCGCAGGACTCCATCGCCGCAGGCCGCCACTTCGCCCCGGCGGAGCTCGTCCTCGTGCGCCATGCCCAGAGCGTCGGCAACGTCGCCGACTCGGCCGCCCGCGAGAAGGGCCTCGGCCGGCTGGAGCTCACGACGCGCGACGCCGACACCCCGCTGTCGGACACCGGCCGCGAGCAGGCGGAGGCCCTGGGCAGCCACCTCAGCGGGCTGGACGAGGAGGAGCGGCCGCAGGTCGTGCTCGCCTCGCCCTACGAGCGGGCCGCGCACACCGCGCGGCTCGCGACCGCTGGCCTCGACGACGTGCCGCTCGTCACCGACGAGCGGCTGCGCGAGCGCGACCTCGGCCTCTTCGACGGCATGACCGGCACGGGGATCCGGGCCGAGTTCCCGCAGGAGGCCGAGCGCCGCACCACGGTGGGGAAGTTCTACTACCGGCCCCCGGGCGGCGAGAGCTGGACCGACGTCGCGCTGCGGGTGCGCAGCGTCCTCGCGGACATCCGCCAGGAGTACGACGGTGACCGCGTGTGGGTCTTCACCCACCAGGCGGTCATCATGAGCTTCCGGCTCGTCCTCGAGGGGCTCGACGAGCGGCGGCTGCTCGAGATCGACGGCACCGAGCCGCTGGCGAACTGCTCCATCACCCGCTACCTGCGCGGCGAGGGGGGCGCCCTCGGGCTGGTGACGTTTGCCGCGACGCGGCACCTCGAGCTCTCGCCGGCGCAGACGACGCACGAGGAGCCGCACGCTCCGGTCGGCGGCGCCCCCCATGGGTGACCCCGCCGAGGACGGCGCCGTCATCACGGCGGCGCTGCTGCGGCGCTGGCGCCTGCCCGACCCCGCCGGCAACAAGGACGCCAAGGGCCGGGTGCTCATCGTCGGCGGGGGAGCCGCCACCGCCGGGGCGATCCTGCTCGCCGCAGAGGCCGCGCTGCGCATCGGAGCCGGGAAGCTGAAGATGGCCACCGTCGCCGCGACGGCGCCGCTGCTGTCCACGGCCGTGCCGGAGGCCTTCGTCGCCGGGCTGCCGGCCGGCGAGACGGGCGACATCAGCCCGGCCGCCGCTGAGGTGATCCTCGACCTCGCCGCGTCGGCGGACGCGGTGCTGCTCGGCCCGGGCATCACCGACCCGGAGGCGGCCACGGCACTCCTCGAGCTGGTGGTGCCCCACCTCGACACCCGCGTCGTCATCGACGCCCTGGGCACGGCATACCTCACCGCACACCCCGACGGGGTCCGCCACCTCGAGGGCCGGGTGCTGCTCACGCCCAACTCCGTCGAGCTGGCCCGCACGCTCGGGGCGAGCCACGACGACGTGGACGCGGACGTCCATGCCGCCACGGCCGCCCTGGCCCGCCAGACCGGGGCCGTCGTGCTCTCCGGGTCCGCCCTGTCCTACGTCGTGACCCCGGACGGCACCACGTGGCGCAACGAGGCCGGCGGACCGGGCGTGGCCGCCTCGGGCTCCGGTGACGTCAAGGCGGGCGCGGTGGTCGGGCTCTGTGCCCGGGGTGCCAGCCCCGAGCAGTCGGCGGCCTGGGGGTCCTTCGCGCACGGGCGCGCGGGCGAGCGGCTCACGGCGTCCGTGGGGCGGGTCGGCTTCCTGGCCCGGGAGCTGGTCACCGAGCTGCCCCGGGTCCTCGCGGAGATCGAGGTCTAGCACCCCGGCCGCCTGGGTACGCACCTTGGGACAGAGGAAAGGACCCCACATGGGCAGCAGCTCGGCGGACGCCGTCATCATCGGGGCCGGGCCCAACGGCCTGGTCGCCGCCAACGCGCTCGGCGACGCCGGCTGGGACGTGCTCGTCCTCGAGGCCAGCGACCGGGTCGGTGGTGCCGTGCGCAGCGACGAGGTGACCGCGCCCGGCTTCCTCTCCGACATGTTCAGTGCCTTCTACCCCCTCGCGGCGGCCAGCCCCATCATCGCCGACCTCGACCTCGGGGCGCACGGGCTGTCCTGGGCGCGGGCGCCGCACGTGCTTGCACACCCGCTCGAGGACGGCCGCGCGGCCGTCCTCCACTCGCGCGTGGAGGACACCGCGGCGGCGCTCGACGCCTCGACCCCCGGCGACGGAGCCGCATGGATCGAGATGTTTAAGCAGTGGCAGCTCATCCGCGACCCGCTCCTCGACTCGCTCTTCACGCCGTTCCCGCCGGTCTCCGGCGCCACCCGGCTCCTGCGCCGGCTGGGCACCTCCGGTGCCCTCGAGTTCGCCCGGATGGCGGTGACCCCGGTCCGGCGGCTCGCGCGGGAGCGCTTCCGGGGTGACGAGGCCGCCCTGCTGCTCACTGGCAACGCCCTGCACACCGACATCCCCCCCGACGCCGCCGGCAGCGGCATGTTCGGCTGGCTGCTCGCCATGCTGGGCCAGGACGTCGGCTTCCCCGTGCCGCGCGGAGGGGCCCAGGAGCTCGCCTACGCGCTGCGCCGCCGCGCCGAGGCGGCCGGCGTGCAGTTCCGCACGTCGGCCCGGGTCACCCGCATCGAGCCGGGGCGAGGGCGCCGCAACCGGGTCCTCGTCGCGGACGGCACGTCCGTCGACGCGCGGCGGGCCGTCCTCGCCGACGTCCCCGCGCCCGCCCTCTACGAGGAGCTGCTCGGGCCGGAGCAGCTGCCGCCCCGCCTGCGCCGCGATCTCGACCGGTTCGAGTGGGACAACGCGACGGTCAAGGTCAACTGGGCCCTCGACCGGCCGGTCCCGTGGTCGGCGGCCGAGGTGGGCAAGGCCGCGACGATCCACCTCGGCGTGGACGTCGACGGCTTCGTGGACTTCGCCGCAGACCTGTCGGTCGGACGGGTGCCGGAGCGCCCCTTCATCCTCTTCGGTCCCATGACGACCTCAGACCCGACCCGCTCGCCCGACGGCACCGAGTCGGCGTGGGCCTACACGCATGTCCCGCGCAACCTCGACTGGACCGGAGAGCTGCTCGACGCGCACGTCGACCGGGTCGAGCAGGCGCTCGAGCGCGTGGCCCCGGGGTTCCGCGCCAGCACCCTGGCCCGGCACGTCCAGTCGCCCGGTGACCTCGAGGCCGTGGACGCCAACCTCGTCGGCGGCGCCGTCAACGCCGGCAGCTCGGCGCTGCACCAGCAGCTCGTCTTCCGCCCGACGCCCGGGCTCGGGCGGCCCGAGACGCCGGTGCCGGGGCTGTTCCTCGCGAGCGCCTCCGCCCACCCCGGCGGGGGAGTGCACGGCGCCTGCGGCTGGAACGCGGCGCGGGCCGCCCTCGGCTCGGACGGGCGCACCGGGTCGGTGCGCCGGGCGCTCGCGAGGACGGCGTGGTCGAGGTTGCTCAGGCCGGAGTGATGGAGACGCGGTGCCGGCCCTCCGCGAGGTAGGCGAGCCGGGCCAGCGACTCCCGGTTGCGGGGCAGGATGAGCGCCTGGCGCGCGGGCTTCGGCAGCAGCCTGCCGGGCCCGGCCACCGCGTCCTCACGCATCCGCACGATGGACGCCTCGGGTGAGATGGTCTCCAGCGTGAGGAAGACGTGCGCCTCGCCGAGCGGCCACCCGCGGGCCTTGAGCACGAGCTCCTCGAGCGGCCTCGCCCGGAGCACCTCGCTGGTGTCGTCGATGAGCAGCGGCCACATGCCCGCGGAGTGGTGGATCTGCGAGCCCTCCCGCGGCCAGTCGTCGTCGACGTCGCGGATGCGGGACGCCCCGACGACCCAGGTCGAGTAGAGCCACCCGTCGGAGAGGACGGCCCACACCGCCTCCACGGGGGCCTGGATCGTCCGGCCGACCTCCGACGAGTCCTCGGCTTCGATCCCCATCCGCCTGCCTCCCATGTGCGTCGCCACCGTCTTGTCGTGGTCACCAGGTTGTCGTGACGAGGATGCCGTACCCAGCGGGCACCCGCTCCACCCGCCGGGCCCACCGGCGGTCCGTAGTCTGGCGCCATGGCTTCCGCGTCGAGCAAGGCCGCGGCGGTGTCGATCGAGGTCGACGACCGCACGGTCCGGCTCTCCAGCCCTGACCGCGTCTACTTCTCCGAGCGCGGCGAGACCAAGCTCGACCTCGCCCACTACTACCAGTCCGTCGGGCCCGGCATCGTGCGGGCCCTGCGGGAGCGTCCGTGCATGCTGCACCGCTTCCCCAAGGGCGTCGACGGGCCCAAGGTGCACCAGAAGCGGCTGCCGGCAGGCGCCCCCCCGTGGGTCGAGACGGTGCGGCTGCACTTCCCCCGCTACGGGCTGCATGCCGACGAGCTGTGCGTCACCGAGCTCGCGAGCGTGATCTGGGCGGTGCAGATGAGCACCGTCGAGTTCCACCCGTGGAACTCGCGCCGCGCCGACACGGAAAAGCCGGACGAGTGGCGCATCGACCTCGACCCCATGCCGCAGTGCTCCTTCGACACGGTGCGCCGCGCCGCCGCGGTGGTGCGCGAGGTGCTCGACGAGCTCGGCGCCGTCGGGTGGCCCAAGACGTCGGGAGGCGCGGGCCTGCACGTCTACGTGCGCATCGAGCCGGCATGGGGCTTCACGGACGTGCGGCGGGCGGCGCTCGCCTTCGCCCGTGAGGTCGAGCGCCGGATGCCCGACGAGGTCACCACGACCTGGTGGCGTCGCGACCGCTCACCGCGCGACCTCTTCGTCGACTACAACCAGAACGCCCGCGACCACACCATCGCGGCGGCATACAGCGTCCGTGGCAACCCCCGCGGCACGGTCTCGGCGCCCCTGGCATGGGACGAGATCCGCGACGCCGAGCCCCAGGACTTCACCATCGCGACCATGCCGGAGCGCTTCGCGCGCCTCGGAGACCTGCACGAGGGCATCGACGAGGCCGTCTTCGACCTGCGGCCGCTGCTGGAGTGGGCCGAGCGGGACGAGCGCGCCGGCGCTGCGCCGCCCGTCGAGCCCGACGAGGCCTGAGGGGCGCCGTGGACCACGCCCGCTTCGCCGACCGCCATGCCATGGACGTCGTCGACGTCCTCCACGGCGAGGCGGCGGTCGAGGCCGTCGACCGGTCGGGATTCTGGGCCGTCGTCGCCACCTTCGAGGGCGCCGTCACGGCGGTGCGCTTCGGCGACGTGCGGCCCGGATCGGCCAGGGCGCGACCGGCCGGGGAGTGGACGCCCCTCACCGGGCCGTGGTCCAGCTCGCTCGACCAAGGGGCCTACGTCGCCGGCGTCAAGGACGTGCGGCGGCGCATCGCGGCCGGCTCGGTCTACCAGGTGAACCTCTGCCGCG
>NZ_DASSMH010000056.1:0-24428 GCF_035688975.1 Intrasporangium sp. | reverse complement strand
GTAGGACGAGTAGATGGCGATGCGGCTCCCCGGGGTGACGAACTTACCCACCCGGGCGGCGTCGGTCAGTTCGACCGAGACGGCCAGCTTCCCGGAAGGGACCTCGATCGCCTTGGTGCCCACCGGTGTCGTGCCGAAGCGTGCGGACAGGAGGAACTCCCCCGGTTGGACGTCGGACAGGGCAAGGAGCGCGCTGTTGTCCGCGTCGATGGCTCGCAGCGCCCCGACGGGCACCCCGCGAGCCGCGACCTGCGTCTGCGCGATGAGCTCGGTCCGTTGGGCGTCCTTGAGGGTCGTGCCCGCGGGGACGAGCTTCTGCGCGACCCAGACGCTCGTGGGCTGCTCGTCGGCGATGGCCCGTGCGTCTGCGCTGTTGGCGTACATCATGACGAGCGCGGCACCGCCCGTGGCGAGCAGGACTGCCACGAGTATGGCGATCATCCGACGGTTCATGGTCTTTCGTTCCTTCTAGCCGGCTGGAAGGACCGTGTAGGTCCCGAAGTCTGAGCCGCCTCCGGGCGGCACGATGGTGCTGGCGTCAAGGCTTCCCTTGAGGAACCAGCCGGAGAGGCAGCGCTGGCCGCCGGTGCAGGGGGGGTTGCCCGTGAGGAGGCTGTTGGCGACGGTGCCGCCGGTGCCGCTCAGCTTGTATCCGCTCAGGTAGAACTTCGCCCACCCCGCGATGTGGTACCAGGTGTTGCTGCCGCTCGAGAGCTGCTGCGTGGGGTCGCAGTTCGCGGTGGCCGGGACGGGCCCCACCGGCTGGCTGCTCGAGGCGATGAGACAGTCGAAGACCGGCACGTTGACCACCCGCCCCCGAAGGCCCTGGAGCGCGGTGTCGCACCCCGTCGGCACGTTGTTTCCATTGTCGATCTGGGCCCAGTTGTCGGTTGTGACGTTCGCGCTGCAGTTGCCGCTGGAGGCGACGTACCCGAAGCCTCCTGAGGTGTCCTTGCCGTTCCACGAGCAGTCCGCCGACTCGTCAGCCGGGTCGTGCAGGATGATGACCCGCTCCTTGCTGACGGGTGGCCAGGCGGGTTGCCCCGAACCCCCATAGCCCGGCCATGCCCCGGACGGGCTGTCCTGCACGTAGTCCGTCCCGTTGCTCGTCGCGGCCTTCCACTCGCACGCGGAGAAGGTCATGGGAACCGAGGCCGAGAAGCCGCCCGGTTGGCCCCAGGCGGCCCGCGCGCACGCGATGTGCGACTTGGCGGAATACTGCCCGGTGAGCGCTTGGCCGAAGATGTTGCGCAGCTTGCTGTCGTCGGGCTGCGTCGACTTGGTGAGGGTGTACGTCTCCACGTAGGGGATCACCGCACCCGTTCCGGTCAACCACGTCGGCAGTGGCGGGCACTGCGCGAGGTCGTCGACGGGCGCGTTGGTGCTCGCCGACGCGCAGAGCGGCACAGGGTTGGTCGTATTCCCCGTGTTGCGGCCGCACATCCCGTTCGGGGCGTCAGCCCTGGACACCGTCAGGCCCGGCCGCAGGAGCTGCACCGCAGCGTTGGCGTGGTTCTTCCCAGCCAGGGCCGCCAGATTGGCCGCCACGGTGTTGGCATTGGGTTCCACCGCGTTCGCGGCACACATGCTCGCCTGTTTGGCGCACGTGTAGGCGAGCGCCGTGGACGTGGCATCCGCGGCATTCTGCAGCTGTCGCCGCTCCCACATGATGGCGCCGACGTCGATAGTCAGTGCGAGCATGCCCATGACGACGCCCGCGGCGACGAGCACGGCGAAGATCACCGCCACCGCTCCGCGCTCGTCCTCTCGCAGTCGCGAAGCCGGCGCCCTCAACCACCGCACTTCATCACCGCCGTGGAGGACAGGGTCTTCGTGGTCCAGCTGGGCCCCCCGAAGAAGCGCATGGCCGGAGCCATGAAGACCCATTGGATCTGCGACTGGGCCTTGACCGTTGCCTCGTTGCTTGCATTCGGACAGGCGACGATGGTCGGGAAGCTCAGAGAGGGCACCTGCTGGGCTGCCCGCGTGGCGCGCGCCTGGATGTCGGCGTTGTTGGTGGGACTGATGATGGCCGCACGCGCGCCCTCTCGAGCAGCGTTGGCCAGCTGGATCTCGACGAAGAATGCGCGCCCGAAGTCGACGATGCCGGCTAGGACGAGCATCAGGAAGGGGAGCATGAGCGCGAACTCCACTGCGGACGCGCCGCGCTCGCGCCGTCGTCCATGACTCGCACGCATGTTGTACCCCCCTCCCCTTGAATCAGTTGCCCGCTGGCGCGCCACCCCGAGGACCTGGCGCCGTCGACCTCTCCGTCACATGTTGGAGTTGACCGTGTTGAAGGCCGCGTCGACCTTCGTGCCGAGGGCCTTGACGACGACGACGATGATCGCGGCGATGAGGGCGACCATGAGGCCGTACTCGACGGCCGTCGCGCCCTTCTCCTGCGTCATGCGGTCCTTGACGACGTTGATCCGGGTCTGGACCTTGGCAGCTAGCTGGGTCATGTGGGTTCCTTCCAGAGGTAGACGGCCGCTGAATGGGCGGCCGGGTGATCGGGGCGCGGGTTGGACGCTCCCGCGAGGTCGTCGACGCCGAGACGCTGTCGCACGGGTTGGCTCCCGCGTCTGCGTGGGGAGCCAACCCGTGCGGGCGCGGGTCACGGCATGTTGGAGTTGACCGTGTTGAAGGCCGCGTTGACCTTCGTCCCGAGGGCCTTGACGACGACGACGATGATCGCGGCGATCAGGGCGACCATGAGGCCGTACTCGACGGCCGTCGCGCCCTTGTCGTCGGTCATGCGGTCCTTGACGACGTTGATGCGCGTCTGGACCTTGGCAGCAAGCTTGGTCATGTGGAGTCCCTCCCGTGTGGTGAAGGGGCCACCCGGTGTGTCCCCTCCTACGTCAGAAACTGTAGGTGTACTCTTCGCGCCCGTGGGCCAAATCGGCAAAGCTGGCAAAAAATGGGACAAAGATCACTAAAGACCGCTATGTCCGATTCTTCATGGTAGCGCGTCCCGGGCAGGCGAGCGTCCGGACGCCTTCGGGCGGCGACCGCCGACGCGGCGCCGTGCAGAGGAGTCCCACCCGGCCGCCGCCAGCGGCGCTGGTCGGCGGCGCGTCGCGCGAGGTCGCGCTCGTCCCGGGTGGACTGTATGGGCCCCCGACGTGCCCCGTGGCGGTTTCTCCGATACCCGCGTCGACAGGCAGGATTGCCGTCGAACACCACCGACGGAAGGGCAGAGCGCATGACCGGTCTCACCGCCACCGCCCTGGCGGCTGCCACGGGGGGCGTCGCGGGAGTCATGCTGCAAAGGACCCTCGGGCGGCGCGGCTATCGACTGCCTGACGAGCGCTCACTTCCACGGAGATCCGTCGTGTGGGTGGCTCCCCTCACCCTCGTCCTCAGTGGACTGGCGTGGTGGTCGCTGGCCCCGGGATACCCAGCGATCGTGCCGGCCGTCTACGTCGCTTCCACCTGGGGGATGGTCGCGCTGGCTGCCATCGATCTCGACGTCCAGCGACTGCCGAACGCACTGCAGCTGCCTGCCTACCCTGCGGTCTCGGTCCTCCTGTCCGGCTGCTCCCTCGCGAGTGGCGACTGGTCCTCGCTGTCGCGCGCGCTCGCCGCCGGTGGAGCGCTCTTTGCCCTCTTCCTCTGCCTCGCCCTCGTCGCGCCCGCGGGGTCGATGGGTTTCGGCGACGTCAAGCTGGCCGGGCTGCTTGGCCTGCTTCTCGGCTGGTTGAGCTGGGGTCATGTCATCGTGGCAACGACGGCGACCTTCCTCCTGGGGGGCGTCGTGGCCGTCGCTCTCCTGATGACCGGCCTCGCTGGCCGCAAGAACGAATTCGCCTACGGGCCGGTCATGTTGGCGAGTGCGGTCGGCACCATCGTGTGCCTGCGCCCCCTCCTGGCTGCCCTCGCATGACGCGGGGGGCTCCTGCCGCACCTCGAGCGGAGGGCCCGGGAGCGCTCTGGCGCAGCGTGGACGGCCTGCTGACGAGATCGCGCCTCCGGAGCTACCCGGTGCTCCTCATGGTCGGCTTCGCCGTCGCTCTCGGGGTGTCGCTGCTCGGGCACGCCGGCACGGCCCTGCCCGACTACGCCGCGAGATGGACCGCCGGCCGGCTGCTGTTGACCGGCCAGACAGACGACCTGTACGACCCGCAGGTGCAGGCAGCCTTGCAGCACAAGGAACTGGGGACGGACGGCCTCTCCTGGTTCGTGTCCCCACCCTTCGTCGCCGTCCTGTTCGCGCCTCTCGCGGCGTTGCCGTATGCCGTGAGTTCACTGGCATGGACGGCGATCTCGCTGGGCGCACTCCTCCTCTCGATCCGCTTCCTCAAGCCGCTCGCACCGGCCGTCATCGTGGCGCACTGGCCGCCGCTCGTGATGCTCGTCCTGGCCTGTTATCCGGCGCTGGAGCTGCTCGGAGACGGACAGGACACAGCAGTCGTGGCACTGGTCGTCGTCGCCGCCATCCGCCTGTCCGCGGCTGGTCGCGACGTCGCTGCGGGGGTCCTTCTCGGCCTGGCCACGATAAAGCCGCACCTGGCAGTTCTGCTTCCGTTGGTGCCGTTGGTGCAGAGACGCTTCCGCACCCTGTTGAGCGCCGCGCTCACCGCTGTCGGGCTGTTGGCTCTGTCCGTCGGCGTCGTCGGTGTGGACGGCATGCGCGAGTGGGTCGCCGTCCCCACCTCCACCCTCTACTCGACGCAAGTGCAGCAGGGGCAGGCGTGGAAGGCAGTCAACCTCGGTGCGTGGCTGACTGCCGTGGCCCCACCCAGCTGGGGGGGATGGTGGACCGGGCTCGCCACCGCAGCCGGCCTTCTCGCGGTTGTGCCGACGACAGCGGCTCTCTGGCGTCTCCGGGGAGAGCGGCTGGCCCCCTGGTCCCTCGTGCTTGCCGCGACGGTGGTCGCGTCCCCCCATTTCATGGTCTACGACCTTGTCCTCGCCACCGGCCTTGTCGTTGGGCTGGCAAGGCGCGCGTGGGACGCGTACACCCGCGTGTCCCTCGCCGTGCTGTTCGTCCTTCTGTGGCTCATGGCCCCTCTCCACGCTCTCGCCGGCACCGCGGACTGGCCCGTGCGGGCGTTGGCTGCACCATGGCCCGCTCTGGGTTTCCTCCTTCTCTGGTGGAGGATGGTGCGGCTGCAGGGCGTTGCTCACCGATAGACTGGCTGCGGCCTCGCCCCGGGTCGGTCGGGGCCATGGTGTGCCGGGAAGTCTGGTCGGCGTCCGCTGCCCGCCTGCCTGAAGGATCGCCATGAGCCACCCTCCACCCCCCGCCCGGCGCAGCGACGAGCCGCCCGCAGCGCGAGGCCGGCTCTTCGGCCGCGGCACGTGGCATGAGGCCGAGCTCGTCCGAGACCTGCTGCGCACGGAGACCGTCGGCGGTGCCGTGCTGCTCCTGGCGGCCGTCGCGGCGCTGGCCTTCGCCAACTCGCCGTGGCGCGCGGCATACGCCACCCTGCGTGACACCAGGCTCGGCCCGAGCGCGCTGCACCTCGACCTCAGCCTCGGCGCGTGGGCCTCGGACGGGCTGCTTGCGGTCTTCTTCCTCGTCGCCGGCGTCGAGCTCAAGCGGGAGTTCACCGCGGGCGACCTCGCCGACCCGCGCAAGGCGGCCCTGCCCATCGCCGCCGCGGTGGCCGGCGTCGCGACGCCGGCCATCCTGTATGCCGCTGTCGTGACCGTCTCGGTGGCCGGCGGCGACGCCCTGCGCGGCTGGGCCATCCCGACGGCGACTGACATCGCCTTCGCCCTCGCCGTGCTCGCGGTGATCGGGACCCACCTGCCGTCCGCGCTGCGCGCGTTCCTGCTCACGCTCGCCGTCGTCGACGACCTCATCGCGATCACCATCATCGCGCTCTTCTACACCTCGAGCGTCAACATGCTCGCGCTGGCTGGCGCGACCGTTCCGCTCCTGGCGTGGCACGTCCTGCTGCGGCGACGGGTCTTCAACCCGGTCGTCCTCGCCGTCCCGGCGCTGCTCACGTGGGTTCTCGTGCACGCGTCCGGCGTCCACGCCACCGTCGCGGGCGTCCTCCTCGGCCTCACCGTGCCCGTCTCCCGCGCGGTCGAGGACGACCCCGACCGACGGTCCATAGCGGAGCGGCTCGAGCACCGGCTGCGCCCCTTCTCCGCAGGGGTGGCGGTGCCGGTCTTCGCCTTCTTCGCGGCCGGGGTCACCGTCGTCGGCGGCGGTCTCGCCGAGTCGCTGACCGACCGTGCCGCCGTCGCCGTCATGGTCGGGCTCGTGGTCGGCAAGGCGGTCGGCGTCCTCGGCGGCACGTGGGCCGTCGCGAAGTTCACCCGGGCGCAGCTCGACGAGGACCTCGCGTGGAGTGACGTGCTCGGCCTGTCCCTCCTCGCCGGCGTCGGCTTCACCGTGTCGCTGCTGATCGGGGAGCTGGCCTTCGGCTCGGGCTCCCCGCGCGACGACCACGTCAAGGTCGCCGTCCTGCTCGGCAGCCTCTGCTCGGCGCTGCTCGCCGCGGTCGTCCTGAGGCTGCGGGAGCGTCACTACCGCTCCGTCCACGTGCGCGAGTCTGCCGACCGAGACGCCGACGGCGTCCCCGACGTCTACGAAGCACAGTAGGGTGAGCACCCGTAGGCGCCTCGTGCGCGCGTCGGCAGGTGAGGAAGTGAGCGGATGAGCACCACGCCCCCCGGGCAGGAGCGGACCCTCGGCCAGCTGGTCGCGTCCGCCTCCCAGGACATCTCGGCCCTCGTCCGCGGCGAGATCGCCCTGGCCAAGCTCGAGCTGTCGGGCCAGGTCAAGAAGGCAGGCCTCGGCGGCGCGCTGCTCGCGGCTGCCGGCGTCGTGGCCTTCTACTCCGTCTACTTCATCTTCACGACGCTGGCCGAGGGCCTCCAGGCGCTGGGGTTGCCGCGGTGGCTGAGCTTCCTCATCGTCACCGTGCTCATGCTGCTCATCGCGGGAGTCCTCGCGTTCATCGGCATTCGGCGCATGAAGACCGTCAAGCCGGTTCCGGAGAAGGCCATCAGCAACGCCCAGCAGGCCATCGAGGGCGTCAAGCGGGCGGCCGCGTCGCCGCACCCGACGGCCGCGGTCACCACGCCGGCCGCTCGCCGACCCACCCGGGCAGACGCGACCACCACGAGCATTCCGTCCGCCGACGCGACCCAGGCTGTCCCGACCGCGGGCGGCGCGACGTCGGCCGGCCTGCCGGCCGACGCCTCGCGTCGCGACTGAGCCAGCGCCGTCCCACCCACGCGTCATGGCCGTCGATGCTGCCTTCGTCAACATCGACGGCCCCTGGCAGCACCGCTTCGTCTCGGCGAACGGCGCCCGCTTCCACCTCGCCGAGGTCGGCGAAGGCCCGCTCGTCCTCATGCTGCACGGCTTTCCCCAGTTTTGGTACACGTGGCGCCACCAGCTGCTCGCCCTGAGCGACGCCGGCTTTCGCGCCGTCGCCATGGACCTGCGCGGCTACGGCGGCTCGGACAAGCCGCCCAGAGGCTATGACACCTACATGAGCACCCTCGACACCGCCAGCGTCATCAGGGCCCTCGGGGAAGGGGAGGCGGTCGTCCTCGGCCAAGGCCTCGGCGGCTGGATCGCGTGGTGTATGCCGGTCCTGCGCCCCGACGTGACGCGCGCCGTCGCCTCCCTGTCCATGCCACACCCGCGCGTCATGCGGCGCGCCGCCCTGACCGACCGGCGGCAGCGGGAGGCGTCACGGTGGATCGCCCGGCTGCAGAGGCCCTTCCAGCCGGAGCGCGACCTGGTCCGTTCACACGACTGCGTGGCCAGCCTGCTGCGGGAATGGTCCAGCCCCTTCGGCGAATACCCCGCTGCCGACGACATCGAGCGCTACGGCACTGCCATGCAGATCCCCTTCGTCGCCCACTCCGCCGCCGAGCACTACCGGTGGATCGGCCGGAGCACCCTGCGTCCCGACGGTCCCATGTTCATGCGCCGCATCCGGCACCGCATCGAGGTGCCGGTGCTGCACCTGCAGGGCACCGAGGACGGGTGCGTCCTGTCCCGCTCCACTGCCGGTTCCGGCGCCTACGTCGCGGCCGACTACACGCGCGTCCCCATCGAGGGCGCCGGGCACTTCCTCACCGAGGAGGCGCCCGAGCAGGTCAACCGGGCGCTGCTCGACTGGCTGGACGCGATGGACTGAGGGTTCGCCGCAGCCCTTGTCAAACCATCGCGCCGACCAATCTCTTCAAACGCCTGCGAACAGCGTGGCCATCCCGGTTCACTTGCGCTGACCGGCATCAGGCCGCCTTTCGCGTTCGTGTCTGGAGAATCCCCGTGAAGCGTCAATCTTCCCCTGCCCGCCGAGTGCCTGTGGCCTTCGCTGGGCGCGTACCTGTGGCCCTCAGCGCCGTCGCGCTCGTCCTCGGCGGATCGCTCGTGGGGGCCCCCGCCGCCTTCGCTGCCTCGGTCAGCGGCGCCAGCTTCGCCGGCGGCGCCGGCACGTACACGGCCGCCAACGGCACCCTGTACGCAAAGGAAGGCGCGCCGCTGACCTTGACGCTCAACACCGACGGCAACACCCAGTGCGTCGACGTCATCGACGGGACAGGCACGACCATCGCCACCCAGAGCGCGTCCAGAGGCCAGGCCGTGTGGACCTTCTCCGGTGCGGCATACCCCTGGCTGACGGCCGGTTCGGGCAGTGGTCTGGTGGCCTACACCACCAAGGCCTGGCGCAACGTCAACGGCAACGGCAAGTGCACCGCGAACCAGAACGAGACCTTCGGGACGAAGTCGGCGGCATACACCCTCGACAACACCGCCCCGACGGCCACGGGCGCGGTCACCCCCGCCCCCAACGGGGCCGGCTGGAACAAGGCCGACGTCACCGTGACGTGGACGGGAGCCGACCCCGGCGGATCCGGTGTCAAGAGCGTCACCCCCGCGAGCAGCTCGGTCACCACCGAGGGGACGGTCGACACGACCACCACGGTGACCGACAACGTCGGCAACACGGGCACGAGCGCGACCGTCAAGGTCAAGCTCGACAAGACGGCCCCGGTCATCGCCGGCTCTCGCACCCCGGCCCCGAACGCCAACGGCTGGAACAACAGCGACGTGACGGTCTCCTTCACGAGCACCGACGCGACGTCGGGCATCAAGACGTCCTCAGGCCCGACGACGTTGAGCGCCAGCGCCGCCGGCCAGTCGGTCACCGGCACGGCCGTCGACGACGCCGACAACTCCGCGAGCGCAACGGTGAGCGGCATCAACATCGACAAGGTCGCGCCGACCCTCTCCGGACGGCCGACCACGAACCCCAACGCCGCCGGCTGGTACGCAGGCGACGTCACCGTCGCCTGGACCGCCACCGACGCACTGTCGGGCACGACGTCTCCCGCGAACAGCACGATCTCCGGCGAGGGCACCGCCCTGACAGCCAGCGCCACGGCGACCGACCGCGCCGGCAACACGAGCGGCTCGGTGCAGAGCGCACCGGCAGTCAGGATCGACAGGACCGCGCCCAACACCATCGTCACGGCCCCACCCGCGTGGAACAAGAGCGACGTCACGCTCAGCCTGGTGCCCAACGACGGCCTGTCCGGGGTCGACAAGACCTACTTCCAGCTCGATGGCGGCGCACAGACAGCGGGCACCAGCGTGCCCGTCACCACTGAGGGCAACCACACCCTGAGGTTCTGGAGCACCGATGTCGCGGGCAACACCGAGGCCGCGCACACCGTGAGCTTCGGCATCGACAAGACCCCCCCGACGATCGGGCACACCCAGAGCCCCGCGGCCAACGCCGATGGCTGGAACAACGGCGACGTCACAGTCACCTTCACCTGCGACGACGCCGTGTCGGGTGTCGCGAGCTGCACCGGCCCACAGAGGATCAGCACGGAGGGCAGGGCGCAGCCCGTGACCGGCACGGTCACGGACAACGCTGGCAACACCGCCACCGACCCCGCCTCGGTGAGCATCGACAAGACCAAGCCGACCATCACGGTCGACCCCCTTCCGGCGCCCAACGCCAACGGGTGGTACGGCGACGACGTGACCGCGACGTACACCGCCACGGACGCGCTGTCGGGCGTGAAGACCCACGACCTGGCCCACACCTTCGGTGAAGGCGCCGCCCAGACCGACACGGCGACCGCCACGGACGCGGCCGGGAACACCTCCTCGGTCACCACCGAGGCAGTCAACGTCGACAAGGCCGCTCCCACCATCACCGGCAAGGTCGTCGGCACCCCGAACCCCGACGGCTGGTTCTCCGGCGACGTCGCCGTCCACTGGACCTGCGCCGACGCACTGTCCGGCGTCGTGGCCTGCCCGGCCGACTCTTCCGTCACCGGCGAAGGCTCGGACCGCTCGGCCTCCGCGAGCGTCAGCGACAAGGCCGGCCACCTGGCCACCGCCACCGTCGACGGGATCAAGATCGACCGGAGCGCTCCGACGACCACCCCCAGCGGTGTTCCCGCCGGATGGGCGAACGCCCCGGTCACCGTAGGCCTGCACGCGTCGGACAACCTGTCCGACGTCGACAGCACCTACTACGCCGTGGATGGAGCGACGACACCCAGCAAGGGCAGCTCGGTCACCGTCGGCGCCCAGGGCGTGCACACCGTGACGTACTGGTCGGTCGACAACGCCGGCAACAGGGAGCAGCCGCAGACGCTCACCGTCAGGCTGGACCTCTCCGCGCCGAGCATCACACCGAGCCAGTCGCCGCCTCAGAACACCAACGGGTGGAACAACACCGACGTCAGCGTCAGCTTCGGGTGCGAGGACCAGACGGAGCTCTCCGGTCTCAGGAGCTGCCCCACGCCCGCCACGGTCTCGACCGAGGGCAGGGCGCAGAAGGTCAGCGGGACCGCGAGCGACAACGCCGGCAACACGGCCACGGGCACCGCGACGGTCAACCTGGACAAGACTGCGCCGACCATCACCGGGGCCCCCGACCGCAAGGCCAACGCGGCCGGTTGGTACAAGGCCCCCGTCAGCGTCTCCTTCGACGGCGCGGACACCCTGTCCGGCATCGACACCGTCACCGGCCCACAGCACCTCGGGGAAGGGGCGAACCAGAGCTCGACCGGGACCGCCACCGACAACGCGGGCAACAGTGCCAGCACCTCCGTGACCGGCATCAACGTCGACACGACGGCGCCCACCCTCAGCGCGGCACCGACCAGCAGCCCGAACGGCAACGGCTGGTACAACACCGACGTCACCCAGGTGTGGGCTGCGGACGACGCGCTCTCGGGTCTCGCGGGTCCTCCTCCTGCGAACTCCGTGCTCTCCACGGAGGGCGAAGGACAGACGGTGACGGCCTCCGTCACCGACGAGGCGGGCAACACGACGAGCTACACGAGCGAGCCGGTCAGGATCGACAAGACCGCCCCGTCCACAGACGTCGAGGCCCCGAGCGGGTGGGTCAACGACAGCGTCACGGTCACCCTGGACCCGCACGACAACCTGTCCGGCGTCGAGGTGACGCACTATGCCGTCGACGGCGGCGAGCGGCAGAGCGGCACGAGCGTGACGTTGGCGGCCGAGGGCGTCCACACGCTCACGTACTCGAGCAGCGACAACGCGGGCAACGTCGAAGATGCCAGGACGGTCACGATCAGGATCGACAAGTCCGCGCCGACGATCAGCCACACCCTGTCGCCCGAGGCGAACGGCAACGGGTGGAACAACGCCGACGTGACGGTCACCTTCAGCTGTGACGACCAGGCCACCCTCTCGGGCATCGCGAGCTGCACGGCGCCGCTGTCGGTGTCGACGGAGGGCAAGGAGCAGCGGGTCACGGGCACCGCCACGGACAAGGCCGGCAACACCGCCACCGACCCTGCCACGGTGAGCCTCGACAAGACCGAGCCGGCGATCACCGGCCACCGGTCCCCGGTCGCCAACGAATTCGGTTGGAACAACACCGACGTCACCGTGCACTTCGACGGCACGGACACGCTCTCGGGCATCGACAGCGTCACCGCCGAGAAGACGTTCGGTGAGGGGACCAACCAGTCCCTCGCCGGCACGGCCGTCGACGCGGCCGGAAACTCCGCCAGCACCACGGTGGGCGGCATCAACGTCGACCGGACCGCTCCGACCCTGAGTGGCACGCCCACCGCTGCCGCCAACGACAACGGCTGGTATCGCGGTGACGTCACGATCGACTGGATGGCTGGCGACGACCGCTCCGGCGTGGTGGCGACCCCCGCGCAGACCACCATCAAGGGTGAGGGCAGCCGCCTCACGGACACCGCCACGGTGACCGACAAGGCCGGAAACAGCACGACCGCCGCCAGCGCGGCCGTCAACATCGACCGCACCGCCCCGACCACCGGGGCCGATGCGCCGGCCGGTTGGAACAACACCGCGGTGACGGTCAGCCTGCGCCCGCACGACGGCCTGTCGGGTGTGGACGCCACGTACTACTCGCTCGACGGCGCCGCGGCGGTCAAGGGCACCGCACTCACCGTCGACACCGAGGGAGCCCACGAGCTGAGGTACTGGAGCGTCGACAAGGCAGGCAACACCGAGGAGGCACAGAGCACCACGGTCAAGATCGACCTCACCCAGCCGTCCGTCGGCCACACCGTCACGCCCCCGCCGAACGGCAGTGGCTGGAACAACACCTCCGTCAAGCTCGACTACCAGTGCTCCGACGCGCTCTCGGGGGTGGCCAGCTGCTCCCCGGACGCTACGGTCACGACCGACGGCAGGAACCAGGCCGTCCCTGGGACCGCGGTGGACAACGCGGGCAACACGTTGACCGACAACGCGACCGTCAGCATCGACACCGTCAAGCCCACCATCACCGGCGCCCCGGACCGCGACGCCAACACCAACGACTGGTATGCCGGTGACGTGACCGTGAGCTTCAGCTGCGACGACGCGCTCTCGGGCATCGCCCACTGTGCCTCACCGGTGAGGCTCGCCGAGGGCAGGACGCAGTCGGCCAAGGGCACCGCAAGCGACGCCGCCGGCAACACGGCCGACGTGACGGTCGGTCCGATCAACGTCGACAAGACCGCCCCGACGCTGAGCGGTGGCGCAACCAGCAGCCCCAACGCGGCCGGGTGGTACACGGGCGACGTCACCGTCAAGTGGACTGCCACCGACGCCCTCTCGGGCCTCGACGGCGCGGCGCCGGCCGACAGCACCATCACTGGTGAGGGCACCGGGCTGACCGCTGCGTCCTCCGTCCGTGACCTGGCAGGCAACGAGACCTCCGCCGACAGCTCCCCGGTCAAGATCGACCGGACCGCACCGAGCACGAAGGTCTCCGACGTCTCCGACTGGAGCAAGGATGCCGTCACCGTGCAGCTCACGGCAGGAGACAACCTCTCGGGGGTTGCGGCGACGCACTACCAGCTCGACTCGGAGCCCGTGAGGGAAGGCACGAGCATCCCGATCGGCACCGAGGGCGTGCACACGCTCCAGGTGTGGAGCGTGGACGTCGCCGGAAACGTGGAAGCGCAGCAGAACGTCGAGGTGAAGATCGACAAGACCGCTCCCGGCATCAGCCACACGCAGGCTCCGGCGGCCAACGAGCGGAGCTGGAACAACAGCGATGTGACGGTGACGTTCACCTGCACCGACGGCGGCTCCGGCATCGCCGGCTGCACCACGCCGCAGACGGTCACGACGCAGGGCCAGGGGCTGCGGGTCGAGGGCACGGCGGTAGACAAGGCCGGCAACAGCACCACCGACCCGGCCACCGTCAGCATCGACAAGACGAAGCCCACCCTCACCGGCACCTTGTCGGCTGACGCGAACGCCAACGGCTGGTTCAAGGCGGACGTCACCGCGACGTTCACCTGCGCCGACCAGGACGGCCTCTCCGGCGTCGTGTCCTGCCCTGCCGCCAAGGTCCTGGGCGAGGGCAAGGACCAGAGCGCTTCGGGCACTGCCACCGACGCGGCCGACAACGACAGCGACCCCCTCACCATCGGTGGCGTCAACGTCGACAAGACCGCCCCGACCCTGAGCGGAGCCGCCACGGCGGCATCGAACGGCAACGGCTGGTACCGCGACGACGTCCCCGTGACGTGGACGGCCAGCGATGCCCTCTCGGGCCTCGAGGGGGGCGCCCCCGCCGCCAGCGTGGTCACCGGCGAGGGCGAGGGTCTCTCGGTCGGCGCGTCCGTCAGCGACAAGGCGGGCAACACGACGGGCGCGACGGTCCGTGGCATCAAGATCGACCGCCACGACCCGAGCACCTCCGCCGTCGCGCCGAGCGGCTGGCAGAACACCGACGTCACGGTGACGCTCACTGCCGACGACAACCTGTCCGGAGTCGCGAGCACGCACTACGCCGTCGACGGAGGGGCAGCCAGTCAGGGCACCACCGTGACGGTCAGCACCGAGGGCAGGCACACGGTGGCGTACTGGAGCGTCGACAAGGCCGGCAACACCGAGACGGCCAAGACGGTCACGGTGCTCGTCGACAAGACCGTGCCGACCATCACCGGCGGCGCGACGACGAGCCCGAACGCCAACGGCTGGTACAGGGGCCCCGTCACCGTGCAGTTCGGCTGCGCGGACTCCGTCAGCGGCATCGCCAGCTGCCAGCCGGACGCCACCGTGGCGGCCGAGGGCGCGAACAGTGTCACGGGCACCGCGGTCGACAACGCCGGCAACAAGGGCACCACCCGGGTGACCGGCATCAACGTCGACACCGTCGCACCTGTCGTCACCATCGGCGGCATCACGGACGGAGGCGTCTACATCCTGGGCGCCGTGCCGACGGCCACGGTGACGGCTACGGACGCGACCAGCGGGCTCACCGCTCCCGCGACCGGGACGCTCACCGGCGGCACGGCCAGCGGGGTCGGGACCTTCACCTACACGGCAACCGCGACGGACAAGGCCGGCAACGTCGGCACCGCAACGCTGCGCTACAAGGTGGTCTACGGCTACGGGGCGACGCTGTTCCTGCAGCCGGTCAACGACACGGCACACCAGACCAGCCTCTCAACCAGCGTCTTCAACGCCGGCCAGACCATCCCGATGAAGTTCCAGCTGCGCAACGCCGCCGGTCAGCTCGTCCAGGCCGGCACGGCACCGAAGTGGCTCGTCCCCGTCAAGGGCAGTGCCACCTCGGCGGCGGTCAACGAGACGGCATACACCACCTCGGCCACCGTCGGGGGCACCTACGCCTGGGACGGCACGCAGTACCAGTACAACTGGAAGACGGACAAGGCCCAGGCGGGCAGCTACTGGCGCGTCGGAGTGGCCCTGGACGACGGGCAGACGTACTACGTCAACATCGGACTGCGCTGACACCACCTGCACCATCGGGTGCCCGAGAGGCACGCGAGAGACGCGAGAGGGGCCCACGCCGGCACACGGCGGGGGCCCCTCCCGTCGAGATGGGGTCGCGGCACGTTCGGCGGGCGCAGTCCATTCCTGCCATGAGCGGGGGCGGCCCCGTGGGAGAAGGCCGCAGCAGGCGCTCTCAGCCGGGCAGGCAGGCGCCCGTGGGGACCGGGCGGTCCGACGTTCGGGCCTCGTCGAGCACCGGCCGGGCCTCGGCGAGGGTCAACGCGTAGCCGGTCTGCGAGTCCTCGAGCGACTTGGCGAAGACCACACCGACCACGTGGCCCCCGGTGTCGACGAGCGGGCCACCCGAGTTGCCGGGCTGCACGGTCGTGTTGAGCGAGTAGATCTCACGGACCACGCGCTCGCGGCCGTAGATGTCCAGGCCGCGGGCGTCGAGGGTGGTCCGCACCCGGGCGGGCACGACGGAATACGGGCCGTCGAGCGGATAGCCCGGGACCGCGGCGGAGGCGCCGGGCGGCAGGGGCGAGCCGAGAGGGAGCGCGGGCGCGTCGAGTCCCGGGACCGCGATGACCGCGAGGTCGCGGCGCGCGTCGAACACCGTGACCTGCCCCGGCACCTCCTGGCCGTTGCTCTCGACGCGCACCCGGTCGGCGCCCGCGACGACGTGGGCGTTGGTGACGACCTGTCCGGGCCGAAGCACCCACCCGGTCCCCTCCTGGTCACGGCTGCATGACCGTGCCCGGGTCGTCACCTTGACGACCGACCGCTCCACGTCCTGCAGGGTGGAGGAGTCCGCGACGGAGCCGTCGGGCGGCGCGACAGGGGTGATCGGCTCCGGCCCGAGACCGCTGAAGACCCGCGGAAAGCCTTGGCTGTAGAGGAAGGACCGGAAGCCGGCGAAGGCCCGCGAGCTCTGCTCCGGGACGAGCTCGCTGACGACGCCGAGGACTCGCGATTCGGACGCGGCCCGCGTCAGCGCGGGGTTGCCGACCCCCCGCAGCGAGCTGCCGAGGAAGCCGAGGATGACGGCCGCCGCCAGCGTCACGAGCACCGCGCCGAGGAGCGCGTCGGCGCGGCGCAGCAGCCTCGGGCCCACGCGCCTGCGCAGGGCGCCGCCCACGAGAGCCCCGAGGAACTGCCCGAGCCATCCGACGAGCACGACCGCGACGACGAGCACGACCACCCGCAGCGTCGGGTCGTCGGCGACGGCGTCCCATCGGGACAACACCGCTGGCAGCTGCCAGATCGCGACCACGGCCCCCGCCACGAAGCCCACGAGCGAACACACGCTCGCCACCAGCCCCTGCCGATAGCCGGAGAGGGCGTAGAGCCCCAGGACGACAAGCAGGAGCAGGTCGGTGGCCTGGCCCCCCGTCATCCGCGCCCGCCCCAGAGGTAGCGGGCCGGAAGCGGCTTCTCCCGCCCGGCGTCCCACTCGCGGTTCTGGTCTCCCAGCTCCAGCACCTTCTCGAGGAGGCCCGCCGTGAAGCCCCACAGCAGGAGGTCGTCGATCTCGAAAGCAGGCCCGACGTAGCCGCTCGGGTGCCGGACCGAGTGCCGAGTGCGTGGGTCGACGAGGTGGGCGACGGGGACGGACAGCACGTCGTGCACCTCGCCCGGGTCACCGACCCGCACGGGCGACGGGGTGGCCCACCAGCCGAGGACCGGCGCCACCACGAACTGGCTGGGCGGCAGGAAGAGCGAGGGCAGGACGGCGACGACGTCCACGCCCGACGGGTCGAGGCCCGTCTCCTCCTGCGCCTCGCGCAGGGCGGTCCGGACGAGGTCGTCGTCGCCCGGGTCGCGTGAGCCGCCGGGAAACGCGATCTGCGCCGGGTGCGAGCGCAGCGTGTGGGCGCGCTCGATCAGCAGCACGTGCTCGCCCGCGTCGGCGCCCGCGTCGGCGCCGCCGCCTGCGCCCCCATCGGCGTCGGCCGGCGGCGGCCCGAACAGGATGAGCACGGCCGACTCGCGGCCACCGCCGTCGGGGGGCAGGAAGCGGGAGAACCACCCGGGGTCCGTGCCGGGCAGCCGCTCGGCGACGACGTCCAGCCACGCCGGGCGCGGCCGCGGGCTCGCCGGCGCGATGGTCCCCGACGGCCCGGCATACGTCGCGGCGGTGGGAGTTCGGCTCACTCGGGCGCCAGCTCGAACTTCAGCAGCCGGGCGGCGCGGTCCGGGTCCGTCTCGCCGATGCCGTAGGACGGGCACCACCGGGCGACGGGGCAGGCACCGCAGGCCGGCTTGCGCGCGTGGCACGTGCGCCGGCCGTGGAAGATGACGACGTGGCTCAGCATGGTCCAGTCCCGCCGCGGGAGGAGGGCGCCGACCGCGTGCTCGACCTTGACCGGGTCCTCCTCCTCGGTCCAGCCGAACCGTCGCACGAGGCGGCCGAAGTGGGTGTCGACCGTGATGCCCGGCACGCCGAACGCGTTGCCGAGCACGACGTTGGCGGTCTTGCGCCCGACGCCGGGGAGCGTGACGAGGTCGGCCAGCCGGGGCGGCACCTGCCCGTCGAAACGCTCGGTCAGCGCCGCGCCGAGCTTGATCAGCGTGTCCGTCTTGGCCCGGTAGAACCCGGTCGGCTGCACGATCGCCTCGAGCTCGGCCCGGTCCGCCGAGGCGTAGTCGGCCGCCGTCCGGTAGCGCTGGAAGAGGATCGGCGTCACCTTGTTGACCCCGACGTCCGTCGTCTGCGCCGACAGGATGGTCGCGACCAGCAGCTCCAGCGGTGTCGTGAAGTCGAGCTCGCAGTGCGCATAGGGATACCGCTCGCGGAGCACCCGGTACATCTTGCGCGCGCGCCGCACCTTCGCGACGGGGCTCTCGTCGCGGGCCGGCGCGATGGTGCTGGCGGACACAGACGACACTGTATGCCGCCGGGCTGAGCCGGAGGCACCGGCCACCGTGCCAGGGGGCGTGGCACACTGGCCTCGTGGATCTCGACGTGGTGCGCCGCGCCCCCCTCTTCCGAGCTCTCGACGACGAGGCGGCCACCGCGCTGCTTGCGGAGACGAGCCGGTACCGCATGGAGCGCGGCGACGTGCTCTTCCGCGAGGGCGACCGCGGCGACACGCTCTACGTCATCGCCGAGGGCAAGATCAAGCTGGGCCGCACGAGCCCCGACGGCCGCGAGAACCTCGTGGCCATCCTCGGACCGGGCGAGATGTTCGGCGAGCTCAGCCTCTTCGACCCGGGCCCGCGCACGATGACCGCCACGGCGGTCGCCGAGACCCAGCTGCTCGGGCTGGGCAACGAGTCGCTCACGGCGATCCTCTCCGGCCGGCCCGAGGTGTCCAAGGCGCTGCTCGGGGCGCTCGCCCAGCGGCTGCGCCGCACCAACGCCCACCTGGCCGACCTCGTCTTCACCGACGTGCCCGGCCGGGTCGCCAAGGCCCTGCTCGAGCTCTCGGAGCGCTTCGGCCGGCCCGTCGAGGGCGGCATCATGGTCTCCCACGACCTCACCCAGGAGGAGCTCGCCCAGCTCGTCGGCGCCTCCCGGGAGACGGTCAACAAGGCGCTCGCCGACTTCGCCACGCGGGGCTGGCTGCGGCTCGAAGCGCGGGCGGTGCTCCTGCGCGACGTCGAGCGGCTGCGTCGCCGCGCCCGCTGAGCCTGCCGCGCCCCACCCGCGGGGTGAACCGAAGTGGCCACTCGACGAGATGGTCCCGTCGAGTGGCCAGTTCCGTCCCGTCGAGTGGCCAGTTCCGTCCCATGGGAGCGAACCGAAGTGGCCACTCGACGAGGTGGTCGCGTCGAGTGGCCAGTTCCGTCCCGTCGAGTGGCCCGGCGGGCCGGTCAGCTCGTGGAGCGACCGGAGAGCTTGTCGCGCAGCCGGTCCACGAGGCCGACGCCGGGCCCCACGAGCTTGTGGAAGAGCGCGCTGTTGGGCGCCCCCGGGTGCGGCCGGGTCGGCGCGAGCTTCTTGGCCGCTTCGACCTTGGTGGCGAGCTCGACGAGCTCGGCCCGCGGCACGCTGGCCCGCAGCTTCGGGAACTGGTCCGTCTCCTCGTCGGAGACGTGGTCGACGAGGATGGTCTCGAGCTGGCGCAGCAGCTCGTCGAACCTCGGGTCGGAGCCCGGCACGCCCTCGAGCTGCTTCATGGTCGCCTCGAGCTGCTTGTGCTCCTCCATGTCGTGCTCGACCGCCTGCTCACCGTCGGCGAGATGCCTGCGCATCGCGGGGTAGACGTACATCTCCTCCGCCACGGAGTGGCGCACGAGCTCGCTGATCACCGTGTCCGCCATGTCCCGGCGGGTCTCGGGGTCGGTCGTCGTGCCGATCTGCGTCACGAGGGCGGCCACCTCGCGGTGGTCGCTGATGAGCAGGTCGACCACATCCCGCTCTCCCGCCACCGGCACGGTGGCAGCCGACGACGACTCGTCGGAGCTCGCGCCGCTCACCGCCGCCGCGCCGGCGACGACCGCCGCGGCCACACCGGCGCCGGCGGCCATGGCCTTGCCGGAGATGCCCGCCTTGCCGTCGTCGCCGCGGGAGAGGGCCGCGTCCTCGACGCCCGGCGTGCCCACCGTGACGTCCTCGTTGATGCCGCCGCGCCATGCCCCGGTCGCGGTGCCGCGCTCCTCGATGAACGCCTTGAACCGCTCGAGGTCGGCCTCCGCCTGTCTCGACACGACGTTGAGGGCGTCGCCCGCCTTCTCGACGAGCCCCTCAGGCTCGTACTCCAGGTGCAGCGTCACCGTCGTCCGCTCCGGGCCCGCGGGTGCGAAGTAGACGGCCCCGGCGTTCGTCGCGCCACTGACGGCCGCCCAGGCCACCTTCTCGTCCGGGACCTGCTCGAGGATCTGTGCGTCCCACTCGCGCCGCACGCCCGCGATCTCGGCCACCCAGTGCAGGCTCGAGTCACCCTGCTGTGTCACGGACTGCACGCCGCCCATGAACCGGGGGAACTCCTCGAACTGCGTCCACTGGTTGTATGCCGTGTGCACCGGCACGTCCACCTCGATCGACTTCTCCACCTTGGTCGTCACTGCGTCGTTCCTCTCGTCGAGACTTCCTGACGGGCTGGTTCCCGGGGCGTATACCCACCGCCTCGCGGCCCCAAGCGGATCAGCGCGGCGCGCCGGGACGAGTCACGAGTGGGGGGTGCGGAGGTACTCGAGCTGCGCCTGCACCGACAGCTCGGCTGCCGGCCACACGTCGCGGGGCACGTCGGCATAGACGCGTTTGACGACCTCGTATGCCGTGTGCGCGCCCTCCTCGACCGCCCGCCGCACCTGCTCGAGTCGCTCGGCGCGGTGGCGCAGGTAGTAGCCGACCGTGGCGGCGGCGTCCGGCTGGACCGGGCCGTGGCCGGGCAGCAGGGTGGTCACCGCTCCGGCTCCGGTGAGGGCCTCGATGCGGTGCAGGGACTCGAGGTAGGACTCCAGGTGCCCGTCCGGCCAGGCGACGACGGTGGTGCCGCGGCCGAGCACCGTGTCGCCGGTGAGCAGGCTCGCCTCGGCGGGCAGCACGAAGGAGAACGAGTCGCTCGTGTGGCCGGGCGTCGCGGTGGCGAGGACGTCGAGGCCGCCGACGGTGATCAGCTCCCCCGGCCGGACGTCGTCGTGCCCGCGCCCGAACGCGCGCACCGGGGCGCCGGTGAGCTCGGCGAAGCGGTCGGCGCTCTCGGCGTGGTCGGCGTGGCCGTGCGTGAGCAGGGTGAGGGTGACCCGGCGCCCGCTCGCGGCCACGTGCGCGAGCACCGCCTGCAGGTGTGCCTCGTCGAGCGGACCCGGGTCGATGACGACGGCCTCGTCCGAGCCGGGCTCGGCGAGGACCCACGTGTTGGTCCCCTCGAGCGTCATCGGGGAGGGGTTGCGGGCGAGGACGCAGAAGGCGCGCTCGGTGGCCGTGCCTCCGGTCCAGCCCGGGTCCGCCGGGCCGCCCCTCATCGCACCTCGATCCGCAGGGCCGGGCCCTCGGGAGTCGGCACGACCTCGGGCAGGATGAGCGGCACATGCTCGGTGTGCGCGACGAAGTCGGCAGCGCCCGCCGCGTCGCGCACCTCCTCCACGCACACCAGCGTCGGGGGCAGCATCAGGGCCCTGCCGGCGGCATACTCCTCGAGCAGCTCCTGCGGCACCACCCACGCCGCGTGGTCGGCCTCGCTCGTGTCGCCGTCCGCGACCTGGTGGCCGGGCATGAGCGCCGCGAAGAACCACGTGTCGAAGCGCCGCGGCTCGAAGGCGGGCGTCACCCAGTGCGCCTTGACGCCGAGCAGGTCCGAGCGCAGGAGCAGGCGCTCCCGGTCGAGCACCTCGCGCAGCGACAGCTCCCTGCTGACGAGCCGGTCCCGGATGGCGCGCCAGCGCGGGCCGCTCGGGTCCGCAAGGGGTCCGTCCGGCGCCTCGCTGGCCAGCAGCACCCCGCACTCCTCCAGCACCTCGCGGACGGCCGCCGCGACGAACATCTGCGCCTCCGGTTCGGCGCAGCCGAGCAGCCGCGCCCACTCGTCGGGTCCTGGACCGCTCCACGGCAGGCCCGGCTCGCCGTCGCGCGGGTCGACGCCGCCCCCGGGGAAGACCATCATGCTCGGGGCGAAGGCCATGCCGGAGACCCGCCGGAGCATGAAGACCTCGACGCCGCGGTCGCCGTCGCGCACGAGCATGACCGTGCTCGCCCGGCGGGGCGCCGCCTCCTCCCAGCGCTCGCCGGCCAGCCAGCGCCCCGCCGGGCCGGCTACGGGCAGGCCGGCCGCGAGGGGGAAGAGCCTGCTCATGCCTCGTCCGGCTCCTCGGCCTGCTCGACGGAGAGCGAGACGACGACCTCCACCTCGACGGTGGCGTCGAGCGGCAGGGCCGCGACCCCGACAGCGGACCGGGCGTGCCTGCCTGCGTCCCCGAAGGCCACCCCGAGCAGCTCGCTGGCGCCGTTGACCACACCGGGCTGCCCCGTGAAGGACGGGTCGGAGGCGACGAAACCGACCACCTTGACGACGCGGGTGACGCGATCGAGGTCTCCGACCTGCGCCTTGATGGCCGCGATGGCGTTGAGCGCGCAGGTCGCCGCGTGCGCCGCGGCCTCCTGCGCCCCGACGTCGGCGCCGACCTTCCCGGTGGCCGGCAGGCGCCCCTCCACCATGGGCAGCTGCCCGGACGTGAAGACGAGGTCGCCCGCCCGGACCGCGGGCACGTAGGCCGCGACCGGCGGCACCACGTCGGGGACCGTCAGCCCGAGGGCTGCGAGTCGCTCCTCGACGGCCGACACGGCTCAGCCCTTGGGCCGCTTGAAGTAGGCCACGAGGCTCGTGCCGTCAGGCCCCGGCACGATCTGCACGAGCTCCCAGCCGTCGGCGCCGAAGTTGTCGAGGATCTGCTTCGTGTTGTGGATGAGCAGGGGGGCGGTGAGGTACTCCCACAGGGTCATGCGCTCACCCTACCCACGGGCCCGTCGCCCCCGCGGTGGCACCATGACGCCATGACGGGGACGACGCCAGCGCGGCTGCCCGGCGGCGCCGAGTCCACGCGGGTCGGGCGCACGACGGCATACGGCGAGGACCCGGCGCAGGTCTACGACGTCGTGCTGCCCGCCGCGCCGCTCGGCGCCACCGTGCTCGTCGTGCATGGGGGCTTCTGGCGCGCGGTGACGGACCGGGCGCACGCCCGCCCGCAGGCGCGGGCCCTCGCCGATGCGGGCTTCACGGTGGCGCTGGGCGAGTACCGCCGAGCCGGTATGCCCGGCGGCGGCGTCCCGGGCACCCTCGACGACGTCGCGGCGCTCGTCGCGGCCGTCCGGGCCGATGCCGCACTGCCGGACCCGGTGATCCTCGTCGGCCACTCGGCTGGGGGTCACCTCGTCACGTGGGCGGCCAACCAGCCGTGGGCCGACGGCCTCGCCGGCGTCGTCGCGCTCGCCGGCTGCGTCGACCTCGCGGCGGCCGAGCGGATGCACCTCGGGGCGGACGCCGCGCGCGCCTTCCTCGGCGGCGCACCGTCCGAGG
Source organism: Intrasporangium sp. (assembly GCF_035688975.1). Taxonomy (GTDB): domain Bacteria; phylum Actinomycetota; class Actinomycetes; order Actinomycetales; family Dermatophilaceae; genus CALMNV01. The sequence goes on along the minus strand of NZ_DASSMH010000056.1, from coordinate 1,271 downwards.
CGCCGCAGGCGTGGGCGGCGGCCGACCCCATGCGCGGGCTGCCGCCCCGCGTCCCGGTCCGGCTGGTCCACGGCCGCCAGGACGACGTCGTGCCCCTCGCCGTCACCGACGACTACGTGGCGCGGTGCGTGGCGCTCGGCGCCGACGTGACGCTTGCCGCCCTCGACCGCTGCGACCACTTCGGCGTCATCGACCCGGCGCACCCCGCCTTCGCCGCGGTCGTGGCGACGTGTCAGGCGCTCCTGCCGCCCTCGCTGCCGGACCGTCACCCCGGTTGAGGTCATCCCGTATGCCGCCGCGCCCGAGCCATCCCGTATGCCGCCGCGCCGGAGCCACCCCGTGGGGCCGGAGCCACCCTCACGGTGTCGCGCCACCAGTGTGCGGGTGGCTTCGGACCGAGCGGGTGGCTTCGGACCGTGCGGGTGGCTTCGGCTGCCCCGGCGGCACCGAAGTGCGCAATAGGGTGGGCGACGTGACGACCGAGGCCAGCGCTCCAGCCGCCGCGCGGCCGGCTCCCGCGGAGGAAACCGTCCGGGTGGTGCCCACGAGGGCGCGGCTGCACATCGTCACGGGCAAGGGCGGCACCGGCAAGACGACGGTCGCCGCCGCCCTCGCCATCGCCCTGTCCCACCCGCGCCGCAAGGTGCTGCTCGCCGAGGTCGAGGGCCGGCAGGGCATCAGCCAGACCTTCGACGCGCCGCCGCTCGGCACCGAGGAGACCCGGATCACCCGCACCTCGGGCGGTGGCGAGATCGTGGGGCTGTCCGTCGACGCCAAGGCGGCGCTGCTCGAGTACCTCCAGCTCTTCTACCACCTCGGCCGTGCGGGCAGGCTGCTCGAGCGCTTCGGGGCGGTCGACTTCGCGACGACCATCGCCCCCGGCGTCCGGGACGTCCTCGTCATCGGCAAGGTCTACGAGGCGTGCCGCCGCCGCGTGGACGGCAGGCACAAGGGCGCCAGCCCACCGGCATACGACGCGGTCGTGCTCGACGCCCCGCCCACGGGACGCATCGGGCGCTTCCTGTCGGTCAACTCCCAGGTGGCGGACCTCGCCAGGGTCGGGCCCATCCACTCGCAGGCGGAGTCGATCACCGAGCTGCTGACGTCCGAGCGCACGGTCGTGCACATCGTGACGCTCCTCGAGGAGATGCCCGTCCAGGAGACGCTCGAGGCGATCGCCGACCTGCGCGCCAAGGGCCTCACCGTCGGGGCCATCGTCGTCAACATGGTGCGCGAGCCGCTCCTCGACGACACGGCGCTCGAGCAGGCGC
>NZ_DASSMH010000055.1:0-4354 GCF_035688975.1 Intrasporangium sp. | reverse complement strand
CTCGTCGAGTGGCCACTCCGGTGCCTCCGTCCCGTGCGGAACTGGCCACTGCACGGGGAGGGTGACGTGCGGAACTGGCCACTCGACGGGGAGGGTGACGTGCGGAACTGGCCACTCGACGGGGGAAGGTGACGCGTGACGTAGAGGCCGCGAGGAGGGCCGGGCGTGCCGGCGGCGCTGGATAGGATCGGCCGGTGACCGAGATCGAGATTGGCCGAGGCAAACGCGGGCGGCGCGCGTACTCCTTCGACGACATCGCGGTCGTGCCCTCGCGGCGCACCCGCGACCCCGAGGAGGTCTCCGTCGCCTGGCAGATCGACGCCTACCACTTCGACATCCCGGTCATGGGCGCGCCGATGGACTCCGTCATCTCTCCCGACACGGCGGTCGCGCTGGGCCGTCTCGGCGGCCTGCCGGTCCTCGACCTCGAGGGTCTGTGGACCCGCTACGACGACCCGACGCCGCTGCTGGCGGAGATCGCCTCCCTCGACCCGGCCGTCGCGACCGCCCGGATGCAGGCCATCTACGCCGAGCCGATCAAGCCCGAACTCATCACGGAGCGGCTGCGCGCGCTGCGCGCCGCGGGCGTGACGGTGGCCGGAGCGCTCTCCCCGCAGCGCACCCAGCAGTACTGGAAGACCGTCGTGGACGCGGGCGTCGACCTCTTCGTCATCCGCGGCACGACCGTGTCCGCCGAGCACGTCTCGGGGCGCGCGGAGCCGCTCAACCTCACGCGTTTCATCTACGAGCTGGACGTGCCGGTCATCGTCGGTGGCGCGGCGACCTACACCGCCGCCCTGCACCTCATGCGCACCGGCGCGGCCGGCGTCCTCGTGGGGTTCGGAGGCGGGGCGGCGCACACGACCCGCACGACGCTCGGCATCCACGCCCCGATGGCCTCCGCCGTCGCCGACGTCGCCGAGGCGCGCCGCGACTACCTCGACGAGTCGGGCGGCCGCTACGTCCACGTCATCGCCGACGGCGGCGTCGGCACGTCCGGTGACATCGTCAAGGCGATCGCGTGCGGCGCCGACGCCGTCATGCTCGGCGCAGCGTTGGCGCGGGCCACCGACGCCCCGGGCCGTGGCTACCACTGGGGGCCGGAAGCGCACCACCAGCTGCTGCCCCGCGGCGAGCGGATCGCCCTGGGCGGGCAGGCCTCGCTCGAAGAGATCCTCCTCGGCCCGGGACGCCAGGCCGACGGCACGACCAACATCATGGGCGCGCTGCGGCGGGCGATGGCGACGACGGGATACTCGGATGTCAAGGAGTTCCAGCGTGTGGAGGTCGTCGTCGCGCCGTATGCCGGTCGCTGACAACCCAGCCTGCGCGCTTTGTCGGTTATGAGGGGAATTCGGGTAGCCTTGTGGTATGCGCAAGGCGATCCTCGCCTCCGTCGCGGCGGCCATCCTCACGGTCACGTCCGCGGCCTCGGCCCTCTCGGCGTCCGTGGTGTCCCGGACCTTCAGCCCGTCGACGGCGGTCATCGCCAACCCTGATCGCGGCCTGTACCACTACACGGAGACCCACAGCCGGGTGGACGGCTCGGGGTACGCGCCGCTGGACGCCGCGGTCGCTGCGCGGTGGCGCACGCAGGAGGGCGTCACCCTCGTCTACCGCGTCTTCTACCTCGAGAGGTTCGTCGGGACGGACGGGCTGAGTGCGGCATACCTCTCCCAGGTCAGGGCCGATCTCGCCGCGGCACGCGCTGCGGGAGTCAAGCTGGTGGTCCGCTTCGCGTACTCGGCGGACTCGAGTCACGACGCGCCCGCAGACCGCGTCATCACCCACGTCCGCGCGCTCGCCCCGGTCCTCAACGCGAATGCCGACGTGATCGCCACGCTCCAGGCCGGCTTCATCGGTCGCTGGGGCGAGTGGTACTACTCCGACAACTTCGCCTCGGACCCTGCGCGGCCGTGGTTGCTGTCGGACGCGGACTGGGAGGCACGCGACACGGTCCTGCGCACCCTGCTCGAGGCGACGAGCCCGTCTCTCTTCGTCCAGGTGCGCTCCCCGAGCATCAAGCAGCGGCTCCTGGCCGGCGCGCCGAGCGCGGTGGCCGCGCGGGTCGGCATCCACGACGACTGCTTCCTCGCGGGAACGGACGACTACGGCACGTTCGCCACGAGCGAGGACCGGACGTGGCTCCGCGCCCAGACGCAGACCGTGCCGATGGGCGGGGAGACCTGTGTCGTGAACACCCCTCGCACGCAATGGAGCTCGGCCAGCTCAGAGCTCGCGGCCTACCACTGGTCCTATCTCAACGCCGACTACCGGCCCGAGGTGATGAGCTCGTGGGGGGCCGCCGGTCTCGACGAGGTGCGGCGCCGGCTGGGCTACCGGCTGCGGCTGACCACCGTCACGCTGCCCCGAGCGGCGGTCGCCGGAGGCACCCTCTCCGGCCAGGTCGGTCTCCTGAACGACGGCTACGCGGCGCCGTTCCGTGCTCGACCCGCCAAGCTGGTCCTCCGAAGCGCCGACGGCAGCTACGGATACGCCATCCCGCTCGACGTGCGCACCCTCGCGCCCGGCGTGGCGAGGACGACCTCCTTCACCGTCCCGGTGTCCGTCCGACCCGGCGCCTACCGGGTCCTCCTCTCCCTGCCGGACCCGTCGCCCACGCTGGCCGCCAAGCCGGCCTACGCGATTCAGCTGGCCAACCAGGGAACGTGGGACGCGCAGACGGGGTGGAACACCCTCGGCCAGCTCGACGTCATCGCCGCGCAACCGTAGCGCCTGGCAACCGTAGTGGCGAGGGGCCCTGCAGCGGCGACAGGGCGAGGGGACCCTCGAGATCGCCGGGCTACGCTGCCGGGGTGCTTGTCACCGGACGCCTGCGCGACGTACTCGCCGTGGCCCTCGCCTTCGCCGTCAACGGGCTCGTGCTCGGCTCCTGGGCCGCGTCCATGCCGGCGCTGCGCCACCGCGTCGGGACCGACACCCAAGGCATCGCGGTCCTGCTCCTCACCACGGGCATCGTCGCCGTCGCGTCGATGCAGGTCGGTGGACGACTCGCCGACTCGCGCGGCGCCCGGCCGCCCGTGCTCGCCTCGGCGCTCGTCATGGCCATCGGTGCGCTCGTGCTGTGGGGCGCGTCCTCCTTCGCCTGGGCCCTGGCCGGCAGCATGGTCGTCGGGCTGGGCAACGGGACGATGGACGTCGCCATGAACGCGCTCGCCGTCCAGGTGGAACGCGCGAGGCCAAAGCCCATCATGAGCCGGATGCACGCCTGCTGGAGCCTCGGCTCCTTCCTCGGCGCCGCGCTCGTGGCGGTCGTCGGGCGGCTCGTCCACGGCGACCCGGGCGCCATGGTGCGCGGCGCGATGGCCACCTCGGGAGCGCTCGCCCTCGTCGGCCTCGCCGCGCTCGCCGCCTGGGCCCCGACCTCCCGGGTCGTCAGCCGAGGCGTCGACGGCACGCCTGCGACGGTGCCGCCCGTCGCGTGGCTGCTCGCCGGCATGGCCGTGTGCTTCGGCCTCGCCGAGGGCACGGCCACGGACTGGTCGTCGATCCACGTCACGGACGTCCTCCACGTCGACCCGGGCACCGGGGCGCTGGGGCTCACCTTCGTCAGCGCCTTCATGGTCGTCATCCGCATGTCGGGGGACCACCTCGTGGCCCGGTTCGGCCACGTCCGGGTGGTCGCGCTCGGCGCGGGCGCTGCGGCCGCCGGCTACCTCGTCACCGTGCTCGCCGCGTCGCTCGCCCCCGTCCTCGCCGGTTGGTCCCTCGTCGGCCTCGGCGTCGGGATGATCGCGCCGCAGATCTACGGCTCGGCCGGCCACCTCGGCGGCGGGCGGGTGCTCTCCGTGGTCGTCACCTTCGGGTATGCCGCGTTCCTCGCCGGCCCGGGGCTCATCGGGTGGCTCGTGCGACAGCACGGCGTGCAGGCGGCGATGGTCCTGCCGCTGGTCATGGCCTGCCTGCTCGCCGTCCTCGTGCGGTGGATGCCGTCCGTCGGCCCGGGAAAGGGCCGGCTCAGAACAGGGTGAAGCCGCCGCGGGTGAGGAAGAAACCGTGCCTGGAGGCGGTGTCGACGCAGGTCACCCCCGTCGTCTCGCTGAGGCACGTCAACGGCGACCCGGCGGCGACCGTGCGGAAGCCATAGCGCAGCACCGGGGCACTGGGGACGCGGATGGTGTCGGAGTTGCACACCGGCACGGCCCCCTCCCGGGTCAGCTCCACGCGGCCCACGTCCCTGGCCCCTCCGGCCGGGCACACCATCGGGGCCGGGGGAGCGACCCGCCCCTGCGCCACCTCGCACGCCGGCACCGCCGCGCCGGCGCTGACGTCGCAGAAGAGGTTGCCCGTCGGGCTGCGGAAGGTGCCCCTGACGGCGGGGTCGACGACGGCC
>NZ_DASSMH010000054.1:0-8851 GCF_035688975.1 Intrasporangium sp. | reverse complement strand
TCGCAGACAGGCCGAGGGCCTCGGTCTGCACCTGCACCGACGGCGGCTGGAACTCGGGCAGGAAGTCGAGCTTCGCCGCGCCCAGCGACGTTGCACCGAGCACGAGGATGGCGACCGCCAGGGCGAGGAACAGCCGTCCGGCCCTGAGCCGGGCACCCACCACCGCCCGCCCCAGGCCGAGGTTGCTGCGTTCCGAGGTCTGCACGTCCCGTTCCCCCTTGTCAGAGCCGGGACGCGACGCGGTGGCGCTGGTCATGGTGTCCCCGCCAGCAGTGCCGTTCCGACCCCCGCAGCCCGGCGGCGCCCTACTCTTGAAATGAGGCTAAGTTGGGGGGATTCGGATGAGCGTCGGTCTCGGGGACCGGATCCGCAGCGCCTGGTGGCGGAGCCGACCGGTACCGCAGGGGGAGACTGAGCGACCGCCGGGGGACGAGCCACCGGGCACCGGGCACGGTCCGGTCATGGTGACGTCCGATGGGGGGTCCCGCGCGTCCACCCGCCGCAGACGCCTGGGCCGCGCGTGGTCCAGCAAGGACCTCCTGCTCGCCGTCTCGGTCGCCGTCCTGTCGATCGTCACCTTCGTCGACCGCGTCTCCGTCGTCCTGGAGACGGACGAGGGCGACCTGCACTCCAGGACACCGGACCTCCTCGGCGTGGCGCTGGTCTTCCTCGGCTGTGCCGCCCTGCTGTCGCGCAGGGCCACGCCGGGCATCGTCCTCGCCGTCGTCGTCGCCACCGAGGTCGTGCGCAACGCGTTCGACTACCCCCTCCTGCCGCTGCCCTACGCCCTCCTCATCGCGGTCTACACCGCGGGGCAACGGTGGCCCCTGCACAAGGCCCTGCCGGCCCTCGTGGCGGTCTGCCTCATCGTCGGCGCGAGCGTCATCGCCCTCATCGGACCGGCCGTGGACGACGAGTGGTTGACCCGGGTCCTTGGCATGGTCGCCGCCTGGGCCCTGGGCCGCGGCGACCAGCTGCGCCGCACCCGCGCCCGGCTGCTCGAGGAGCGGGCAGGCATCCTCGAGGACCGCGCGCACCGACTGCTCCAGGAGCAGGCTGCGATCGGCGCCCTGTCAGCGGCGCAGGAGCGTGCCCGCATCGCCCGCGAGCTGCACGACACCCTCGCCAGCCACCTCGCGATCATGGTGACCCGTGCGGCGTCCACCCGACGCCGCCTTCCGGAGGGCTCGGAGGGCGAAGCGGCGCTGGCCTCCATCGAGGACGTCGGCCGGCAGGCCCTGAAGGACATGCGCCAGCTCGTCGGCGTGCTCCACCCGGTGGAGGGGGATGCTGCGGTCGGCGCCACGCCGTTCCTTGACCGGGTCGAGGACCTCGTGCGCACGGTGGCCTCGGCGGGGATCGCGATCGACCTCGAGGTCGTCGGTCCACGTCGACGACTCCAGGGCGTCCTCGAGCTGCAGGCCTACCGGATCCTGCAGGAGGCGATCACCAACGCGCTGCTGCACGCCGCCGGCTCCCCCGTCCAGGTGCGCCTCTCCTTTGCCTCGGACCACCTGCGCATCCGGGTGCGAGACCACGGGCCCACCAGCCCGGCGGCCGCGCCGGGCCCGGGGCTGCAGGGCATCAACGACCGAGTGGCCCAGTGCGGTGGGTCGATGACCGCCGGCCCGCTCCCCCGCGGCGGGTTCGTCGTCGACGCCGTGCTGCCGCTGTCCGTCGCGGAGGTCCCGGGATGACCGTGCGGGTGCTCATCGCCGACGACCAGCCGCTCATGCGCGGTGCGCTGCGCGCGTGCCTGGACTACGAGCCGGACATCACGGTGGTGGCGGAGGCCTCCGACGGGCGCCAGGCCGTCGAGCTCGTGGCCCGCCATGCGCCGGACGTCGCCGTCCTCGACATCCGAATGCCCGTCCTCGACGGCGTCCAGGCGACGCGCCTCATCGTCGAAGCCGACGCGCCCCGCACGAAGGTCCTCGTCGTGACGAGCTTCGACCTCGACGACTACATCCTCGGCGCGCTCCGGGCCGGCGCCAGCGGCTTCCTGCTCAAGGACGCCACCCCGGACGAGCTGGTGCGGGCGGTCCGGGTCCTCGCGGCCGGGGACGCCCTGCTCGCTCCTGCCGTGACGCGCCGGCTGCTCGAGCACTACGCGCGCTTCCTGCCGTCCCCCGACCGGGTCCGTGAGGACGCGGGGCTGCTGACACCCCGGGAGCGGGCCGTGCTGCGCCTCATCGCCCAGGGGTTCACCAACACGCAGATCGCCCACGAGCTCTACCTCGCCGAGAGCAGCGTCAAGACCCACATCGGCCACCTGCTGGCCAAGCTCAAGGCGCCCGACCGGGTCCACCTCGTCATCCACGCCTACGACATCGGCCTCGTGCAGCCCTCGGGCGGCCCCGGCACCGGCTGGCCGCCGGCGCCACCATCCTGACGTCCCCGACGGGGTTTCGGCTCGCGTGTGTCGCTCACCTGCCTCGCTCGTATGCCGCGGAGCCGGGCCCCGCTCGGGACCCGGCTCCGCGGCATACCTGAAGGCCGTCAGCCCTTGAACGCGTCCTTGACGTCGCCGGCCGCGTCCTTGAGCTGCTCGCCCCGCTGCTTGAGGTCCGCCTCCGCCTGGTCGCCCTGGCCCTCGGCCTCGAGCCGCTCGTTGTCGGTCGCCTTGCCGGCGGCCTCCTTGGCCTTGCCGCCGAGGTCCTCGGCCAGGTTCTTGGCCTTGTCGTCCAAACCCATCGTCGTGCTCCTCTCGTTGCCGTGATCGGTCCCCTTGTCTTACCCACCCCGGCCCGTTCCTCACCTCCCTCCTGCCGGGAGCCCCCGAAGCCTGCCCGCACGCTCGGCCCGGCCGCGACGGACGGCTGCCTCCCGGCCCTCCGCCCACGGCTGCGGGACAGGAGCGCGTATGCCGTTCAGCGCGAGAGCCTGCCAGCGGATCTGATCATTGTCGCGGGTGCAGGGGGGATGCCGGCCGACCACGGCCGGTCCCTCTCCCTCACCGGCCCGGCGTTGGGGCGTGCGGGACGCCGGAACCCGCCGCTTTGCGACAATGGGGGAGTGCCCATCCCCGCCGAGCCCACACCTGACGCGCCGCGCCCCACCCGCGACCTGCGCCGCTTCGCCTACCTCTCCATCGCGGCGGCCGTCTCGACGATCACCCTCAAGGCGGCGGCCTGGCTGGTGACGGGCTCCGTGGGGCTGCTGTCCGACGCCGCGGAGTCGGTGGTCAACCTCGTGGCGGCCATCGCCGTCCTCATCGCGCTGCGGGTCGCGGCTCTGCCGGCGGACAAGAACCACCACTTCGGGCACTCCAAGGCGGAGTACTTCTCGGCCGCCATCGAGGGCCAGATGATCTTCGTGGCCGCGCTCGTCATCATGTGGACCTCCGTCGAGCGCTTCCTGCACCCCCGGGCGCTCGACAACGTGGGCGTCGGCCTGCTCATCTCCGTGGCCGCGTCGCTGATCAACGGTGGCGCCGCCGCCGTGCTGATCCGGGCGGGGCGGCGCTACCGGTCGCTCACCCTCACCGCGGACGGCAAGCACCTCCTCACGGACGTGTGGACCTCCGCCGGGGTCGTGGTGGGAGTCCTGCTCGTGGCGGTGACCGGCATCGAGCGGCTCGACGCCGTCATCGCCTTCCTCGTCGGCGTCAACATCGTCGTGACCGGGTGGCGGCTGCTCTCGGAGTCGGTGTCGGGCCTCATGGACGTCGCCATGAGCAAGCAGGACAACCGGGCGATCGCTGCGGTCCTCAGCGGCTTCACGTCCGACAGCGTCCACTTCCACGGGCTGCGGACCCGAGTGTCCGGTCACCACCGCTTCGCCGAGGTCCATGTGCTCGTCCCGGGCGCGTGGTCGGTGCAGCGTGGCCACGACCTCATGGAGGAGATCGAGGCGGCCGTGCGGGAGGACTTCGACGACCTCGCCCTGACCTGCCACCTCGAGCCCTCGGAGGACCCGCGGGCCTACGGCGACTATGCCGCGGAGTTCCCGGTCCCGGTGCCCGAGGGCGTCGTGCCGCCGCAGCCGAAGGAGCCGGGGTCGTGAGCCCCGCAGACGTCGGAGCGGGACGGCTGCCCTGAGCCGGACCTCACATCCGGGCCGGGCGGAGCGTCTACCTAGCATGCAGCAGCCCTTCGAGCAGGCCGTCGCCGACCACGGCGCCGTCGTGCTGCGCGTGTGCCGGGCCGTGCTCGGGCCGGTCGACGCGGACGACGCCTGGTCGGAGACGTTCCTCGCGGCCCTCCGGGCGTGGCCCACGCTGCCCGACGGCGCCGACGTGCGGGCCTGGCTCGTCACCATCGCGCACCGCAAGGCGCTCGACGTGCGGCGGGCCGAGGCCAGACGAGCCGTGCCCGTCGCCGAGGTCCCCGACCCGCCGAAGCGGCACCACGCCGGCCCGGAGGCGGCACTGTCGGACGACTGCCTGTGGGCGGCCCTCGCCGCGCTGCCGGCGAAGCAACGGCAGTGCGTCGCCTACCACCACGTCGCCGGCCTGCCCCACGCCGACGTGGCGCGCATCGTCGGCGGCACCGCCGTGGCGGCCCGGCGCGCCGCCGCCGACGGCATCGCCGCCCTACGCAGGACCTACCAACCGCACCCGGAGGTGTGACCACCATGTCCGACCTGCTCTCCTCGCCTGGCCCCGAGACCACCACCGCCCCGACCACTCCGCTCACCACCACGCTCACGACCGCACTCACCGCTGCCGACGAGCCCGACCGGCTCGCCGCCCTGCACGACCAGCTCGCCGCCCGGGCCCGCGACGAGTCGCTCGTCGACGTCGCCTACCGGACCGTCGACAGCCCGCTCGGTGAGCTCCTCCTCGCCGCCACGCCGGTCGGCCTGGTGCGGGTGGCCTTCGCCCGGGAGGGGCACGACGCGGTCCTCGCCCGGCTCGCCGCCCTCCTCGGCCCGCGCGTCCTGCGCAGCCACCGCGAGCTCGACCCGGCGGCCGCGCAGCTCGACGACTACTTCGCGGGCCGACGCCACGGCTTCGACGTGCCCCTCGACCTGCGCCTCGCCCGCGGGTTCCGGCTCGTCGTGCTGGAGCACCTGCGGCGCATCCCCTACGGCGCGAGGGAGAGCTACGCCGTCGTCGCCGCCGCCGCCGGCAGCCCCCGGGCAGTGCGGGCGGTCGGCTCCGCCTGCGCCACCAACCCGCTGCCCGTGGTCGTGCCGTGCCACCGCGTCGTGCGCACCGACGGCGCGCTGGGCGGCTACCTCGGCGGGCTGGCGGCCAAGGAGTACCTGCTCGGGCTGGAGTCCGCGGCGTGAGGGTCTCCCGGATGGGCGAGGACCGGATGGGCGACGACCGGATGGGCGAGGATCAGCGCATGGACAGGCCCATGGAGCCCAAGGCACGCGGATGAGCTGGCCCACCCGGGAGAGCCGCGTCGCCTACGAGAACCCGTGGATCGTCGTGCGGGAGGACGCCGTGACCCGGCCCGACGGCAGCCCGGGCCTCTACGGGGTGGTGGAGCTGCGCCAGCCCGCCGTCTTCGTCGTGGCCCTCAGCGACGCCGACGAGGTCGTCCTCGTCACGGTCGACCGGCACACCGTGGGGCCCTCGATCGAGCTGCCGTCCGGCGGCACCGACGGCGAGGACCCGCTCGCGGCGGCGCAGCGCGAGCTCGTCGAGGAGACCGGCCTCGTCGCCCGGACCTGGCGGCACGTCGGCACCATGCAGGCACTCAACGGCATCTGCCGGGCGCCGGAGCACGTCTTCCTCGCCACCGGGCTCGCAGCTGCCGCCGACCACGATGTGGCCACGCCGGCGGAGGAGGGCATTCGCCAGGTCCGGCGACTGCCCGTCGCGGACGTCCTCGGGCTTGTGCGTGACGGGTCGATCACCGACGGCGAGACGATCGCGGCGCTGCTGCACGCGCTCCTCGCGCTGGGACGGGTGGGCTGAGCGCCCCCGGTGGGCGGCATACGGCCTGGCCACAACGGAGGGGCGGCAGGGAACGGTTCGGCGTGCCCGCGTGTCGTTGCGGGTGGAGGACACTAGAGGCAGACCGCGACCGGCCTCTCGCAGGGCGGGCGCCGGCGCGGCACGAGGCGGACCCGGAGGGCCGATGGGAGGCAGGGACGAGGCAGCGTTCCGGGCGTTCGTCGTCGAGCGCCAGAGCCTGCTGCGGCGCCGCGCCTTCCTGCTCTGCGGCAACTGGGCCGACGGCGACGAGCTGGTCCAGGAGGCGCTCGCCAGGGTCTTCGTCGCGTGGCCGCGCATCGGGGCCGGGGCGCACGAGGCGTACACGCGGCGCACCATGCTCAACCTCTACCTCAACGACCGGCGCAAGCGGCGGCGCGAGGTGCTCACCGACTCCACTCCCGAGCCGGCCCTGCCCGAGCCCGACCGGGACCTCGCGCTGACCCTGACCCGGCTCCTCGAGGGCCTGCCGGAGCGGCAGCGCGCCGTGCTGGTGCTGCGTTTCTGGGAGGACCTCACCGTGCCGCAGATCGCCGAGTGCACCGGCGTCGCCGAGGGCACCATCAAGAGCCAGATCTCGCGCGGCCTCGCGGCCCTGCGCGACCGTCTCGCCGAACCACCCCGCACCGGAGCAGGAGCGCTGACATGAGCGAGGACCAGCTGCGCCGCGCACTGAGGGCCGTCGACGACCTCACCCCGCCCGACGACGACCTCTTCGTCCAGCGGGCGCTGCTGCGTGGCCGGGCCCGGGCCGGGCGGCGGCGAGCCCGTGTGCTCGGCGCCGCGGCGGCGGTCGCCCTCGTCGGCACGGTGGGCGCCGGCTGGGCCGCGACCCACCTGCCCGGGGGCTCCTCCACCACAGCCGCCGGCCGCGCGGCCGACGCCCAGGCTCGCGGCGGGGACGAGGGCACGGGCGCGGTGGAGCCGAACGCCGCGCCCCCCGCGCCGGGACTGCCCGGCCCCTCGGCCACTCCCGGCGCCGTGCCTCCGGGCCTGCCGCTCCCGAGCGCCACGGCGCCGGGCGGGGCGGGCAACGGCGTCCCGCCGCAGCGGGACACGTCGGGATGGCTCTCCGGCGCCTCGTCGCCGCAGCGCACCGCCTTCGACGCCCTCGCGCCGACCCTGATGGCGGCATACGGCGACGTCTTCGGCGGCGCGTATGCCACCGACGCCACCAACACGCACGTGGTCGTCACGGTCACCCGGCACGACGAGGGCCTCGAGGCTCTCGTCCGCTCCGCGATGCCGGCCCCGAGCGACGTGGACTTCCGCGTCGTGGCGAACACGGCCGCCCGCAAGGGCGCGGTGGCCGCCCGGGTGCGGGCCGACCTGGCCGCCTGGCGACTGCAGGGCGTGGCGATCACCGCGGTCGCCGTCGACGCCCGCGCCGACCGGGTCCTCGTCACGGTCACCGAGCCGGCCGCTGCCCCGCCGGTCGAGCGGCGCTATGGCAGCGACGTCGTCCGCGCCGTCCCGGCCCCGGCCTCCCCCGGGTCGCCCACGCTGCCGAACGGCTCCCCGCCCCCGGCGCCGCAGCGCTGACGGCTGTCACCGGGCCCGCCTACGCTGGCGCCCATGGAGCTGCCCCTGCCTCCCGAGGCGCCGATGTCCCCGCTCGAGGCGCTGCGCCGCGTGTGCTTCCTGCTCGAGCGCGGCCGGGAGAGCAGCTACCGGGTCGACGCCTTCCGCCGCGCCATCGCCGCCATCCGGCTCGTGCCCGACGACGAGCTGCGGGAGCGGGTCGAGTCCGGCACGCTCAAGCAGCTGAAGGGCATCGGCGACTCGAGCGCCGCGATCATCGGGCAGGCCCTGCGCGGCGTCGTGCCCGCCTACCTCGCCTCGGCCGAGGAGAAGCACGGGGCCCCCCTCACCACTGGCGGGCAGGAGCTGTATGCCGCCGTGCGCGGGGACCTCCACGTCCACTCCGACTGGTCCGACGGCGGCAGCCCCATCGAGGAGATGGTGCTCGCCGCGGTCGAGCTCGGCCAGGAGTGGATGGCCCTGACCGACCACTCCCCCCGGCTCACCGTCGCCAACGGGCTCTCCCGCGAGCGGCTCGAGCAGCAGCTCGAGCGGGTCGAGGGGATCCGGGGCTCGGTGGGCGCCGCCTTCACGCTCCTCACCGGCATCGAGGTCGACATCAACCTCGACGGCTCGCTCGACCAGGACGACGACCTGCTCGAGAGGCTCGACGTCGTCACGGCCTCCGTCCACTCCAAGCTGCGCCAGCCGGCATACGAGATGACGCCCCGGATGCTCGCCGCCGTGCGCAACCCGCACACCAACGTCCTCGGCCACTGCACCGGCCGTCTCGTCACCGGCGGGAGAGGCACGCGGCCGCAGTCGCAGTTCGACGCCGAGAAGGTCTTCCGGGCGTGCCTCGAGCACGGCGTGGCGGTCGAGATCAACTCCCGGCCGGAGCGGTGCGACCCTCCCGACGAGCTGGTCGAGCTTGCCCGCGACCTCGGCTGCCTCTTCGCCATCGACTCGGATGCCCATGCGCCCGGCCAGCTGGACATGAAGGCCTACGGCTGCGAGCGCGCCGAGCGGCTCGGCATCCCGGCCGAGCGGATCGTCACGACGTGGTCCGCGGAGGAGGTCCGGGACTGGGCCGGCTCACGGGTGAGCGCGTGAGCGGGACGGGCTCGGGGCGATTTGGCCGCCGCTCGGGCCGTCCCCTATAGTTTCGACGTTCCCACGGGATGCGTCCCCATCGTCTAGCGGCCTAGGACTCCGCCCTTTCACGGCGGCAGCACGGGTTCGAATCCCGTTGGGGATACGCAGTAGAGTCGTCCCGCAGGACCTGATCCACCCAGTTTGGCCCCGTAGCGCAGTTGGTTAGCGCGCCGCCCTGTCACGGCGGAGGTCGCCGGTTCGAGCCCGGTCGGGGTCGCGTCCACGAGAAGCGCCGCTCCAGCACGGAGCGGCGCTTATCGCAAACCCCTCTCCCCCCAGATAAAT
>NZ_DASSMH010000053.1:0-37406 GCF_035688975.1 Intrasporangium sp. | reverse complement strand
ACGTCGGCTGCGACGCGTGCGTCCGTGAGCGGGATGTCCTGGGGCCGCGAGGGCAGGTCTTCAAAGGTCATGCAGACATCGTTGCCGCAAACGCGGATCCGGCCCCGAAGTTATCCCCAGCCCCCTGAAGGGCCGCGCGTGGGCCCCTCCTGCGAGGACCTCGCAGTTGATGCCCAGCCAGCGGGTCACCCCGACCTCACCACTCAGGCCTCCGGCAGTTTGTGGTGATTTGCGCCAAACGCCCGCGAACTCTTCTACTCTGCCGCCCGCTTCGACACACCCTCACTATCCGCCTCCTTCGGTGTCCCCAGTGGACCCGAGCAGGTGCGCGCCGTGGTCATGCACGAGCTGGCCCACGTTGTGGGAGCGGATCATGTCCCGGATCCGAGGCAGCTGATGTTCGCTCACAACCTCGGGCAGACCCGCTTCGGGGCAGGAGACGCCAAGGGCCTGGCGCTGCTGGGCCGGGGCGAGTGTGTGCCTGGGCTGTGAACGGCCAGGCGCCCCTCGCCCCCGGGGCGTGCGGGACAGCTGCGAAGCCTCACCACTCCCGTCCAACGCCGCCACCGTTCCCCGACTCTGGCAAGCTCGGGGCGTGATCCACGCGTCAGGGGACTTTCACGAGGGCCTCTACGAGACCCTCGTGACTGCGAAGGTGCAGCTGCGTCTCGGTGCGCAACCCCTCGTGCCCTCGATCGCGAACGTCGACGAGGCCGATCAGCCGGAGGTGCTGAGCCGACACATCCGCGAGGTCGTGCGTCGCACGCTCGACGCCGAACGGGACCCGCGGCGACGGCTCGAGATCGTCAACTCCATCATCGTGGGGTTGGGGGCCCAGGATGACGACGTCCCAGGCGCCACCCGCCAGCTGATGAGCTTGTCGCGACCTGCGGCACCGGGAGATCCGGTGCACGAGGTCGAGCGGCCGCTCACGCCGCTGTCGGACGCCGCGCTGCTGACGAACGGTCACGGCGAGCCTGGCCTCGGCCACGAGATCCGCTCGGAGATGGCCAGCGCCGCCGAAGTCGATCTGCTGTGCGCCTTTGTCAAGTGGCACGGCATACGGCTGCTGGAAGATCGCCTCCGCGACCTTCGGGACCGTGGCATTCACATTCGGGTCATCACGACGACCTACCTGGGTGCGACGGAGCGGCAGGCTCTCGACCGGCTCGTCCGCGACTTCGGCGCCCAGGTGAAGGTCCACTATGACGCCAACCGGACCCGCCTTCATGCCAAGGCGTGGATCTTCCGCCGCACTACGGGGTTCGACACGGCCTACGTCGGGTCGAGCAATCTCTCCCGCGCCGCGCTCCTGGATGGGGTGGAGTGGAACGTGCGCCTCTCTCGCGTCGCCACTCCCTCGCTGCTCGAGAAGTTCGCGGCGACCTTCGACACGTACTGGAACGACCCGTCCTTCGAGACCTACGATCCCCGCGTCGACCGAGACCGGCTGGACGACGCGCTGGCCGAGGCCTCGGGTCGCCGGGCGGGTGACCGGCTCACCCTCAGCCTCTCGGGGCTGGAAGTGCGGCCCTATCCGCACCAGTCACGGATCCTGGAGCAGCTCGAGGTCGAGCGGCTGGTGCATGGGCGGCACCGCAACCTTGTCGTCGCAGCGACGGGCACGGGCAAGACCGTCATCGCGGCGCTGGACTACCGCAGGCTGTCCGAGCAGTCCGGCGCCACTCCCCGCCTCCTCTTCGTCGCTCATCGCAAGGAGATCCTGACGCAGTCGCTGCGGACCTACCGGGAGGTCCTCGGCGATGCCAGCTTCGGCGAGCTGTATGCCGGCGGGGTGCGGCCGGAGAGATGGCAGCATGTCTTCGCGTCGGTGCAGTCCCTCACGGCATACGGCGTGGCCAATGTTTCCCCCGACTCGTTCGACGTGCTCGTCGTCGATGAGTTCCACCACGCGGAAGCGTCCACCTACCGTGCGCTCATGGAGCACCTGGCACCCGCCGAGCTCCTCGGCCTGACCGCGACGCCCGAGCGTGGGGACGGGCTGGACGTCCGGGACTTCTTCGATGGACGAACCGCCGCGGAGCTGCGCCTCTGGGATGCCCTTGGCGAGGATCTGCTCACGCCGTTCCACTACTTCGGGATCGCCGACGGCACGGACCTGCGGGCGATCGACTGGCGCGGTGGCGCCTACGACACCAAGGGCCTCTCGCGGGTCTTCACGGGCAACGACGTCCGGGCACGCATCGTGCTCGCTGCCCTGCGAGACAAGGTCGCCGATCTCCATCAGATGAAGGCGATCGGGTTCTGTGTGTCCGTAGAACACGCGGAGTACATGACCCGGGTCTTCGAGCAGGCGGGCGTGCCCTCTGCGTGCATCACCGGCCAGACCTCGTCATCGGACCGGGAGCGCGCCGTCGATGACCTCCGTGCCGGTCGGCGCAAGGTCATCTTCGCGGTCGACGTCTTCAACGAAGGCGTGGACGTGCCGGCGATCAACACCGTCCTGTTCCTCCGCCCGACCGAGAGCGCGACGGTGTTCCTCCAGCAGCTCGGCCGTGGGCTCCGGGCGCACCCAGGAAAGGCCGTGCTGACGGCGCTCGACTTCGTCGGCCATCATCGCAAGGAGTTCCGCTTCGACCGGCGCTATCGCGCGCTCACCGGGTCCACCCGCGGGCGCCTGATCCGGGATGTCGAACAGGGCTTTCCCTTCCTGCCCACCGGGTGCCAGATCATTCTCGACCGCTCGACCCAGGCCGCCGTGCTCACGCACCTGAGGACCCAGGTCTCGTCCACGCGGCGCCAGCTGGTCAGCGAGCTCAAGGCCCATCCGACGCACCACCTCGCACAGTTCCTGGTGGACTCCGGCGCGGACTTGGCAGATGTGGTGCGCGGCGACCGGTCCTGGACTGGGCTGCGCCGAGAGGCCGGCGTGCTGTCGGAGGGTTCCAGCGCGCTCGAGGCGACGCTCCTCAAGCGCGTTCGGGCGTTCGCTCACGTCGATGACCCTGATCGCGTCGCGGCCTACCGGACCTGGTTGTCGGCCGACGCGCCGTCCTACTCGGCTGCTCCGCCGGAACTTCAAGCGTTCGCGCGGATGCTGTTGTTCTCGGTGTGGCCAGATGGAGGTGGATTCGGCTCGTACGACGACGCTTTGGCTGCGCTGAGGGAGCAACGCGCCGTCACCTACGACCTGGCCTCCGTGATCGACGTGGCCATCGACAACGCTGAGAACGTGACGCATCGGTTGTCTGGCGACCTCGCACCTCGCCCGCTGCGCGTGCACGCCAGGTACACGCGCGAGGAGGCCGTGGCGGCGCTTGACTACGTCTCACTCGAAGGCCGCAAGCCCAACAGCTTCCGCGAGGGCGTGCTCTTCTCCGAGGCTGCTCGGTCGGACGCGTTCTTCGTGACGCTCAAGAAGTCTGAGGCTGACTACTCGCCGACGACCATGTACCGCGACTACGCAATCAGCCCTGACCTCTTTCACTGGGAGTCCCAGTCGGGCACGACCGTGGCCTCCGCGACGGGACAGCGATACCTGCGGCACCGGTCTCTGGGAACCCACGTCCTGCTCTTTGCCCGGGAACAGAAGGCGACTGCCTTTGGGGGCGGTGCGCCCTACGTCTTCCTCGGGGAGGGCGCCTACGTCGACCACCGTGGGGAACGGCCCATTGCCATCACCTGGAAGCTGGAGCGCCCGATGCCGACGAACCTGTTTCGCGCCGCCTCTGTCGTGGCGTGACGCGCTCGGACACAGCACCCGTGCGGTGAGTCGCAGCAGCCACACCTCCGCGATCGGCGGATCGACGCTCCGGGGCCGGGCACTGTCAGCGGCTGGGCCCGGACGTGTTCGTCCGGGCCCAGCCGCTGGTGACCACCGCTCAGCTGCAGCCGCTGGTGCTGCCGCAGCCCTCGCAGACGTAGCAGGAGCCGGCGGGACGCATCTTCGTGCCGCAGGTCATGCAGATCGGGGCATCCGCGGTGATGCCGCCGAACTGCTCGAGCAGCTCAGCCGACGAGTGCACGTCGCCGGACACCACCCGAGCCGACGCGGCGCCGGCACCGGACTTGACCTCGTTCGCGTGCTGCTCACCCTTCGGCTCGGCCTTCTTCGAGACCGGCGACTGCTGGAGCGACTCGAGCTCGTCCTCGAGGTCCTCGTCGTCTTCGGACACCACCGGCTCGTAGGACCCGGTCTCGACCTGACGGGCGCGCTCCTGCGCGGTGTGGATGCCCATGAAGGACCGCGTGTCGAAGTCGAGGTAGTCCAGGGCCAGACGCCGGAAGACGTAGTCCATGATCGACTGCGCCATGCGGATGTCCGGGTCGTCCGTGAGGCCGGCCGGCTCGAAGCGAAGGTTGGTGAACTTCTCGACGAAGGTCTCGAGCGGCACGCCGTACTGCAGGCCGATCGACACGGCGATCGAGAAGGCGTCCATGACCCCGGCCAGGGTCGAGCCCTGCTTGCCGAACTTGAGGAAGATCTCGCCGAGCTGCTCGTCGTCGTAGGTGCCCGCCGTCAGGTAGCCCTCCGCGCCGCCCACGGCGAACGACGTCGTCTGCGAGTTGCGCCGCTTGGGCAGCCGGCGGCGGACGGGCCGGTACTCGATCACCTTCTCGACCTTGACCTCCCCCGCGGCGGCATCCGCAGCAGCCTTGGCGTCCTTGGCGGTCGAGCCGCCGTCGGAAAGGGGCTGCCCGACCTTGCAGTTGTCACGGTAGACCGCGAGCGCCTTGAGGCCGAGCTTCCAGCCCTGCAGGTAGACGTCCGCGATCTCCTCGACCGTGGCGGTCTCCGGCAGGTTGACCGTCTTGCTGATCGCGCCGGAGAGGAAGGGCTGGGTCGCCGCCATCATCCGCACATGGCCCATCGGCGGGATGGCCCGAGCGCCCATGGCGGTGTCGAAGACCTCGTAGTGCTCCGGCTTGAGGCCAGGGGCGTCGATGACATGGCCCTTGTCGGCGATGTACTCGACGATGGCCTCGATCGACTCCTGCTGGTAGCCGAGCTTCTTCAGCGCGCGCGGGATCGTCAGGTTCACGATCTGCATCGAGCCGCCGCCGACGAGTTTCTTGAACTTCACGAGCGAGAAGTCCGGCTCGATGCCGGTCGTGTCGCAGTCCATCATGAAGCCGATGGTCCCGGTGGGCGCGAGCACCGAGGCCTGCGCGTTGCGGTAGCCGTGCTGCTCGCCGAGCTTGATGACGTCCTCCCACGCCTTCGTGGCGAGCTGGTGGACGTCGGAGTCCATCGCGTCGAGCGTCCTGATGTTGTCGTTGGCCGCCTGGTGCTTGCGCATGACCCGCTTGTGCGCGTCGGCGTTGCGGGCGTACCCGGCATACGGCCCGACGACGCCGGCCAGCTCGGCCGACCGCTTGTAGGCCGCGCCCGTGAGCAGCGACGTGATCGAGGCGGCGAGCGAGCGGCCGCCCTCGGAGTCATAGCCGTGGCCGGTCGCCATGAGCAGCGCGCCGAGGTTGGCGTAGCCGATGCCGAGCTGGCGGTAGTTGCGCGTCGTCTCGCCGATCGACTCGGTCGGGAAGTCCGCGAAGCAGATGGAGATGTCCATCGCCGTGATGACGAGCTCGACGACTGATCGGAACGTGACGGCGTCGAACGTGTCGTCGTCGCGCAGGAACTTCAGCAGGTTGAGCGAGGCGAGGTTGCACGAGGAGTTGTCGAGCGACATGTACTCCGAGCACGGGTTGGACGCGGTGATCCGGCCCGTCTCCGGGTTGGTGTGCCACGCGTTGATGGTGTCGTCGTACTGCAGCCCAGGGTCGGCGCACTCCCACGCGGCCTTGGCGATCTTGCCGAAGAGCTCGCGGGCGTCGACCGTCTCGATCACCGAGCCGTCAAGCCGCGACGTCAGGCCGAAGCGTCCGCCCTCCTCCACGGCGCGCATGAACTCGTCGTTGACCCGGACCGAGTTGTTGGCGTTCTGGTACTGGACCGAGACGATGTCCTTGCCGCCGAGGTCCATGTCGAAGCCGGCGTCGCGCAGCGCGCGGATCTTGTCCTCCTCGCGCGCCTTGGTCTCGACGAACTCCTCGATGTCGGGGTGGTCGATGTCGAGGACGACCATCTTGGCCGCCCGGCGGGTCGCCCCGCCGGACTTGATGGTGCCCGCGGACGCGTCGGCACCGCGCATGAACGAGACCGGGCCGGACGCCGTGCCGCCGGAGGAGAGCAGCTCCTTGGACGAGCGGATCCGCGACAGGTTGAGGCCCGCGCCGGAGCCGCCCTGGAAGATCTTCCCCTCCTCCTTGTACCAGTTGAGGATCGAGTCCATCGAGTCGTCGACGGACAGGATGAAGCACGCGGACACCTGCTGCGGCGACGAGGTGCCGACGTTGAACCACACCGGCGAGTTGAACGAGAAGACCTGGTGCAGCAGCGCGTGGGTCAGCTCGTGCTCGAAGACCTCGGCGTCCTCGGGCGTCGCGAAGTAGCCGTGGTCCCGGCCCGCCTTGCCGTAGGTGAGCACGACGCGGTCGATGAGCTGGCGCAGGCTCGTCTCGCGCTTGTCGGTGCCGAGCGCACCGCGGAAGTACTTGGTCGTCACGATGGTGCTCGCGTTGACCGACCAGAAGTCGGGGAACTCAACGCCCCGCTGCTCGAAGATGGTCTCGCCCGTCTTCCAGTTCTGCTGGACGACGTCACGCTTCTCCCACGTCACCTCGTCGTAGGGGTGCACGCCGGGTGTCGTGTAGATGCGCTCGATCGTGACGCCCTTGCGGGCCCCCGACTTGGCGCGTGAGCTGCGGTTCGCCATCTCCGTCATGTTCTGCGGCCTCCCTGACCGTCGTCCTGCTGTCGTGGTGGTGCGGGTCTCGTCGTGCTCGTCGTGCGGGTCGTGCTGGCGGTGTGTGCTCGTTGGGCGATGACCTCAGGTCTACCGGTCGGCACCGACAGTGGGTGCCGTGCCGGTCGCTCCGGGCGTCGGGTGCTCGGCGCGCAGGAGCGCGATCGCCGCCTCGAAGTCCTCGAGGCTCTCCCACGCCTGGTAGACCGAGGCAAATCGCAGGTAGGCGATCTCGTCAAGCTCGCGCAGCGGTGGCAGCACCGCCATACCCACCTCGTGCGCGTCGACCTCCGCGCTGCCCTGGGCACGGATCGTCTCCTCGACCCGCTGCGCGAGCAGGGCCAGGTCGTCCTCGGTGACCGGTCGTCCCTGGCAGGCCTTGCGGACGCCCGAGAGGACCTTGGCACGGCTGAACGGCTCGGTGGCCCCGGACCGCTTGACGACGCTGAGGCTCGAGGTCTCGAGCGTCGTGAACCGCCGGTTACACGCCGGGCACTGGCGGCGCCGACGGATCGCCGTGCCGTCGTCGGTGGTGCGCGAGTCCATGACCCGGGAGTCGGTGTGTCGGCAGAAGGGACAGTGCATGCGGCCTTTTCCTCCTCCGTCGGTCGGGCGCCCGCCACAGGGCCCGTATGCCGCCCGCCGGACTCCCCCCGCCCGGGCCCATGGGGAACGGGCTGGGGACAAGCTGGGGACGCCGTGTGGGCAAGCCGCCCGGTCTGGGGACTACATGTGGACGACTTACAGCCATGTAACTACTAGATGTAGGGGTAACTCTAGGCCCGAACCCCCCGGTCCGCAAGGCCGGACCCGCGCCGCGCGCGTCGCGCCGCTGACCTGCGAAAACGGCATACCGGACAGCCCGAGGCAGCGGGTTCAGCGCGGGGGCCTGACGAAGAGGTCCGGTCGGCGCAGGATCAGCGCCGCGAGGTTGTGCTGGCTCGTCGACCCGGGCTTGAGGTAGTCGCTGTGGCCGGTGGCGGCCGAGCCCAGGCGGACCCGCGGACCGGGCAGCAGCGCCGCGGTCGTGGCCAGCACCGTGGCCCCCGCCACCTGGCCGGGGTTGAGGGGGAACCAGCCGGAGCTGGCGACGAGGTCCCAGTCGGCGGTGAGGACGTTGAGGCTGCCGGGCTTGAGGCCGGCGGCAGCGAGGCTCGTGAAGGCTCCGTCGACTCCGGGCGAGCCGAAGAGCGCGACGTCGTCGACGCCGGTGTTGGTCCGCAGCGCATGCGCGGCCACGAGGGTGCCGTAGGAGTGGGCCAGGAGCACCGAGTGCGGGAGCACATCGCGAGCAGCGGCGAGGCCGCTGACGAAGCGCGCGAGCGGCGTCGCGGCCGCCCGCGCGACGTCGTCGCCGAGCACCGACCGGTGCGGCGAGAGGACCTCGGACTGCTGGGGTGCGTCGTAGCCGACCCAGGTGATGTATGCCGCCCGCGTTCGACCGGCTGTCGCCGGGCCCCCGGCCGCCGGCGGCCCGGCGAGCTCGTCGACCCGCTCGCCGAGCGCGGCGAAGAGGCGGTCGTAGCGAGCCAGGTCCTGCGCGCTCGTGGTGAAGCCGCCGACGAAGGTCGCGACGTGGTCCGCCGCGTCGACGTCGCCCAGCGCGACGGCCGCACGGACCGGCCCGGCCGACGCGTCGAGGAGGAGCAGCTGACGCTTGCGCCCGTCCGGCGCGTCGACGAGGTCACGCACGGCGCGCAGGTCCGCGACGCGCTCGCGCGCCCTGCGGCGGAGGGCGGTGAACGCCGCGGCCACGACGAGCGCCCCCTGCGTGGTGGCCGCCGCGGCGAGCGGCGCGTCCAGGGCCTCCGCCTGCCGCAGCTGCTCTGCAGCGAGGCGCTCGGCGTCGCGGAGGAGGGCCCGGTTGGCGGCGTCGCGATCGGCTGCCGGTATGCCGTCGAGGCTACCGACCCACGAGGGGCGCTCCCGCACGACCGTCGCCTGCTGCTCACGGGAGAGCGACCGCCACCAGGCTGAGGCCGCGAAGGGCGCAGCGTCATCGCTGCTCGGCGCGAGCGGCGGGGCGGGGACGGCACCGCCCGTGGGTCCGGGGACGCAGGCACCGGTCTCGAGCGCCCGGCGCAGGTCCGAGGCGAGTGCGACGTCGGCTGTGGCGCCGGCCAGGCGGGCGCGTTCCAGGAGGCAGGTCACCTCCCAGCGCGCCCGCTCCTCCTCACGCGACCGGACGATCTCGAGCACGGGGTCGGCATGGGGCACGCGAGGCGGCAGGACGAGCCGCCCATCGGGGCTGAGCCAGCCGCCCACCTGCTCGGCCACCCGGTCGGCCCGCACCAGGATGTCGCGCACCGCGTCGAAGGACGTCGCCGCCTGCTGCAGCGCCGTGGACGACGCGGCGAGGTCGAGACACAGGGCCCGCACGGACTCGAGCCGTCGCGTGCTCGCGGCGGCCGCGGCGGCCGCCGCATGCCCTGTCCAGGCGCTGCCGCTCACCCGCGCCGCGAGCAGCCGGCGGGTCACCTCGGTGAGGATCTGCCGATCCCGCTCCAGGTCGGCCGCCGCGGCCCGCAGCACGTCGGTGCGCACGCGTCGCAGCTGCTCGATCGAGAGTGTCATCCGGACCAGTCCCCGCCGGTGGCCGGAGGCGACCAGCCCGCCTTCCCGGCCGGGCCGCTCGCCTTCCTGCAGCGGCTCATCCGAAGCGGCTGAGGGCGCTCACCGTGCCGCCCTCGACGTGTCGGTAGGCCGCCGCCGCGGCGGCGAGGAGGTCCGCGTCGGAGCCGAGCACCCGGGCCAGGCCGACCTCCCGGACCCGCCAGCGGGAGGCAAGCTCGGGCAGGGCGCCGGCCGTCAGCCCGCCGGGCAGAGCGGGTGCGGCACCTTCGAGGGCGGCGCCGATGCGCAGCGCGACCGCGACGTGCAGCGCCGCGGCGACCTCCCCGGCGGCACGCTCGAGCACCTCTGGGTCGATGCTGAAGAGCACGGGCACACCTGCCTTGTCCGCGGGGGTTGAGTCCACGATCACCCGGTCACGCGACGCGAAGCGAGCCGCGGGCAACCTGCGGTGGACAAGCCGACGGCTCTCGCGTGCGCTGTGGACGCTGACCCGCCGCCTTCGGAGGTGGGCCTCCCAGGACGAGCGCCGCCCCCCGCGGACGGGGAGCGGCGCTCGGGTGGGCGGACGGGGTCGAGGCGCCCGCCCACCAGCCGCGAAAGCCGGGGCCACCGCGGCGGCTTGGTGGTCCTAGGAGCGCGGGATGCGCAGGGTCTGCCCGGCGTGCACCTCGGACGTCGGCAGCTCGTTGAGCAGTCTGAGCTGCACGACGCCGTCGGCCACGGGCAGCTCCGGCAGCTCACGCGCGGCGATCTGCGACAGCGTGTCACCGGCCTCGACGGTCACCGCGCGGCTGTGCCCGGAGGCGGACGCGAAGGACCCGGCCACGGTGACCGCCAGGAGCCCGAGCGCGGCGGCCACGAGCAGCGCCAGCAGCAGCCGGGCGAACCGCGTGGGCCGCAGCGCGGGGCGGGCCTCGCGGGCGGCGCGCACCGCCGATGCACCGGTGGGCACCAGGACGAGACGCGGGCGCGCCGGGGCGGCCGGACGCGGGCGCGGGCCGCGGCCGGGCTCGAGCGGAAGCGCGCTGAGGACTGCACTCATCGTTTCCTCCAGGGGGTCCCGAGATCAGCGATCTCGCTGGCGGCGCGCGCCGAACGTGTGTTCGACGCGGTGCCTTGACACTGTCTAGCACAGGCGTTCGAGAAAGTCGAGACACGCGTCGAACTGGTGTTTGGCAACCGTGTTCGAGGTCCGTAGGCTGGTGTCACACCACAGACCTCACCAGCCACCACCGACACTGCCCGTCCGGCGGCGTCGCGGCGGCCCGGCGAGCCGGACGAAGGGGACCCCCATGGCTGATGTGACCGAGCTGCCGGAGCGGGACAAGGGCGACGGCCTGACCGTGCGCCAGCGTCGGGTGCTCGAGGTCATCCGCAACTCCGTCGACCGACGGGGCTACCCGCCGAGCATGCGCGAGATCGGCGAGGCCGTGGGCCTTGCCAGCCCCTCGAGCGTGGCCCACCAGCTCACGGCCCTCGAGCGCAAGGGCTACCTGCGCCGAGACCCCAACCGCCCGCGTGCCCTCGAGGTCGTCTCCCCCGACGCCGGCACGCCGGGCTACCGCGCCACGAAGGCCGTCGCCGCCCCCGACGCGGCGCACGACGACGTGACCGGCTCCGGCGACACACGGCCGGAGGCCTCCTACGTGCCGGTCCTCGGCCGGATCGCCGCCGGCGTGCCGATCATGGCGGAGGAGGTGATCGAGGACGTCTTCCCGCTGCCGAAGCAGATCGTCGGCGAGGGCCAGCTCTTCCTGCTCAAGGTCGTCGGCGACTCGATGGTCGACGCGGCCATCTGCGACGGCGACTGGGTCGTCGTGCGCCAGCAGCCGACCGCCGACAACGGCGACATCGTCGCTGCCCTGCTCGACAACGAGGCGACGGTCAAGACGTTCAAGCGCCGGGACGGGCACGTGTGGCTCCTGCCGCACAACCCCGACTTCGAGCCCATCGACGGCGACGCCGCGACGATCCTCGGCAAGGTCACGGCGGTCCTCCGCCGGGTCTGAGCGGCCCCCCGGAGGACTGGGCGGGAGCCGCGCCCGGCCCCTCCGCCGGGGAGGGGATCCGCCAGGAGTCGTCGAGCCGGGCGCGGAAGGTGTTGAGGATGGCCGCCTCCGCCATCCTGGCGAAGCGCAACGTCGCAGGAGACAGGTAGGCGTTGCGCCGGGTGACGAGCGCGATGGTGTCATAGAGCGGCGGGTCGAAGGAGAACGAGCGCACGTTCGCCGGAAAGCTCGCGGACATCGTCAGGGCCCGCGCGAAGACCGAGCTGCCAGCGCCCGCCGCGACGAGCTGGACCGCGGTCTCCGCCAGCTCGACCTCGATCGTCGCGTCGAGCTCGACGCCGAGCCGCAGCGCCCGCTCCTGCAGCTGCCGCCTCGTCGGGTCGAGCCACCCGGCATACGCGTCGTAGAGCACGAGGGGCTGCCCGGCCAGCTCCTCGACCGCCACCGGGCCCGCGTCGGCGGGTCGCGTCGCGGACGCGAGGACGACCTCGTCGCGCGCCAACGGCTTGACCGTCAGGCCCTCGACGTCCACCGGGAGGACGACGAGGCCGGCTTCGATCACGCCCTCGCGCACCGAGGCCGCCACGAACCCCGAGTGCAGACCCACCATCCTGATCCGCACCCCGGGGTATCGGTGGTGGAAGCGCACGGCCAGGTCGGACAGGTCGTAGTAGGCGGCATACCGCAGCACGCCGAACGTCGACACGCCACCTTGCAGCGACGACAGGAACCGCACCGACTCGGTCCCCGCCTCCACGGCGCCCAGCGCCGTCCGGGCGTGCGGAAGCAGCTCCTCGGCCGCCGGGGTGAGGACCAGCCCCGCGCGGTGGCGCACGAAGAGCAGCGCGTTGAGCGACTCCTCGAGACGCCCCACATGCTCAGACACCGTGGCCTGGCTGGTGCTGAGCCTCCGGCCGGCCGCGGTGAACGAGCGCGCCTCCGCGGCCGCCACGAAGGCCTTCAGCTGGGCGAGCGTCACTCCTTCCATAGGCGAACCCTATCGATGGCACAGGACGCACCGGGTTCCACCCGGCGCCCGGGATCCCTACTGTCCTGCACCATGGACCTCGACCCCACGCGCGCCGCCCATGTCCCGGGCGCCTACCTCCTGCTCAAGAGCCCGGCCATCGGCGGGGTGCCGGCCCAGCGCCTGCCCGAGGTGAGCCAGACCGTGTCGGAGATGCTCACGACCATCGAGCGCAAGGGCCTCGACGCCGTCCTCGACTACTCTCGTCGGCTCGACGGCTGGGGCGGCGGCCCCATCGAGCTCACCCCCCACGCCCTCGGCCATACCGGCGACCTGCTCGACGCGGAGCTGCGGGCCTCCCTCGAGGCGGGAGCGGACCGCACCCGCCGGTTCGCAGAGCTGCAGCGGGAGGGGCTCACCGGCGGCGAGGCGGAGATCGTGCCCGGCGTCGTGGCGGGATACCACTACGTGCCTGTGGGCCACGTCGGCGCCTACCTGCCGGCCGGGCGCTTCCCCATCCTCGCCAGCGCCTTCATGACCGTCGGCGTCGCGAAGGCCGCCGGCGTCCCCACCGTGACCGCGTGCACCCCGCCCGAGTCGCCAGAGCGGGGCAACCCCGCCGTGCTGTATGCCGCCCACCTCGCGGGCGTCGACCGGGCCTTCGTCCTCGGCGGGGTCCAGGCGTTGGCCGCGATGGCCTTCGGGCTCCTCGACGGGCAGCCCGTCGACATGCTCGTCGGCGCCGGCAACGCCTACGTCACCGAGGCCAAGCGGCAGCTCTTCGGCGTCGTCGGCATCGACCTGCTCGCCGGGCCCTCCGAGGTCGCCGTCATCGCCGACGACACCGCGGACGCGGAGATGGTGGCCGCCGACCTGCTGGCCCAGGCCGAGCACGGGCCTCAGTCCCCGGCCGCCCTCGTCACGACCTCGCGGGCCCTGGCCGAGGGCGTCATCGAGGAGGTCGACCGTCAGCTCGGGACGCTGTCCACCCGGGAGATCGCCGGCGCCGCCTGGCGCGACTACGGCCGGGTCTACTGGGTCGAGAGCCCCGAGACGGCGGTTGCCGTGATGGACATCCTCGCCCCGGAGCACCTCGAGGTGATCACCGAGGACGACGAGTGGTATCTCAAGCACTTGACCAACTACGGCTCCCTCTTCCTCGGTCCGTGGTCGACGGTCGCCTACTCCGACAAGGGCATCACCGGCACCAACCACGTGCTCCCCACCGGCGGCGTGGCCCGGTCGTCCGCGGGCCTGTCGGTCTCGCGCTTCCTGCGGCCGCTGACCTACCAGCGGGTGACCGAGGCGGCCACCCCGTACCTCGCGCCACACGTCGAGCGCATCTCGTCCTTCGAGGGAATGGCCGCGCACGGGGCGAGCGCCACCCTCCGCTCACGCCGATTCGGCGTCTCCCACTGAATGCCGTTGACGCTCAAGCACTCTCACTGAAGCCCTGGGCGCTCCGCGTGAGCTCAAGGCGGATCCCAGGTCTCTCCCCGGCGAGATCAGTCGCCACGTCGCCACCCACCCAACCAGGAAGGCCCTCATGAACATCACCCGCCGCGCCGTCGTCGGCGCCGCCGTCCCCGCCCTGCTCCTCACCCTGGGGCTGTCCGCCTGCGGGAAGTCCGACACCGGGTCCGGCTCCGGCTCCGGCGGAGAGGGCACCAAGACCCTCAAGATCGCCACGTCCAACGACGCGCCCTTCTCCTACAAGGACCCGCAGGGCAACCTCACCGGGATCGACGGGGAGATGATCAACTGGATCGCCAAGAAGAAGGGGTGGAAGCTCGAGGTCTACACCACCGACTTCGCCACCCTCATCCCCTCCATCGGGACGAAGAAGGCCGACGTCGTGGTCGACGCCATGTACATCACCGACGAGCGGAAGAAGAAGGTCAACTTCACGGACGTCTGGTACACCCAGGGCGAGGGCATGGTGGTCCCGGGGTCGTCGACCCTGGCCAAGCGGGATGACGCCAAGGGCAAGGTCATCGGCGCGCAGACCGGGACGGCCTTCATCGAGCTCGCCAAGAGCCTCGACCCCAAGGAGATCAAGTACTTCAACTCCCAGGCGGAGCTGCTCAAGGCGGTCGAGAACAACCAGGTCGACGTCGCCTTCACCGATGCCGCCGTCGTGGCCTGGTCCCTCAAGCAGAAGCCGAACCCGAAGCTGAAGATCGTCACCCCCTACACGCCGTACTTCCCCGGCCTGATCGGCGCCGCGGTCCGCAAGGAGGACTCGCAGCTGCTCGCGGACCTCAACGCCGGCCTCAAGGAGCTCAAGGCCTCCCCCGACTACAAGGCCATCCTCGAGAAGTACGGCCTGACCGAGGCCAACGCCGCCAAGTGACCATGCGGTCGGGTGGCGCCAGCCGCGCCACCCGACCGTGGCCAGCGACCACGAAGGAGCCGCGGTGGAGTTCATCGACAGCGTCCTGAAGTACTTCCCCGACCTCCTGCGCGCCTCACCAGTGGTGGTCCAGCTCGCCTTCGGCGCGATGGCCCTCGCGCTCGGACTCGGTCTGGTGCTCGCGCTCATGCGGATCTCCACCAGCCGGGCGCTGCGGGCGGCGTCCGTGACGTTCGTGGAGATCATCCGCGGCACCCCCCTGCTCGTGCAGCTCGTCTACATCTACTTCGTGCTGCCCGCGGCCGGCATCGACATCAACCCGCTGCCGGCGGGCATCCTCGGGCTGGGCATCAACTACGCGGCATACCTCTCCGAGGTCTTCCGCAGCGCGATCCTCTCCGTCGAGCACGGGCAGACCGAGGCGGCGCTCTCCCTGGGCTACACGCCGTCGCGGACGCTGTGGCGGATCGTCCTGCCGCAGTCCTTCGTCGTGTCGCTCGGCCCCATCGGCAACTACTTCATCGCGATGATCAAGGACACGGCGCTGACCTCGGTCATCGCCGTGACGGAGATCCTCAAGACCGCCAACAACATCAACAGCCAGACCTTCGACACGACCGCCGTCTACACCGCTGCCGCCACGCTCTACCTCCTGATCAGCCTGCCGCTGGCCCGGGTCGTCGTGGTGATGGAGAGAAGGGCTCGCATCCATGAGTGACGCACCCCGCAGTGACGCACCCAGCAGGGCACCCGCGCCGGACGGCGCGGACTCGGTCGTCGTGTCGGTCCGCGACGTCCACAAGACCTTCCGCGTCGAGCGCAAGCCCGGGTGGTGGGGGCGGCTGCGCGGCCGGACCACCGAGGTGACGACCGTGGAGGTGCTGCGCGGGGTGGATCTGGACGTGCACCGGGGCGAGGTCGTGGTCATCCTCGGGTCCTCCGGCTCGGGCAAGTCCACGCTGCTGCGGTGCATGAACAAGCTCGAGGCCATCGACGCCGGCCGGATCCTCGTCAACGGCCACCTCGTCGGCTACGAGGAGCGCGGCGGGCGTCTCGTCCCGGAGAAGGCGAAGGAGACGGCGGCGAAGCG
The DNA here is from genome assembly GCF_035688975.1 of Intrasporangium sp. Taxonomy (GTDB): domain Bacteria; phylum Actinomycetota; class Actinomycetes; order Actinomycetales; family Dermatophilaceae; genus CALMNV01. The sequence goes on along the minus strand of NZ_DASSMH010000053.1, from coordinate 21,646 downwards.
CACCGACCTCGGCTTCGTCTTCCAGCACTTCAACCTCTTCCTCAACAAGACGGCTCTGGGCAACGTCATGGCGCCCCTGAGGGACGTCAAGCGCCTGCCGGCCGACCAGGCCAGGCGCATCGCCGAGGAGCACCTGGCGCTCGTCGGCCTCGCCGACAAGGCGGGCAACTACCCCTCCAGGCTCTCCGGTGGCCAGAAACAGCGCGTCGCCATCGCCCGGGCCCTGGCAATGAGCCCCTCGGTGATGCTCTTCGACGAGCCGACGTCGGCGCTCGACCCGGAGCTCGTCGGGGAGGTCCTCACGGTGATCAAGACCATCGCGGAGCGCGGCACGACCATGGTCGTCGTGACCCACGAGATGGGCTTCGCGCGCGAGATCGCGGACCGGATCGTCATCATGGACGAGGGTCGGATCGTCGAGTCCGGCCACCCGGAGACCATCTTCACGACGCCGAGGCACCCGCGCACCAAGGCCCTGCTCAAGCGGTCGGGCGTCGTCGCGCCGACGTCCGACTCCGGCCCGGTCGAGTAGCCAGCTCGACTAGAAGCCGGCGACCAGGGCCGAGCGGAGGGCGGCAAGCGTGTCGCCGAGCGACTCATGAAGGCGGATCGTCGCCTCGGCGTCGCCGCGCGTGGCCGACTTCGTGACGATCGCGACGGGTATGCCGCGAGCCGCCGCGCGGCGCACGAAGCGGTAGCCGCTCATCACCGACAGCGAGGACCCCAGCACCAGGAGGGCACCGGCGGACTCGACCAGAGCGAAGCACCTCTCCACCAAGGACTTCGGCACTGACTCGCCGAAGAAGACGACCGCCGGCTTGACGGTGTCCCGGTCGCAGACGAGGCAGCGGGGCGCATGGAAGCTGTCCACCAGGTCGTCGCTGAGCACGATGTCTCCGTCCGGCCGCACCTGCTCGCCCCACTGGGACCCGACGGCGGCCGCCCGGTCGACGAACCGCTGCAGGAAGCCGGGGTTGGCCTCGGTCATCCGCTCGTGCAGCCCGTCACGGGTCGTTGTCTCGCCACAGGTGAGGCACACGGCCCGGTCGAGCGAGCCGTGCAGCTCGACCACGTCACGCGTCCCCGCGGCTTGGTGCAGGCCGTCGACGTTCTGGGTGATGACCGCGCCGAGGTAGCCGCCCTCCTGCAAGGCGGCGACGTCGTGGTGGCCACGGTTGGGGGCGGCCTGGGAGAAGCGCTGCCAGCCGATGTAGCTGCGGGCCCAGTAGCGCCGCCGCGCCTCGGAGCTGCCGACGAAGGTGCCGTAGCTCATCGGCTCCACCCGGCGCGTGCCGTCCGGCCCGCGATAGTCCGGGATGCCCGACTCCGTCGACAGGCCCGCCCCGCTGAGGACGGCGACGTCCCCGGCGCTCACGAGGTCGACGAGGTCGTCCATCGTGCCGAGGTTGCTCACGTCCAGCGGGAGCGGTCGGGAGGTCGCGAACTGCACCCCGGCATTATCGCCCGCCCCGACGCCCACCCGGCTCGCCAGGCGCTCGAGGCACGACCGCAAAGAAGGCGATCTCGGAAACGGCGATCCATGCATAAGCGGGCGTTATAGAATTGGGCCCATGATCGACGCAGCGGGTCTCCGTGTCATGAAGGCCATCGCCGACGAGGGCAGCTTCACCAGCGCCGCAAACGCGCTGGGCTTCACCCAGCCCGCCATCTCGCAGATGGTCCGCCGCCTCGAGCAGCGCACCGGCACCGTCCTCGTCGAGCGCTACGGCCGCCAGGTGCGCCTGACCGAGGCGGGCCAGGTCCTCGCCCGGCACGCCGTCGCCGTCCTCGCCGCGCTCGACGCCGCCGAGGAGGAGATCACGGCGATCGCGGGGCTGCGCGCGGGCCGGGTCCGGCTCATGGCGTTTCCCTCGTCGTCGGCCACCCTCGTGCCCAAGGCGCTCGCGGTCCTCAAGCAGCGCCACCCCGGCGTCTCCGTCACCTTCACCGAGGCGGAGCCGCCCGAGTCCCTGGCGGCCCTGCGTGGCGGCGACTGCGACGTGGCGGTGGCCTTCGCCTACGAGGGCATGGACCTCGGCGTCCTCGAGGAGGACCTGTCCATGCTCGTGACGCGCCACCTGCTCGACGACGAGGTCCGGCTCGTGCTGCCGTCGTCGCACCCGCTCGCTGCCCGCGAGGTCGCGCACATGTCCGACTTCTCCGACGAGGAGTGGATCGCCGGCTGCCCCCGCTGCCGAGGCCACCTGCTCTCCCTCAGCGCCCACGCCGGCTTCACCCCGCACGTGGCGTTCGAGACCGAGGACTACGTCGCCGTCCTCGGCCTCGTCGCCGCCGGCCTCGGCGTGGCCCTCGTGCCTGACCTCATCCTGCGAGCGGCGAAGCACGAGGAGGTCGTCGCTCTGCCCCTCGACCCCGCCTCCCGCCGGCAGATCCTCGCCGTCACGACCGCCGACCTGCAGCGCGTGCCCGCGGTCGAGGCCGCTCTTGACGCGCTGTGCCTGGCCGCCCAGGCCCAGGTGGGCGTGACGCCGGTGCTGGCGCCGGCGCCGGCCTGAGCGGCACGCGCCGCCACGGCCGCGCCGGCCGCTCACGGCCCCCGCCCCCGGCCGATGACCGTGAGGCCGCGGACGTCCCGGACGAGCACGAGGTCACCTTCCAGGTCAGTTCGGTGCACCCGGAATCCATTGCGCGCCAGGGCATTCAGCGTCGACGGCGCCGGGTGACCATAGTCGTTGGGCGTCCCGACGCTGATGAGCGCGAGCCGGCCTGCGACGTATCGAAGGAGACCGTCGTCACGGTTGCTCGACCCGTGATGGGGCACCTTGAGCACGTCGACCGTCCCCCAGCGCTCGGGCTCCAGGCGGGCGGCCCGTAGCACCTCGGCCGCGGCCTCCCGCTCCATGTCGCCGGGGAAGAGGATGCCGACGCCACGGGTGCGCACCGTCATGACGACCGAGCCGTTGTTGGGCACCGAGCCTGCCGAGATGGGCCGGCCCGGCCACCAGACGTCGGCCCGGACCGGGCCCACCGTGACGGTGTCCCCCGCGCGCAGCTCCCGCAAGGGCACGGCGGCGGCGGCAGCGAGTCGGGACACGTGCTCGGACTGCGCCAGCGGCTCCTTCACGGTCGAGACCCGGATCTCCGCGACCCGGCGGCCGTGGAGCACCCCCGCCAGCCCGCCGGCATGGTCGGCGTGGAAGTGGGTCAGGACGACGAGGTCGACGACCTCGACGTGCAGCCTGGTCAAGCAGCCGTCGATGACGTCGGGCTCGGTGCCGGTGTCGATGACGACGGCGTGGCCAGCCCCGCTGTTGACGACGAGCCCGTCTCCCTCTCCGACGTCGCAGGCGACGGTGATCCAGGCCGGCGGGGGCCACCCCACGGTGGAGGGGGGCAGCACGAACGCCGCGGTGACGAGGACCACTGCCACGGCGAGCAGTGGGCGCAGCCGAGAGCGGTGCCAGAGCCACGGGGCGACGAGCACCACGAGGGCGGTGAGGGCGGCGAGGAGGACGGCGGCCTCCGCGGAGGTGCCCCACGGGATACTGCCGAGCGGCGCCTCAGCGCAGCGCCGCGCCACCCACGCGATGCCCTGCGCCGGCACCCCGGCCGCCCACGAGAGGACAGTGGCCGCGCCCGGCCAGACGACGGAGAGCACCGCCACGCCGACGCCGACCACGGTCGTCGGCCCGACGAGGGGAGCCGCGAGCAGGTTGGCCACGACCGCGACGAGGGACACCGAGCCCTGCAGCGGCACGACGATCGGGGCGCACGCGGCCTGCGCCGCCACCGGCACGGCGACGACCGGGCCGAGCCACCGGAGGCGAGGCGGCAGCCGACGGGCGAGGGCGCTGCCCCACGGCTGGGCGAAGAGGAGCAGGCCGAGGGTCGCCACGCTCGACAGCGCGAAGCCGTAGGACCGGGCGAGCCACGGGTCCCATGCGAGGAGGACGAGGATCGCCGCCGCCAGGGCGGGGACTCCGACGCGCCGCCGGGACGTGGACAGGCCGAGCAGCCCGACGCCTCCCATCACGGCGGCGCGGATCACGCTTGGCTCGGGCCTGGCCAGCACGACGAAGGCGATTAGCACCCCGAGGGCCGCCCACGGGCGCCAGCGCCTGCGCACGGCGAGCAGCCGACAGAGCGCGATGGCCGACCCCAGGACGAGCGTCACGTTGGACCCCGACACGGCGCTCAGGTGGCTCATGCCCGTCGCGAGCATCGCCGTGGTGAGGTCCGGCGGGGTGCGCGACGTGTCGCCGAGCACGAGCGCCGGGACGAGGCCACGCGCGTCGGCGGGCAGGGTGGTGGTGGCCTCACGGAAGCGGGCTCGCACCGCGGAGGCCGCCCGGAACACCGCTCCCGGGCTGCTCGTGCGCTGTGGAGGCCCGCGCGGCGCGGCCACCGCGACGACATCGTCTCCCGGTTCGGCCGGCCGCAGGCGCGCGACCACCTCGATGCCGTCGTGCCACTCGACGTCGGCCCACGCAGCGGGGCCGAGGACCAGGACCCGGGTGCTGACTTGGGTGGTGCGTCCCCGTGCGGTCACCGAGCCGACGTCGAGGCGGACGACGACCAGGCTGGGGGATCCGGCCTTCCCCGTGCCGTCGCGCTGCTCGCCCCCGTCATGCTCCACGCCGTCCTGCTCGGATGAGCTCCGCTCCGCGCCGGCGCCTGGGCCCGCCCCGTCCCGCCCGGCGGCGCCCCCGATGATCCTCGGGTCGGCGGAGACCTGGCCCCGGAGGGTCACGACGGCGCGCTCGGCCGCGAGGGACTCGAGCGGCCCGACCGCCCGCACCACCCGCTGCCCCGAGGTCGCCACCAGGGCGAGGCAGCAGGCGGCGAGGGTCAGCGCGAGCAGGCGCAGGACCGGCCGTCGGCGGGACCCGGCGCGGCCGAGAAGGACAAGGGCCGCTGCCCCGCACGCCACCGCCCCGCCGACCACCCAGGCAACGGGGACGACGAGCGCGCCGAAGGCGACGAGCGGCCAGGCGGCCAACGCCGGGACGAGCAGCCGCACGTCGGTGCGCCGCGCCGGCCTTCTCACAGCGTCACCCTCGCCTTGAGCTGGGCAAGGAGCTTCTCCCCGATGCCGCTGACCTCGCCGAGCTCGTCGACGGAGGTGAACCGGCCGTGCTCGGCGCGCCAGTCGAGGATCCGCTGCGCGAGCACGGGCCCCACGCCCGGCAGCCCGTCGAGCGCGGCCAGATCGGCGGTGTTGAGGCTCACCGGCGCGTCCCGCGCAGCTGCCCCGGTCCCTCCGGTCCCGGTGCCGCCCGAGGCGCCCCTGCCCGTGTCGGCTGCGGTCCCCGGAGGCGCCAGCGGGGGCTGCCCGGGTCGTGGCACCATCACCTGCTCGCCGTCCACCACGACGCGGGCGAGGTTGAGCGCCGCCAGGTCGGCGCCCGGTGCGGTGCCTCCTGCCGCCGCGAGGGCGTCCGCGACACGGGCGCCCGGCCGCAGCCGCACCAGCCCCGGCCGCATCACCTGACCGACGACATGGACGACGACCTCGCCGTCGGGCGGCGCCGGTCCGCTCCGCGGCGGACGGCCGGCCGCCCGCGGCGCCGGGGAGGCCGGCGTGTCCGACGGCGAGCTGGCGGAAGTGCCGCCGCCCGACCCGGGGTCACCTCGGCTCTCGACCCGGGGGCCCGCGGTCGCCGGCGCGACCGGCGGGCCGTCTCCCGCGGCGCGCTCCGCCCAGAGGACCCGCAGCACGAAGGCGCACGCGAGGGCGACGACGAGCGCGAGCATGGCCACGACGGCCGGGGTCGAGACGGCGACCCGCCCGGCGCGTAGCTGCTCGGGCAGCGTGAGCAACGCCGGCCGCCGCGCTCGGCGCAGCTCCGCGTCGAGCCGTGCGAGCTCGTCGCTGACGTCACCGGCGTCGGGCGCCACGGCGCGGCGACGGGAGGCGCCGGGTGCCGGCGCCCTGCGACCCGGCGCGGGGCCCTCCGGAGGGCGCGGCTCCGCGGGCACCCAGCCCGATCGGACCTCCGGCCCCCTCAGCACGCCAGCCACCCGCCCGAGGTCGGGCGGCCGGGAGGCGCGGCGAAACGGCATACGGGCACGGTAGGCACGCCCGCCACCACTCCCCCGATGCCCGTGACGGCCTGTGGACGACGCACGGCCAGGCGCCCCTCATGTGGACGGGGGCGCCACCCACCTCACCGCTGCGCGCGTGTCGGCTGGGTCCGGGGTGGGCCCGTCAGCCAGACTCCTCCAATGGCCCGGCACATCCTCACCCTCACCTGCGACGACCGACCCGGCATCGTCGCCGCCGTCTCCTCCGCCCTCCTGCAGGTCTCGGCCAACATCGTCGAGAACCAACAGTTCTCCGACGAGGACACGGCCCTGTTCTTCATGCGCACGGTCTTTGACTCCGAGGGCCCCGACGTGGCGACCGTGCGCCGCACCATCGAGCAGAGCGAGGCGATCACGAACGCCCGCCTCGCGATCCGACCGTTCGAGCAGCGGTGCCGGACGCTCATCCTCGTGTCCAAGTTCGACCACTGCCTCCTCGACCTGCTGCACCGGTGGCAGAGCGGCGACCTGCCCATCGACCTCGTCGGCGTCGTCTCCAACCACGAGGACTGCAGGGCGCTCGTCGAGTTCTACGGGCTGCCGTTCACCGTCATCCCGGTGTCGAGGGAGACCAAGCCCCAGGCCGAGCGCGCGCTCATGTCGATCGTCGAGGAGACGGGCACCGAGCTTGTCGTGCTGGCCCGCTACATGCAGATCCTCTCGGACTGGCTCTGCGACCAGCTCGCCGGCCGCGCGATCAACATCCACCACTCGTTCCTGCCCGGCTTCAAGGGCGCCCGCCCCTACCACCAGGCGCATGACCGCGGCGTCAAGCTCATCGGCGCCTCCGCCCACTACGTCACCGCGGACCTCGACGAGGGCCCGATCATCGAGCAGGACGTGGTGCGGGTCACGCACGCGGAGACCCCCGCCCGCCTGGTCGCCATCGGCCGTGACGTCGAGCGCCGGGTCCTCTCCCGGGCCGTGCGGGACCACGCGGAGAGCCGGGTCTTCCTGTCCGGGCTGCGCACGATCGTCTTCTGAGGCCATGCCCCCGTATGCCGCCGACTGCATGGCTGCCGCTCCGGGAGCAGTGACGTCGCGGCCGGCACCGGCGGAGGCGTCGACGACTAGGACGTCATGCGACGCCGGCGCCACCACGCCACGGCGTTGCTGCGGTGCCGCCACAGCACGATGACGGCGAGCGCGACGAGCCATGCCGCGGTCCACCGGTCGCCGGGAGCACGACCGAGCAGCACGAGGACGGCCGTGCCCACGAGTCCCAAGGCGCCGACGACCGACCCGGCGGCCACCCATCGCGTGACGAGGACCGCGACGCCGAAGAGGAGGACGACGACGAGGGCCACCCAGGGGTGGACCCCCAGCATGGCGCCGAGGGTCGTCGCGACGCCCTTGCCGCCCCGGCCGCGGAGGAAGGGCGACCACACGTGGCCGAGCACCGCCGCCAGGCCGGCGGCATACCCCGCATGGGCACCGAGCCAGTGGCCGGTGACGAAGACGGGCACGAGGCCCTTGAGCACGTCGAGGACGCCGACGACGACGCCCCACCTGCGGCCGAGCACCCGGCCCGCGTTGGTGGCGCCCGGGTTGCCCGAGCCGGACGCCGCGAGGTCGTGGCCGAGCAGCCGCGCGATGTGCGTGGCGGGGTTCACCGAGCCGAGCAGGAACGACGCGACGACGACACCGGCCCACGCGCTCAGGAGGGGGGCTCCGCTCATGGGACCTGCCCCGGCGGCCACGGCTCCTCGGGCCGGGGGGAGGCGGCGATGGCGACCGTGCCGGGCCCGACGTGCGCGCCGACGACCGCCCCCAGCTCGACGACGAGGACGCGGCCGGCCTGCGGAAGGGCGGCGCGCAGGTGCTCGGCGATGGTGTCCGCGCGGTCCGCGGCGTCGAGGTGGTGGACCGCGAGGTCGACGGCCATCCCGGTCGCGGCCACGTGCTCGTGCACCATGGCTTCGATGCGGGCGATGGCGCGGGCCGACGTGCGGACCTTCTCGACGGGCACGATCCGCCCGCCGCGGACGGCGAGGATCGGCTTGATGGCGAGCGCCGAGCCGAGCAGGGCGGAGGCCGCGCCGATCCGCCCGCCCCGGCGCAGGTGCTCGAGGGTGTGGACGTAGAAGAGGACGCTCGTCCGGCTCAGCCGCCCGGTGATCGCCCGGCTGACGTCCTCGGTGACGGCGCCCCGCGCGGCCAGCTCCGCGCCGGACACGACCGCGAAGCCCATGGCCATGCCGAGGGTCTCGGAGTCGATGACCTCGACCGGGACGGGCGCCTCGGCGGCGGCGAGCCGCGCCGCCTCGACGGTGCCGGACATCGCGCCGGACAGGTGCACGGACACGATGGCCGTGGCCCCGTCGTGAGCGAGCCGACCGTAGCACTCCACGAACGCCTCCGGCGTCGGCCTCGACGTCGTGACCACGGTGTGGGCGCGCAGCGCCTCCGCGACCTCGTCGGGCGTGATGTCGCTCTCGACGCGCTCCTTGCCGCCGACGACGACGTGGAGCGGGACGACCTCGATCCCGTGCTCGCGCACGAGCGCCTCGGGCAGGTACGCCGTCGAGTCCGTGACGATCCGAACGCTCACTCCCGCTCCTCCTCACCACCCCCAGCCCCCCAGATGTCTGCGGGGCCAGGTGTCGTCATAGCGATACCCAGCCTCCCAGTTGTCTGGGGGTGGGTCAGGCGGGGACGACGTTGACGAGCTTCGGGGCCCGGACGACGACCGTCCGTATGCCGCCCCCGGTGGCCGCCCGAACCTTCTCGCGCGCCAGCACAAGGTCGCGCAGGTCGTCCTCGGAGATGTCCGGCGGCACCTCCACGCGGTCGCGGACCTTGCCCCTGATCTGGACGACACAGGTGACCTGCTCGAGGACGATCTTCGCCGGCTCTGACACGGGGAAGGGGACGCGCGAGAGCCCGCCCTCGTGGCCGAGCCGTGCCCACAGCTCCTCCGCGACGTGCGGCGCGACCGGTGACACCATGAGCACGAGCGCCTCGACCACCTCACGCGGGGGCACGTCGAGCTTGGTCACCGCGTTGTTGAGCTCGATGAGCTTGGCGATGGCGGTGTTGAAGCGCAGGTCCTCGTAGTCCTCCCGGACGCCCTGGATGGTCTGGTGGAGCTGGGTCGTGAGCGCCTGGTCCGGCTCGACGTCGGCGACGAGGACCGCGCCGGTCTCCTCGTCGACGACGTTGCGCCACAGGCGCTGCAGGAAGCGCTGTGAGCCGACGACGGCCCGCAGCTCCCACGGCTTGGACAGCTCCAGCGGTCCCATCGACATCTCGTAGACGCGGAAGGTGTCGGCGCCGTAGGCGTCGTACAGCTCATCCGGGCTCACCGAGTTCTTCAGCGACTTGCCGATCTTGCCGTACTCCCTCCTCACCGTCTGGCCCTGCCACGTGAACACCGGCTCGCCGTCCGGGCCCGGGGACTCGACGACCTCCGCGGCCGGGACGTACTGGCCGCGCGAGTCGGTGAACGCCCAGGCCTGGATGTAGCCCTGCGAGAAGTACTTCCGGAACGGCTCCTCGCTCGAGACGTGCCCGAGGTCGTAGAGGGCCTTGTGCCAGAAGCGGGCGTAGAGCAGGTGCAGCACCGCATGCTCGACACCGCCGACATAGAGGTCCACCCCACCCGGGTCGACCGTGCTGGCGGGCGCCCCGGCCACCGGCGTGGCGTGGCGTGCCATCCAGTACCGCTCGTTGTCGGGGTCGACGAGCGCCTCGTCGTTGGCCGGGTCGAGGTAGCGCAGGTAGTACCAGCAGGAACCCGCCCAGTTGGGCATCGTGTTCGTCTCCCGCCTGAACATCCTTGTGCCGCGGCCGTCCCCGAGGTCGAGCTCGACGTTGACCCAGTCCGGCAGGCGGGACAGCGGCGGCTCGGGCGAGGAGCCGGCGTCGTCGGGGTCGAAGGTCTTCGGCGAGTAGTCCGGCACGTCCGGCAGCGTCAGCGGCAGCTGGTCGTCCGGCACGGCGTACGCGAGGCCGTCCTCGTCGTAGACGATCGGGAAGGGCTCGCCCCAGTAGCGCTGCCGGCTGAACAGCCAGTCGCGGATCCGGTAGTTGACCGTGCCGTGGCCGATGCCCTGCTCCTCCAGCTCGGCGATGATGCGGGTCTTGGCCTCCTCGACCGTCAGCCCGTCGAGGGACACGCGGTCGTTGGCGGAGTTCACCACCACTCCCGGGCCGACGTAGGCGTCGTCCAGGGGCGCGTCGGCTGCGTCGAGCGAGGGCGCGACGACGCGGGCGATCGGGATGGAGAACTTGGTCGCGTACTCGAAGTCGCGCTCGTCGTGGCCGGGCACGGCCATGATGGCCCCGGTGCCGTAGCCCATGAGCACGTAGTCGGCCACGAAGACCGGGATCGCCTGTCCCGTCATGGGGTTCGTGGCGAAGGTGCCCGTGAAGACACCCGTCTTGTCCTTGCCCTCGGTCTGCCGCTCGACATCCGACTTGCGGGAGGCCGCGAGCCGGTATGCCGCCACCGCCGCCTTCGGGGTGACGCTGGCCGCCGCGTCGGCACCCTTCCAGTCGTCGTGTGTTGCGGCCGGCCAGTCACCTTCCGGCACAAGGAGATCCACGAGCGGATGCTCCGGCGCCAGCACCATGAACGTCGCGCCGAAGAGCGTGTCGGGCCGGGTTGTGAACACCTCGATGGAGCGCTGTTCGCCCGCGGCCGCGGCCGCGCCCTCGCCAGCGGCAAGCGTCACCGGGAAGGCGACCCGGGCGCCGTGCGAGCGGCCGATCCAGTTGCGCTGCATGAGCTTGACCTTCTCGGGCCAGTCCACCCGGTCGAGGTCGTCCGCCAGCCGGTCGGCATACGCAGTGATCCGCATCTTCCACTGGCGCAGGTTCCGCCGGAAGACGGGGTAGTTGCCGCGCTCCGAGCGCCCCTCGTTGGTGACCTCCTCGTTGGACAGGACGGTGCCGAGGCCGGGGCACCAGTTGACCGGCGCCTCGTCCGTGTACGCCAGCCGGAAGCCGTCGAGCACGGCCGCCTGCTCGACACCGGACAGCTCGTTCCACCGTCGGCCGCTCGCGCCGGGGACCTCGCGCTCCCCCGACTCCAGCTGCTCGACGAGCTCGGCGATGGGGCGCGCGCGGCCGCGGCCGCCGTCGGGCCGCTTGGCGTCGCGGTCGTACCACGCGTCCCAGATCTGCAGGAAGATCCACTGGGTCCAGCGGTAGTAGTCCTCGTCGATCGTCGCGAAGGTGCGCCGGTTGTCGAAGCCGAGCCCGAGCCTGCGCAGCTGCCGCCGCATGTTCGCCATGTTCTCCTCGGTCGTCTTCCGAGGGTGCTGCCCGGTCTGCACGGCATACTGCTCCGCCGGCAGCCCGAAGGCGTCGTAGCCGAGGGCGTGCAGCACGTTCTTGCCGAGCATCCGGTGGAAGCGGCTGTAGACGTCGGTCGCGATGTAGCCCAGCGGGTGGCCGACGTGCAGGCCCACGCCGGAGGGGTAGGGGAACATGTCGAGGACGACGAGCTTCTGGCCGAGGGCCGACACCTTGGCCGGCTCGGCCCACGGGCCGGCGGGGTTCGGCGCGGCGAAGGTGCCCTCCTCCTCCCAGCGGTCCTGCCACGCCACCTCGATGTCCTGCGCCATCCGCGCGGTGTAGCGGAACGGCGTCTCCGTGCTGCTCGGCTGGCTCGTCGCCTGGCTCATGTCGCCTCTTTCGTGTGGAGCGGCCGGCCGGCCGCCGCGCCTTCACGCCCGGGGCAAGAGAAAGCCCCTCGCGCAGGAGGGGCCGCGTCGACGTGGGTGCTTCCGACCCTGGTCAGCGCGGCCGCGGAAGGAGCAGCAGTCCGGCCATGCTCCCAAAGGTTAGCGCAGCGCCCGGCCTGCAGATGTGGGCGCCGGGGGCGCCTGGCGTCTGTCAGACTCGTTCGTATGCCGATGCGCCAGTTCTCGCACACCGTCACCGTCGACGACACCGCCGCCCGCGTCGGCACCGGCGACCTCGAGGTCCTCGCCACGCCACGGCTCATCGCCTGGTGCGAGCGCGCGGCCTTCGACGTCTGCCGCGCTTCGGTCGAGGGCGACCGGACCACGGTGGGCACCTACGTCAAGTTCGAGCACGTCAAGGGCAGCCCGGTGGGCGCCGAGGTCCTGGTGCAGTGCGCCGAGCCGATCAGTGACGGGCGCCGCCTCGTCTGCTTCGTCTCGGTCACCGACGCCCAGGGAGAGGACCTCGGGCACGGTGAGCTGCACCGGGCCGTCGTCGACGCCGAGCGGTTCATGAGCAAGTGCCAGCGGATCGCCTGAGCACAGCCGCCCCCGGCGTCACGGCTGCAGACGTCGAGGCCGCGGCCCGACGGCTCGTCGACGTCGTGCCGGTCACCCCGCTCACCCCCAACCAGCGGCTCTCCGACCGCCTGGCCGCGCAGGTTTTCCTCAAGCGCGAGGACCTGCAGGACGTGCGCTCCTACAAGGCCCGGGGCGCGACTAACTTCATCGCCGGGCTCGACGCGACGGCCCGCGCCGCGGGCGTCGTCTGCGCCAGCGCCGGCAACCACGCGCAGGGCGTCGCCCGGGCCTGCGCAGCCCTCGGCGTCCACGCCCGCATCTACCTGCCCCGCACCACCCCCCGCCAGAAGCGGGAGCGGGTGGCGGCGATCGGAGGGCGGTGGGTCGAGATCGTGGTCGAGGGAGACCTCTACGACGACGCCGCGTCGGCCGCCCTCGAGGAGTCGGCACGCACCGGCGCCACCCTCGTGCACGCCTTCGACTCCGTCGGCACCGTGGCCGGCCAGGGCACCGTCGTCCGGGAGGCGGTGGGACAGCTCGTGGACCAGGTCGGCCGGGCTCCCGACGTCGTCGTCGTCCCCGTGGGGGGCGGGGGCCTGCTCGCCGGCACCCTCGCGTGGCTGCGGGAGGAGCATCCCGAATGCCGCGTCGTCGGCGTCGAGCCGGCCGGGGCGGCCTCGATGCGGGCGGCCCTGGCCGCAGGGGCACCCGTCGACCTGCCCACCGTCGACCCCTTCGTCGACGGTGCCGCCGTCTCCCGGGTGGGGGCGGTGCCGTTCCCCATCGTCCGGGACAGTGGCTGCGAGGTCGTCTCGGTGCCCGAGGGCGCGGTCTGCATCGAGATGCTCGAGCTCTACCAGTCCGACGGGATCATCGCCGAGCCGGCGGGCGCGCTCGCGTCGGCGGCGCTGCCCGCCCTCGGTGTGGGACCCGGCCAGACGGTCGTCGCGGTGCTCTCGGGCGGCAACAACGACGTCACCCGGTATGCCGAGGTCGTCGAGCGCGCGCTCGTGCACCAAGGGCGCAAGCACTACTTCCTCGTCGAGTTCCCGCAGGAGCCGGGGGCGCTGCGCCGGTTCCTCGACGAGGTGCTCGGCCCTGACGACGACATCACGCTCTTCGAGTACGTCAAGCACAACAACCGGGAGACCGGCCCGGCGCTGGTCGGCATCGAGCTGGGCTCTCCCGACGACCTGCCGGCCCTGCTCGAGCGGATGGCCCTCGCTCCGCCGCAGATCGAGCGGGTCCCCCCGGACAGCCCGCTCTTCCGCTTCATCGTCTGAGGGGCGCCTTCATCGTCTGAGGGGCGCCGTCGCTCACTCCGTCTTCTCCAGGTGCACCGGCATGAGCAGCTCGAGCAGCCCCATGCCGATCGCCAGGACGAGGATCCCGACGAAGACGCGGTGGATGCCCGTGGCGAGCAGCGGAGCGCTCGGGTGCGCCCCCACCACCGCGTTGACGACCGCGCCGAAGACCGCGACTCCGATGGCGGAGCCGAACGACCGGGCGAACATGTTCGTCGCCGTGGCGACGCCGCGGTCGCCCCAGGCGACGCTCGCCTGCGCCACGACGAGCGCGGGCGCGGCGACCCAGCCCATGCCGAAGCCGATGAGCGTGCAGGCGAGCGCCACGTAGCCGAGCGAGCCGACCGGGCCGACGACGAGGACGATGGAGCCCGCGACCGCGAGTGCGACGCCGAGCAGCCCGGTCGTCCGGAAGCCGATGCTGAGGTAGAGCCGTCCGGAGATGGCAGCCGCGACCGGCCAGCCGAGCGTGAGGGCGGCGAGGGTGAAGCCGCTCACGATGGCCGTGGCTCCGGCGACCTCCTGGCCGAGGGTCGGCACGTAGGACGACAGGCCGAGGATGAGGCCGCCGACGAGAAGGGACAGGGCGCTGGTGACCTGCAGCGTGCGGCTGCGGAAGACCCACACGGGCAGGATCGGGTCGGCGACCCGCCGCTCGACGAGCGCGAAGACACCGAAGAGCGCCGCCGCGGAGCCGAAGATGGCGGCGGTCTGCCAGCCGGCCCAGGGCCACCGCTGGCCGCCCTCGAGGAGGCCGAGCACGAGCAGGGTGGTGGCCGCGGTGAGCAGCGCGGCGCCCAGGTAGTCGACCCTCGGTCGTCCCTCCGCGGTCCGCGCGAGCCGCTCCTGGAAGCGGCGCAGCATCCACGCGGCGAGCACGCACAGGGGAATGTTGACCCAGAAGATGAAGCGCCAGCTCAGCAGCTGGCTGAAGAGGCCGCCGACGGTCGGTCCGATGACGGAGGAGATCCCCCAGACGCTCGCGACGTATCCCTGGACCTTGGCGCGCTCCCGCAGGGAGTAGATGTCGCCGATGATCGTCATCCCGATGGGCTGCACGGCCCCGGCGCCGAGTCCTTGCAGCGCGCGGGCGGCGATGAGCACGGGCATGCTCCACGCGGCCCCGCAGAGGACCGACCCGACGAGGAAGGCCGCGATGCCGAAGTACATGAGGGGCCGGCGGCCGAAGAGGTCGGCGAGCTTGCCGTAAACCGGCACCGTCGCCGCCTGGGCCAGCAGGTAGAGCGAGAAGAGCCAGGGGAACTCGCTGAAACCGCCGAGGTCACGCACGATGGACGGGACCGCGGTGGCCACGATGGTCTGGTCGAGCGCGACGAGCGCGGTGGAGAGCATCACCGCGAGCAGCACCGGGCCCCGCTCGGACCTCAGCCCGACGTCGCGGCGCCGGACAGGTGCAACCTCGGTCTCGCTCACAGTCGGGTGCAGCAGCGGGACGTCCCGCGGCATTCCCGGTCGTCCGTATGCCGGTAGCCCGGTGCGGCGTGCTGCTGTGTTCGGTGGAGCTGAGGGGACTCGAACCCCTGACCCCCTCCATGCCATGGAGGTGCGCTACCAGCTGCGCCACAGCCCCGAGCGGTCTCCCGCCGGCGTCCCCCTCGTCGAGGCGACTGCGCGAGTCTAGCCAACAAACCGTGCCGGTCCCAAATCGGGCTCCGCACAAGCGTTTCAGCGCGCGCGCGGCCCGACGTTCCATCCGGCGATGCGCCATGGCGGTCGGCCCGGCACGGTGTCGCGGGCCTCGACGAGCTCGATCCAGTGACAGTTGTCCAGCCCGCGGAAGAGGGCCTCGGACAGGTCCTGGTCGAGCGCGAGCAGGCCGGTGGCCGCGACTCGCCCGCTCGCCCCGTGCGCCACGACCACGGCCGTCTCTCCCGGGAGCAGCTCCCGCAGGATGTCGGCGAGCGCCGCCCCCGTGCGGACCGCGACGTCGGCCCGCGTCTCCCCCGTGACCCCCTTGGGCACGTCCTCGCCGCGGGCGAGCGCCGCCACCAGCTCGGGATAGCCCTCCCGGACCTCGTCGTGGTGCATGCCCTGCCACTGCCCGACGTCCACCTCCCGCAGCCGCGCGTCGAGACGCACCTCCAGGCCCGTGAGCGAGGCGATGGCGTCGGCAGTGGCGGCGGCGCGCTGGAGGTCGCTCGAGACGAGCAGGGCCGGCTCGTAGGCCGCGAGGTCAGGTGCGGCGGCGGCCACCTGCTCGCGGCCGCGCTCCGACAGTTCGGAGTCCTTGTGCCCCTGCCAGATCCGCGCGGCGTTGTCGACGGTCTCCGCATGCCGGAGGATGACGACCCGCCGTGGCTTCGCCACGACCTCGCTCACGCCTCCGCGCCGTCGTGGTCGCCGGGCCGGTGGAGCCGCTCGGGCGCCTCGACGGCGTCGAGGTCGATCTCGGGGCAGTCCTTCCACAGCCGCTCGAGCGCGTAGTACTCCCGCTCCTCCTCGTGCTGGACGTGCACGATGATGTCGCCGAAGTCGATGAGCACCCAGCGGCCCTCCCGCTCCCCCTCCCGCCGGATCGGCTTCCTGCCGAGCTCGCGCAGCCGGTCCTCGACCTCGTCGACGATGGCGCCGACCTGGCGCTCGTTGGTGGCCGAGGCGAGGACGAAGACGTCGGTGAGCGGCAGCTGGTCGCTGACGTCGATCGCCATGACCTTCTCGGCGATCTTGTCCTCCGCGGCGACGGCGGCGGCCTTCGCGAGGCGCAGGGCGTGTTGGGGGGCGGTCACGGATCTCCTAGACGGATGGGGCCAGCGGCCCGTGGTGGGGGCCCGAGCGGGGCGCCGACCGGCCGTCCCCGGCGCCCTCGTCGTGAGGGTGCGGGGGACCCACGGGAGGCACGAGCCGCGGCGGACCGGCATACAGGGAGTACTTGTTGATGTACTGCACGACGCCGTCGGGCACGAGGTACCACACGGGGTTGCCCTCGGCGACCCGGCGGCGGCAGTCGGTCGAGCTGATCGCCATGGCGGGCACCTCCTGCAGCGTCACGCCCTCCTCGGGCAGCCCGGAGTTGGACAGCACGTGACCCGGCCGGGTGACGCCGATGAAGTGGGCGAGGTCCCACATGAGGTCGGCGTCCTTCCAGGACAGGATCTCGGCCAGCGCGTCGGCGCCCGTGATGAAGAACAGCTCGTCGTCCGGGCGCTCGGCGTGCAGGTCCCGCAGGGTGTCGACGGTGTACGTCGGGCCGGCCCGGTCGATGTCGACCCGGCTGACGGTGAAGCGGGGGTTGGAGGCCGTCGCGACGACGGTCATGAGGTAGCGGTGCTCGGCCGGCGCGACCTTGCGGTGGTGCTTCTGCCACGGCTGGCCGGTGGGCACGAAGACGACCTCGTCGAGGGCGAACCGCGACTGGACCTCGCTCGCGGCCACGAGGTGGCCGTGGTGGATCGGGTCGAAGGTCCCGCCCATGACGCCGAGGCGCATGCTCAGTGCGAGGCCCCCTCGTGCGGGGTCACGTGGTGTCCGGCCTGGCCCTGCCCGCGCGGCCGCACCTTGTATGCCGTGTTGCGGAAGCTCCACGTCACGAGCAGGAGCGCGGTGAACAGGCCGAACGCGATGAGGAAGAACGCGATCGGCGGCATCGGCAGCTCCCGCACGGCTTCCTCTGCAGCGGGCACGGCGCTCAGGACACGATCAGACATGCCGTCAGCCTAGCGCCCCGGCCGGTGGCATCCCCGTGCGGCGCCCGCTTCGCGGCCTGCCGTCCGGGGACGGGACCCACAGCGCGCCGAGATCGAGCTGACAGGTCGCCGCGAGGTCGAGCCGTAGGCTTGGGTCCATGGTCCCCGAGCTGTCCGTCGTCGTGCCGATGTACAACGAGCAGGAGGTGCTGCCCCTGCTCGTCCAGCGCCTTCGGCGCGTGCTCGACGACGTCGACGCCAGCTACGAGGTCGTCGCCGTCGACGACGGCAGCACCGACCTGACCCCGGCCCTGCTGCAGCGCTACCACCGCGAGTGGCCGGCGCTGCGGGTCATCCGGCTACGGGCCAACGCGGGGCACCAGGCCGCCATCTCCGCCGGGCTCGCCTCGGCCCGGGGCGACTACGTCGTGACCCTCGACGCCGACCTGCAGGACCCGCCGGAGGTGATCCGGGACATGCTCGCGGCCGCCCGCCGCGACCGCGTCGACGTCGTCTACGGCGTGCGCGCCGACCGCTCGAGCGACACGTGGTTCAAGCGGTTCTCCGCCCGCGCGTTCTACACGCTCATCCGCCTCGTCTCGCAGACCTCCGCGCACAGCGACGCGGGCGACTTCCGCCTGATGTCGCGGGCGACCGTCGACGCCGTCAACAGCCTCCCCGAGCACAACCGGGTGCTGCGGTTCATCGTGCCGGCCCTGAACTTCCCGTCCGACACCGTGGAGTACCGCCGGGAGGAGCGGGCCGCCGGCCGCTCGAAGTACCCCCTGCTGAAGATGGTCAAGCTCTCGTTCGACTCGCTGACGGGGTTCTCGACCGCCCCGCTGCGCATGGCCACCATCGCCGGCCTCGGCGGCGGCGCGGTCGCCGTCTTGCTCCTCGCCTACATCTTCCTCTCCGCGGCGCAGGGCCACACGGTGGCCGGCTGGACCTCGACCGTGGCCATCGTCTCCGGCTTCGGCGCTGTGCAGCTCGTGTGCGTCGGCATCCTCGGCGAGTACATCGGGCGGATGTACGCCCACCTGCAGGGGCGCCCCACGTACTTCATCGCCTACGACTCGCTCACGACGTCGCTGCACGACCACGGGCCGACCGACACGCCGCTGCCTGGCCTGTCCCACGACCGCCCGATCCTCCGGTCGCCGGGACCGGAGGTCAGCGGCGCGGGTGAGCCCGCACGACGAGGCTCACGCCCGGCAGCTGCTTCACCGGCAGGTAGCGCTCCGCCGTGATGATGGTGCGCAGCCCGAGGTTGACGACCGGGTGCAGGTCCTCGAGGTCCGACCCGCTGCGCATCCGGCGGCGCATCGCCACCACGGGACGCAGCAGGACGTTCCACGACATGACCTCCGCGACCTCGAAGCCTCCCCGCTCGAGCAGCGCGAGCAGCGTCGTGCGGGTGTAGCGCCGCACGTGGTCCACCGCCTCGTCGTGGGAGGACCAGAGCCGCGGGTCGGCCGGGACGGCCACGAGGTAGGTCCCGTCCGGCCGCAGCACCCGGTGCACCTCGCGCACCGCGGCGTCGTCGTCCACGAGGTGCTCGAGGATGTCGAAGGCCACGACGAGGTCGAGGCTGTCGTCGGCGAGCGGTAGCGACGTCGCGTCGGCCCGCAGGGTGGGCAGGCCCCGGTCGTGCGCCACCTCGGCACCCTCGGCGCCGTACTCCAGGGCCGCCGCCTGCCAGCCGGCCCGGCGCAGCACCCGGGTGTTGCCGCCCCCCGCAGCGCCGACGTCGAGCGCCCGGCCCGGCGGCATACCGGAGATGGCCTTGGCGAGGAGGTGGCGACGCTCGCGATACCACCAGTGCGCGTCCTCGAGCGCGGCGAGCTTGCGGACCTCGGTGCCTTCCATGGCTGGCCATTGTGCCAGCCCTCGCGCGGCGCGCCCGCATCGACGGACATCCGAGCCCCTGCGGTTGGGTGGAGGTAGTCGGCGACCGCCTGCGGTCGCCGAATACCTCGAACGCGGTGGGCCTGCCCTGGGCCGTTAGCGGACGTGACCGTCGCCCTCGACGATCCACTTCGTCGTCGTGAGTTCGGGCAGGGCCATCGGGCCGCGCGCGTGCAGCTTCTGGGTCGAGATGCCGATCTCGGCGCCGAAGCCGAACTCGCCCCCGTCGGTGAATCGCGTGCTCGCGTTGACCATGACCGCCGCCGCGTCCACCTCGGCCGTGAAGCGGCGGGCCGCGCCGCGGTCCTCGGTGACGATCGCCTCGGTGTGCCCTGAGCCGTAGCGCCGGATCCGGTCCATGGCGGCGTCGATGGAGTCGACGACCGCCACGCTCAGCTCGAGAGCCAGCCACTCGGTGCCGAAGTCGGCGTCCTGGGCGAGGTCGTATGCCGCGCCCGCCGCCTCGGCGTAGCCGGCGACCTCGGGCGCGACGTGCAGGCGCACGCCCGCGGCCGCCAGGTCCGTCAGCATCTTGGGCAGGAAGTCGGCGGCCACGTCGCGGTGGACGAGCAGGGACTCTGCCGCGTTGCAGACGCTCGGCCGGTGGGTCTTGGAGTTGAGCGCGATCCTCGCCGCCTTGTCGAGGTCGGCCGCTCGGTCGACGTAGACGTGGCAGACGCCGACGCCGGTCTCGATGACCGGCACCGTCGACTCGCGCACGACGGTGGAGATGAGGTCGGCGCCCCCGCGCGGGATGACGAGGTCCACGTGGCCGCGCGCCGTCATGAGGGCCCGCGCAGCGTCTCGGCCACCCTCGTCGACGAGGGTGATGGCGTCCTCGGGGAGCCCTTGGCCCGCCAGGGAGTCGCGCATGGCGGTCACGAGGGCCCGGTTGCTCGAGGCCGCGGCGGAGCCACCGCGCAGCAGGACGGCGTTGCCCGACTTGAGGCACAGGCCGGCCGCGTCGACGGTGACGTTGGGTCGGGCCTCGTAGATCATCCCGATGACGCCCATCGGCACCCGCACCTGACGGATCTGCAGGCCGTTGGCGAGGGTCCCGCCGCGCACCACCTCGCCCACGGGGTCGGGCAGCGCCGCCACGTCACGCAGCGCCTGTGCCACGGCGGCCACCCGGGCCTCGTCGAGGCGAAGGCGGTCCTGCAGCCCCTCCGGCATACCCGCCGCCCGGCCGCGCTCGAGGTCGTCGGCGTTGCCGGCGAGGACCTGCGGCGTCGCGGCCTCGACCGCGTCGGCCATGCCGGCGAGGGCCCCGTCCTTCTCGGCGCGGGTGAGCAGGGCGAGCCGCCGGGAGGCGACGCGGGCCCGCTCCGCGAGCTCGGTGACGGCGGCGACGACGCGGGGGTCCACTGCTGCGCTCATCCTCCAAGGCTATCCCGCAGGTGCGGCGCCTCCCGCGGTCGCCCGGGGTCGCCCGCGCCCCCGCGGTCTCGCAGTGTGGCGCCCCTCTCGCGCCCGAGGCACGACACGGCATAAGGTGGCGCCGTCCTTCACGGGAGTCCGGCGCACCGGGCTGAGAGGGGGCTGACGCGGCCCCGACCGTCCACACCTGATCCGGATCATGCCGGCGCAGGGACCGAGGAGCACCGATGCTGCAGCACACGACCGCCGGCCCATCAGACCACCGGCTCGCGGGCGGTCGCGTCCCGCGCCTCCACGTCCTCACCGACACGCGCGGCGGCCGGGACCCGCTCCCCGACGTCCACGCCGCCCTGCGGGGAGGCGCCGGCGTCATCCAGGTCCGGGCCAAGGAGTGCACCGACCGTGCGGCCGTGGCGCTGACCCGCGCGGTGCTCGAGGCCGCCGCGCCGTATGCCGCGCTGGTCCTCGTCGACGACCGCGTCGACGTCGCGCTCGTCGCGGGCGCCCACGGCGTGCACGTGGGCGAGCACGACCTCGAGGTCGCGGACGTGCGGGCCCTCGCCGGACGACGCTTCGTCGTGGGGGCGACCGCGCGGACGCCGTCCGCCGCCCGCGCCGCGCAAGAGGCGGGGGCCACCTACCTCGGCGTCGGCCCGGCGGCGCCCACGTCGACGAAGGCCGGCCTGCCCGCCGCCCTGGGCCCGGAGGGGATCGGCGCGGTCGCGGCCGCGACGTCGCTGCCCGTCATCGCGATCGGCGGGGTCACCGCCGACCTCGTGCCGCGCCTGGTGCTCGCCGGCGCCCACGGCGTCGCGGTGGTCTCGGCCGTCTCGCAGGCCCCGGACCCGGCAGCGGCGACCGCTGCCTTCGCCGCGGCCCTGCCGGGGGAGCCGTGAGCACGGTGGAGGTGGGCAGCCCGGCCAGTCCCCCCACGGGTCCGAGGGTCGCGGTCGTCGGAGCCGGCATCATCGGCCTCGCCAGCGCGTGGGCGCTGGCCCGCCGAGGCTGCCGAGTCGAGGTCTTCGACGACGACCCGGGTGGCGGGGCGTCCTTCGCGGCCGCCGGCATGATCGCGCCCACGAGCGAGGCCGCCTTCGGCCAGGAGAGCCTCCTCGCCGCGACCCTCGCCTCCGCGCGCCTCTGGCCGGGCTTC